>NZ_JBJMAB010000034.1:0-98943 GCF_045799175.1 Streptomyces sp. VTCC 41912
CCCATGCTCTCCATGATGGACATCCTTCCGGGGCAGAACCCCTGATCTCAGATGTCCGTCAAAGCGCATCAAGCCCAAACCAACCCGGCAAGGGACGGCCTGTCTACGACTCCATGCATCCGGGGCGCCAGTACTACGCGATGCGGTGGATGAAGTGCCAGGTCTGCGGCGAACCGGCCTCCAGGGACAAGGACGGTTGGTTGTTCCTGGATTGGCGCAAGGAACACGACCCGCCGACCTGGCCGGAGGGCTCCGTGACAGCCATGCCACCGCTGTGCGACGTACACGCCCGAACGTCGATGGCCGAATGCCCGCACCTGAGGAGTACGGAGTTCCTGACCCTTCGGGTCCGCGCGCCTCGCATCTGGGGCTATTCCGGGGCGCCTTACAGCCTGACTTCCGACGGCTGGTCGGTGGGTGAGCATGACGCCCTTTGCCCCGTAGGCGAACCAAGCCTTCGCGCGGTGCTCGGATCACGGCTCTACCGCGAACTGTGCAACGTCACGGTGGTCGGGAGGACATTCGCCACCTGACGAAACGGCCGGATTGCAGGCCCCGGACGAGAAACGAGACCGGACCGCCCTGACCGCGGCAACACAGGGCGGTCCAGTCCGGGAGTTGGCCGATGGACTGCTTCCGGTGAGGGAAGCATTGGCCCTGCTCGCTCGATGGTGTTCGGTGCGCACGTGATCACCTACGTGGTGACCGGCGCACCTCCTGGTGGGTGGCTGCCGCTGTAGCGGAGGCAGCGACAGGATTGCCACGCGGACGCTTCAGCCCGGGCGCAGATGCGGGCCGGGTGATGTAGCCGAGGTGGTGGAGCCGCCAGACCAGGACGTCGCTGATCGACTCGGCGCTGCCCAACTCGCGTTGTGAGGCCGCCTTGGCCAGCAGGGCGACAGTGTCGTGACCGGCGCGCTCGGCTTGGTCGAGGACTGCAGTCAGCGCGTCCCGACCAGATTCGGCTTGGAGACGGTCGGCAAGGTGAGGGAGCGCGGCCCGCATGGTGGCGGCGTGGCGACTCCGGGACGGGGCAGGCAGGTGCTGTCCGTAGGCGCGCAGGGCGGCCAGTGGGCCGGCAGCGGTCGCCTGGTAGGCGGTGCGCAGGTGGTCTGCCGCCTGCTGAGCTGCCTCGGCCTGGTGTGCGTGGCCTCGGGCAGCGTGCCAACGGGCGGCGGCGATGACGGCGAGGACCATGATGGCGAGGACCAGGACGGTAGCGGCACCGTCCGGTCCGCGGCCGCGGGCGGGCCCGGAGTGGACGATCTGGTGGGCCGCGCGGCGCAGGGCATGCATCTCCTCGTTCTTGGCGCGGATGTGGGAGCGAGTGGCGCGCTCGAAGTGCCGAGCGGCGTTTCGCAGTTCCGCCTGCGTCGGTCCGAGGGAGGTCTGAGCGAGGGCATCAAGGACCTCGCCGACACCGACCAGCTGGGCCGCTGCCGCGCTGTCGTCGTCGGACGCCAATGATGCCAGCGCCGAGCCTGCGGTCTCGGCGGCGAGGTGACGGGCGCGGACGGGCGCTGAGGCAGCGCTGCGATCCAAGACCGTCGGAAGCTCGGGCATGTCCGGGGTGGTCGCGAACCTCTTTCGGATCCTGGGCAGGGAAAGGTCCGGGGCGAGTTTGGAGCCGGAGAACCAAACCGGCTCGTTGTCCTTGTTGCGGTCGCCGACCATGGCGACCGAATAACCCAGTACGTCCCCGGAGGGCGCGACCCGCTTCTTGATCCGTACGCCTTCGGCAGTAAGCCGGTCGAAGAACTCGGTCTCGTCCACTGCACCGGCCAGCGCCCGGTGGACGTGTCCGCGCAGGAGCTCACGTGAGGTGGCTTCCTGGTCGAGGCGTTCCGCCTTGTGGCGTTCGGCAGTGGTGGGGCGCTTGGCGGCGGTTCCGTCACCGGGCGCGATGCGGCGGAGGCCGTAGTCGGCCTCGATGCGGCGAGCCTCGGCCTGGGCGCGGCGGGCTTCGTTGTGGAGGCGGGGGCGTCGGCCGTCGTCGCGGACGAGGGTGGCGATGATGTGGATGTGGTCGTCGGCGTGGCGCACCGCCGCCCACCGGCACGCCGCTTCGTCGCCTTCCGGTGCGATGCCGGTGGCGGCGACCGTACGGCGGGCGATGGCGGCCCAGTCTTCGTCGGACAGGATCGGGTCTTCGGGGCTGGCCCGTACGGAGATGTGCCACACGTGCTTGTTGGGGCGACGGCTTTTCGGCAGGGCGTCGATCGGCTGGTCGAGTAGGTGCTGCAGCTGCTTGTAGGTGGTGTGGGGGTCGCGGCCAGGGTCTGGGGTGAGCGGATCGTACGCGGCGACGAGGTGCGGGTCGATGTGCTCCTCGTGGGTGCCGGGGCCGTAGAGGTAGCGGATCAGGCCGATCGTTTCGCTGCCGCGCTTGTGGATGCTGGGGATCATGCCGGGGCACCGTCGTCGCGGTGGGCGAGCAGGGCGTCGGCGGCGGCTTCCATGCGGCGGGCTGCGTCGTGGACCGCCCGGGCGGTGGCATCGAGGTGGGGTGTGTCGGCGCCGGAGTTGAGGGCTTTGGCGACCTGGTTGAAGAGGCCGTGTATGCGGCCGAGGTGCCGACGGGCGGCGAAGATCTCGTCGATGACTTCCCGCTCGGTAGCGATCTCGGCGGCGGTGCGGTTCAGGTCGCGGGCGGCTTTGTCGACGGCGTAGGCGAGGAAAGCAGCGTTGGTCATCTTGCAGTGGGTGGCTGCGGCGGTGAAGCGCGCGTACTCGGGCTCGTTCATACGGCAGCTGGGCTGGTGCAGGCGCTTGAGCGGCTTCGGCTGACGGGCACGCTGCCGCTTCGGCGAAAGGCTCTCGGCCTGCCGTTCCCCTCCAGGCTGCGGTCCGCCCTCGGTCGCAGCTTCCCGGTCCGGTGCCCCCTGGCACCGATCCTCTCCCGCCACCCCCGGGGCGGGAGACCCGGGAGCATTGCTCCCGGTACAACTTGCTCCGCTTTTGGAGGGCGTGGTCATCTCCTCCTGGCCTGTGGGCAGTTCGTGGTGCGGGTCGTACATCGTTCGGGCCTCTGCGGTGTGCGTGGGGATCGGATGGGGTGAATTGCGTCGGCGCGCACCGTCTTGGGGCGCGGAGCTGACTCGCCAGGGTGCTGTGGTTGCTGTCCAGGCTGGAGCAGGGGTCGGCGGGCTACCGGAAGTCCGGAAGTGGCAACGGACTTCCGGTAGTCCAGGGCCGCAAGGACGCCTCGCGACGCCGTCAAGCGCGTCATACCGCCAGGTGCGGGAGACCCGGATCGAGCGTTCTCGGAAGAAGCCCGGCGAGACCCCGGCGCTGGCTCCGAGGGGATGTGCCGCGTCAGACCAGGGTGGTCAGCCTCTGGGCGAGGGAGCGGGCTTCGGGCGCGAGGCCGTCGAGGATGTCACGCGCGTAGGGGGTGTCGGGTCGGGCGGCGAGGTCTTGGACGGTGGCCCAGTTCTCGGCGATCACCCGGAGGGCTTGCTGCGCTTGCTGGATGGCGTCCCGCCGGTCGGTGTGGAACTGCTCGGCGCGCTGGCGGGCCTGGCCCCAGGTGATGCCTCCCTGTTCGACGAGCTGCACCAGGCTCGGGGCGGGGTCGCCGTCGGCCAGGCGGAGAGCATCGGTGGCCTTCACGGATCGCTGCAACTCTTCTTCCTGTTCCCGCTGGTCGAGTGCCGTCGTGGCGTCGTCGAGGGTGAGGAGGCCCTCGCTGACCTGTTCTGCGAGGTCGGGAGCGTGCTCGCGCAGGCGGTTGTGCCGGGCTTGGATCGCGGCGGCGCGGGCCTTGTTCTCGCGGACGGTGTTGTAGGCGGCGTCGAGAGTGAGTGCGCCGGTGCGGACCTGTTCGGCGAGGTGAGGCGAGTGGTTGCGGACCGTGGCCGCGTTGGAGAGGCGGGTCAGGCTGATGTGGTGGAGCTTGGCGTGGTGCCGCAGGGAGTGTTCCGAAAAGGAACGGGCCAGCGCGATGATCATTGCCTGCTGGCCTTTGCTGATGTGCCGGCGTCGCAGGTTGTGGGAGAGGACCACCCCCTTCGGGTCGTCGCCGGTGTAGGTGGTGAAGCGGGGCTCCACTCCGGCGATCTCACAGGCGGCGAGACGGTTGCGGCCGTCGAGGAGAATGCCGTCGACGTCGAGGACGATCGGCTCGTGCTGGCCGTCGGACTTGATGGACTCGGCGAGGTCGTGCAACTCGTCCTCGCCGAGCATCGGGAACATGGTGGCGGTGGGGTGGGTCTTCAGGGCGGGCTCCTTGTCGGATGGGGTGCCAACGGCACCGTGCGGGTGTTCTGCGGTCGTGCGGGACCGAGGCAGGGTTCGGCGGGCTACCGGTAATCCGGGTGTGGTTCCGGACTTTCGGCGGGCAGGGCCGCGGGAAGATCAGGCGGAACGTGCGAGCGAGGCCGACGCCGCTTCGTGCTCCTTGGTGAGGGCGTCGATCACCTTCTGCAGGCGGGCGTTGGAGACCTTGCGCCCCTGTACGTCCCGGATCTCGTCCGCAATCGCGTCACGGTCGACATTGCCCATGCGCTCGACTACCGGGCGGGCCATGGCCAGCAGTTCTTCGAGCGACGCGTTCGGCGGCCGACCGGTACGCCGGGGAGCCGGCAGGGCCTGTGCCGACACCTCATCACCGGAATCGGGCTCGGATTCGCGAGCGGCACCGGACAGCGGATCGAGCTGGCCTTCGACAGGAATCGGGAGCCGGACGTCGCCACCACAGCGACGGTCGGGACCGAGGGCTTCAATGCGTTCTGTGGTGCCGTCCTCCTCGGTATGAGGCGTGGGGTGGCGGCGGATGACGATGTAGAGGTGGACCGCTCCCGCGAGGGCGAGTGGGGCGATGGCGGACAGGGCGCCGACGGTCAGGTCGCCGAGTCGGAGGCCGTCGCCTTGGGGGCTCTGCTCGTTGAGGCGTACGGCGTGCAGGGCGTTGGCCCAGATGCTCGTCACGGTGGCCAGGCCGACGAGGGCCCACACGTAGACGCGGGAGCGCAGCGGGGCGGTGCGGAGCATGAGCAGGGCGCCGACGCCGATGGCGATGAACCCGTCGATCACGAGGGGGAAGGCGTAGGTGAGCAGCCCGCGGATGTGGATGGCGACGGCCATCTGCCGCAGGGCGTCGTAGGAGAGGGCGAAGGCGAACGCGGCGAGCAGGGCGATGCCGGCGCGGATCGCGACGGTGCCCGGTATGGCGGGCGTGGTGGTGCTGGGGGAGGTCAAGCTGAGGTACTCCAGGTCGGGGCGGACGGCGGCCACCAGCGCGAGGAGGGGTGGCCGCCGCACCGTTGCGGTGACTCGTACCACCCGTTGCATGCCTGGTCAGAGCAGGTACGGGTGGTGTGGTGATGTCGAGTTGACCCGTTGCGGGTCGGGCACCCGTCCCTGCGCTGACCTGCGCGGGGACGGGTGGTACGGGTCGTGGCGGGTCAGGCTTCGGTGTCAGGAAGCGGCTCGACGGCTGGCTGGGCGGGCCCGACCGGAGGGTTGGGCTCTGGGCAGTAGCGCGCCCAGGTGTCGAGGAACTGGTTGCGGGTGAAGCCCCTGGCCTGGGTGCCGTCGGGGAAGCGGCGGTTGGACGAATTGAGACCGAAGGGCTGCAGTTGGATCTGAAGGCCGCGCGCGGTCAGGCCCTCGCTGCTGTAGTCCGCCCACGGTGCTTCCTTGTCCGCGTTGAGGTGCTCCAGCAGGCGCTTCGTGCGGAGCGCCGGGGGGTCGTTCTCGGCGGCGAAGGCGCGGCGGATGCCCACCAGGAGGCGGGTGCGCAGGCCGCCCTGTTCGTCCTGCCCGGCCTCGTAGTCGGTCATGGCGCGGCAGGCGGTGCGGGCCAGCGCTGGCCACTCGCCGCCGGCGAGGTCCGCGATGGTCACCAGGGGCTCCCAGGTGTCCGCCGCACGGTCCTCCACCGGCATGCCCGGCTCCATGTCCATCGCCCGCCGGAACAGCGGCTTCAGCCACGCGGCGAGCTCGTCACGTATGGCGTGGAGGGCGGGGGTGTCGCGAGCGGTGCGGAAGTGCGCCACCTTCTCCTTCCCTGCCCGGCGGCGCATGCGGATGACCGCCGACCGGTCCATGACCGTGTCCGGCAGGTCGCCGATCCCGGCGAGCGCTGCCATGGCGAAGGTGGGGAACTTCGTCGGCTTGTGCTCCGGCCCGACCACCCGCAGCGTCGGCCGGTTGCGCTGGTGGCCCGCGTTGATCAGGCCACGCACTTCCTCGTTCTTCTCCGCCGCCTTGGTGGTGCCGAAGAGGGTGTCGGCCTCGTCGACCAGGAGTGTGGGCGGGTCCTCGTCGCCGATAGACCGGAAGATCGCCGCAGCGCTGGCGTTGACCGTGATCAGGGGGTTGTGCACCGTCTCGGTGATCACGTCGAGCAGCCGGGACTTCCCGCACCGCTTCTCCGGCGCGACGATCGCCAGGCGCGGCGCGTGCTGCCACGCACGCTGCAGATGCGTCGCCGCGACCCACAACGTCACTGCCGTGAGTGCCTCTTGGCTCGGCATCACCACGTACCGCGCGATCTGCGCCCGCAGGTCGCCCAGCACCTGCTCGCCCTGGCGCAGAGGACCGACGAACGTGCCGGCACTCGCCGTCCGAGGCTGCGGGACGGATGGCTTCTGGGCCGTGTCACCGGCCGATGGCGTCGCGTCTTCCCCACCGGCTCGCTCGCCCGTCAGGTGGGCGCCCGGCTTCCCGGGAATCGCTGCCACCGGCCAGATCGTCTCGCCGGTCCGGGAATGTGCGTCGGGTGTCGTAGGTTGCACAGGGCAGCTCCTCTTCTGCGGCGCCGGGCATGCCGGCTCAGCGCACGCGGGTCGTTCGGTGGATACGGGCGGTGGGAGCGTGCTGAGCCTCCGGCGTTGCCTCGCCGGGGGCTCGCTTTGTCCCGTGGCAGGACGTCCGGGGTGTTCCGTGGCGGGACACGAGGGACGTTCGGTTTCTGAACGTCGCGGACGTTCAGTGCCTGAACCTGCGGGCCGTTCAGCAGCCGAACACGGACAGTACGTCCACCCCTTGGCACAGTCCAGCGTTTCTGTGTCAGCTGAGCGCAGACACGTTTGCAACGGTGCCCCGCTCTCACGCCGCCAGTCCCAGCAGTTCCAGCAGGTCCGCCGTCACCACGCGATAGGCATGGCCCAGCCTCAGCACCCGGCACGGGTACTGACCCCGCTTCGCCAACGCGTATCCCTTGCTCCGCCCCAACCCGAGCGCCCGGTTACCCGTTTCCAGGTCAACGGCCGCCGGTAGGGCCAGCAACTCCTCCCGAGTCATGCCCTTCACCCGGTCGGCGATCTCGATTTCGCGCATGCAGCGCACCCCTTTCGGTACAGCCGTCGGCGAACGCGGGCAACACGTCCGGCTCCAGGCGTCTACCAACCAGGATGGCCAAGCTAATGTGTCTGCATGACACAGCGCGGTTTCGATGATGAAGAGGACGACGTTCCCGAGTGGGCGGATCGGATCAAGGCCAACGTGGCCGGCGAAGTCCGCCGCAGGAGAAAGGAGATGGGATGGAGCGCACAGGACCTGGCCGACCGTTGCGAACAGCTCGGGCACCCCATCCCGCGCAACGTGATCGCCAACATGGAGTCCGGCCGCCGCGCCAACCTTCCCCTGGTCGACGTCATGGTCCTGGCCGCCGCCCTGCAGACCTACCCGCCCTGCCTGATCTTCCCCGTCGGCTACGTCGACCGGACCCAGGAACTCCCCTTCCAGGACCTCATCCCCACCTGGGAAGCCCTGCGCCGCTTCACCGGCGAGGAGGAGGTGTCCCTGCACGACGCGGGCCTGGTCCCCGACTTCGAGCGCCACGCCAGCCTCGTACGCACCGCGCTGGCCGCGCTCGAAGAGGAAGAGCAGGCCCGCTTCGCCGCCAAGACGGCGACCAGCCGCGCCCAGCGCGAAGAGGCCGAGCGCAAGCGGAACGAGTACGCCGACCAGGCCATCTCCGCCAAGTACAGCCTCCGCTACCTCCGTCGGGACATCCGCGACGAAGGAGCCACCCCACCCGACCTGCCACCCGCACTGGGCGACGTCGACCTGCCCGCACCGGAGACCAACACCACCCCGGAGGAACGCCTTTGAAGGGCTCCACCCACCGCCGCTGCTACTGCCGCGACCCCAAGACCGCCAAGCCGCTCGGCAAGAACTGCCCGAAGCTCGCCAACCGGAAGCACGGCTCATACTCGATACGCCAGGAGCTTCCGCCCCGCGAGGACGGCACCCGCCGCTCCTTCAGCCGCGCCGGCTACGACACCCTCAAGGCCGCCCAGGCCGACCTCGACCACATACGCGCGCTCCTCGGGCTCGCCGACGCGGACGACCCCGAGGGGCTGGCGCAGATCGCCGAGCTGCTGGAGACGGTGAGCGCCGAGAAGACGCCACTGCCGAACGTCGAGGAGACCCGTCGCCGCCTCAGCCACGGCCTGGACCTCACCAGCCGCCTCGCGGTCGGCGACTGGCTGGACCTGTGGCTGGCGGGCAAGAAGGGGCGGCCGAGCGCCATCAGTCGTGACGAGGGCAACATCCGCCTCCACCTCAAACCGCGGATCGGGCACATCCGGCTCGACCGTCTCCGCGTCAGCCACCTGTCGGAGATGTTCGAGGCCATCGCCGAGGCCAACGTCGAGATCATCGAGGGAAACACCGCCCGCCGCAGGGCTATCGAGGACCTTGCCCAGGTCCCCTGGAAGGGACGCGAACACCGCGCCCAACGCAAGGCGTTGAAGGCCGCCGTCGCCGAGATGGAGCCCTTCCGCCGCGTCGTCACCCCGGCCACGCGCCAGCGCATCCGCTCCACGCTGCGAGCCGCCCTGAACACCGCGATCGCCCAGCAGCTGATCACCTTCAACCCCGCCGCCCACGTCGCGTTGGAGGCGGGCAAGCGCCCCAAGGCCCTGGTGTGGACCGAGGAGCGCGTCCTCCACTGGCAGCGCACCGGCGAGAAGCCATCACCGGTGATGGTCTGGAAGCCGGAGCACACCGGCCTCTTCCTCGACCACGTCTCGGAGGACCGCCTGTACGCGCTCTGGCACTTGATCGCCTTCCGTGGGCTTCGGCGAGGCGAGGCGTGCGGGCAGCGATGGACCGACACGCACCTCGCCGACGGCCGCATCACCGTCGCCAAGCAACTCGTCGTCAGCGGCTGGGAGGTGTACGAGGACGACCCCAAGACCGACGCGGGGGCACGCACCATCGCGCTCGACTCCGGAACGATCCGAGCCCTCGAACGGCACCGTGCCCAGCAGGACGAGGACCGCGCGGCGTGGGGCAGCGCCTGGGTGGAGACCGGGCGCGTCTTCACCCGGGAGAACGGCGAGTTGCTCCACCCCGCCAACGTCACCGTGCGGTTCGCCGAGCTGTGCGCGGAGGCCGGCCTCCCGCCGATCCGGCTCCACGACCTGCGCCACGGAGCCGCGACCCTCGCCCACGCGGCCGGGGCCGACCTGAAAGACATTCAGGAGATGCTCGGCCACTCCTCGATCGCGATCACCGCGGACACGTACACGAGCCTGCTGCCGGAGACCGACCGGGCGATCGCCGAGGCCGCCGCCCGCCTCGTCCCCCGCGCACGCCCGACGAAGTCGGCCACCGAGACCGAGAAGAACCTCGAAGCGGCGGAGAAATCCGGGTCCGGCGGCGAGGAATCCGGAGCCGGAGCCGTTCCGAACGGTGCCGGGAAGTCCGTACCCGCCCCTGCCTCTGGTGCCCCATCCGCTCACGCACCGCGCACGCAAACGGCCCCGGACGCGGAGTCCGAGGCCGAATAAGACGCCTCCCTGGGGAGAAATCCCAGGTCAGCGCGGTGTGCTCAGAGCCCCCTGTCGGATTCGAACCGACGACCTTCGCTTTACAAGAGCGGTGCTCTGGCCAGCTGAGCTAAGGAGGCGTACCGGATGAAGTGTACCTAGGCGTGCCCGGTGCCGGTTGCCTTATGGGGTCAGCGCTGTGCCATCCCGTCCCGGCCGCGGCGTCCGAGGGCATTTCGTGACCGCGGAGCTACTGACACCCGGCTTCCGCGCCGGTAGCGTCACCAGCGGTTTGCCGCTGTGGACTACACCACTTCGTGTGGCGCACGTCCCCGGTGGCGGGCCGCCCACTCCTTTACTCGGATCGTCCGGCACGTTCCTGCCGGTGAAGGGACACACCATGGCAACGGTCACGTACGACCAGGCGACCCGGATCTACCCGGGTTCCGACAAGCCCGCCGTCGACAAGCTCGACATCACCATCGAGGACGGCGAGTTCCTCGTCCTCGTCGGGCCCTCCGGATGCGGCAAATCCACCTCGCTGCGGATGCTGGCGGGGCTGGAGGACGTCGACGAGGGGGTCATCCGCATCGGCGACCGGGACGTCACGCACCTGCCGCCCAAGGACCGGGACATCGCCATGGTGTTCCAGAACTACGCGCTCTACCCGCACATGACGGTCGCCGACAACATGGGCTTCGCCCTCAAGATCGCCGGTGTGCCGAAGGCCGAGATCCGGCAGAAGGTCGAGGACGCGGCGAAGATCCTCGACCTCACGGAGTACCTGGGGCGCAAGCCGAAGGCGCTCTCCGGCGGCCAGCGGCAGCGGGTCGCGATGGGGCGCGCCATCGTCCGCGAGCCCCAGGTGTTCCTCATGGACGAGCCGCTGTCCAACCTGGACGCCAAACTGCGCGTGCAGACCCGCACCCAGATCGCCGGACTCCAGCGGCGCCTCGGCATCACCACCGTCTACGTCACCCACGACCAGGTCGAGGCCATGACGATGGGCGACCGGGTCGCGGTGCTCAAGGACGGCCTGCTCCAGCAGGTGGACTCGCCGCGGAACATGTACGACCGGCCCGCCAACCTCTTCGTGGCCGGCTTTATCGGCTCGCCCGCCATGAACCTCGTCGAGGTGCCGATCACCGACGGCGGCGTGAAGTTCGGCAACAGCGTGGTGCCGGTCAGTCGGGAGGCGCTCGCCGGCGCCGAGGGCGACAAGACGGTGACGGTCGGCATCCGGCCCGAGCACTTCGACATCGTCGAGCAGAACGGCGCGGCCGCCCAGTCGCTGTCCAAGGAGTCCTCGAACGCCCCGGCCGGCCTGGCGGTGACCGTCAACGTCGTCGAGGAACTGGGCGCCGACGGCTACGTCTACGGCACGGCCGAGGTCGGCGGGACCGTCAAGGACCTGGTCGTGCGGGTCAACGGCCGCCAGGTCCCGGCCAAGGGGACGCAGTTGCACGTGGTCCCGCAGCCCGGCGAGACGCATGTCTTCTCCACCTCGACCGGCAAGCGCCTGACCGACTGACCGACCCGGCGGCACGTTGCCCGCGCGACGGGCACACCGCCGACGCGGCGGCAGCGGCCCGCTCGCCCGTCGGCCGGCCGGCCGGCGAACGAGCCGATCAGGACCACCGGGCGCGACCCGGACGGGTTTACCGCGGCGGCGGTGTGGGGTAGTGCGCGTCCCCGCACCGCCGCCGCGGCGCCTCCGGACCGGGGCCGGGCCCGCGCCCGCAAGCCCGCGAGGGCTCCGTCGCACTTCCGGCAACTCGCCGCAATTGCCGCCCCGGAAGCGGCTTTTCGTACCAGTGCGTCAACCCAACAACCGCACCGACGAGCCATTCCGTCCCCCAATAAGGTGACCGAATGTCGCCAAATCATCACCCCTCGCTACCATCACGACCGTGAACTCCGCAGCCCGCCGAATCGGCCGAACTCTCGCCCTCGTCCTGCCCGTCGTCCTCGTCCTGTCCGGGACCCTCGCGGTCACCCGCGTCCCCTGGGCATCGAAGACCGCCGAGTCGCAGGTACTCGCCGCCTCCTCCGGGAAGGTCTCCACCCAGGCCGGCCCCCGTGCCGCCCAGGACGTCCTCCGGGACCGCCTCCTCGTGGAACTCCAGGAGAAGGACCCCGGCGTCGCCCTGACGCACCTCCAGGAGGCCACCACCGCCCGGCCGTCGCTGGCCAAGCACTGCGCCTCCATCGCCCGTGCCCTCGGCCGCGCCGCGGTCGCCAAGTACGGTGCCGCGCACCGCGCCCAGGCGTTCTCCCGCCCGGTCTGCGACACCTCCTTCGCCACCGGCGTGGCCGCTGCCCAGTGACCGTTGCTCGCACCGCCTAGGGTGCGAACCATGACCGGCGCCCCGCATCCGTTCCCCACGCAGGCCGTGGTCCTGGCCGGTGGCCAGGGCTCCCGTCTCCGCCCGTACACCGACGACCGACCCAAGCCGATGGTCGAGATTCCCGGCACCGGGACCCCGATCATCGGCCATCAGCTGAACTGGCTCGCCGAGGAGGGCGTCACCGACGCCGTCGTCTCCTGCGGGCACCTCGCCGAGGTCCTCCAGGAATGGCTGGACCAGGCCCAACTCCCCTTGCGCGTCACGACCGTCGTCGAGGACGAGCCGCTGGGCCGCGGCGGCGGCCTGAAGCACGCCGCGGGCTCCCTGGCCCGCCCGGACGAGCCCTGGTACGCCACCAACGGCGACATCTGGACCCGCTTCCCGCTCCGCGAGATGGCCGCCTTCCACCACGAGCGCGACGCCGTGGCCACCTTGGCGCTGGCCCGTCCGCGCATCCCCTGGGGCGCCGTCGAAACCGACGCCTTCGGACACGTGCTGGACTTCATCGAGGCCCCGCCGTCCCCGTACCTGATCAACGCGGGCGTCTACGTCTTCTCCGCCGCCTTCACCGAGCTGCTGCCCGCCCGGGGCGACCACGAGCGCACCACCTTCCCGCGCCTCGCCCGGGAACGCCGGCTGGCCGGCTACCCGCTCCCCCAGGGCGCCTACTGGCGCGCCATCGACACCGCCAAGGACCTCACCGAGGCCGCCAAGGAGCTCGCCGCACAGTCCCGTTGAGGCCCCCAGGGCCCCCTGGATGACGCGCGGGCACCGACGGGGCCAACGGGTCCGTCGAGCCGCCTCCCGCCGCCCCACGGCACCCGCCCCACGGCCACCCGCGGCACGGCGCCCTCTCCAGCCGCCAGCCCCGCCGCCCTCCTCCCCCTCCCCCGAACGCAGTCGTCCCCGACCGCCCACCCCCCTCGGCCCGGGGGCCTGGGGAAGCGGAGCGATCGGGGACGCGTGGTGCGGACGGCCGGCCCGCGGGCGGGTCAGCCCAGCAGACCGCCGAGGGTGCTGCCGCGGCCGGAGTCGCCTCCGGGGGTGCCGTTGCTGGAGCTGCCGGTCGTACCGCCGCCGGTGCCGCCCGAACCGCCCGGCGACTGGGTGCGGGACGGGACATGGGCCGGGGCCGAGTGCTGCGGGGCGCTGGTGGTCGCGCCGGGCCGACGGGTCGCGGCGCCGGTGCGGCCGCCGGCCGACGGGGCGCCGGGAGCCGAGGCGGTCGGCAGGCCCGGCTTGTGGGCCTTGTGGGAGGCGCCCGTCGAGGGCGCACCGGGGTGGCGGGGGATGCGGTGGCCGGGCCGCGAACCGTTGTGGCCCGGGCTGGGCAGGGGTGAGCCGGGGAGGTTGTTGATCGCGGGCTCGCCGGGCCGCGGCACGGTGGGCACCCGGGCGGTCCGCACGGCACCGCCCAGCAGGGAACCGATGAGCAGGGTCAGACCGGCCACCACCGCGGTCATCATGGCGCCGCGGCGCAGCACCCGACGGCGCAGCGCACCGACCTCGACGCGCGGGCCGAGCCGCCGCCACGCCTCGCCGGCGAGCCGGGCGTCCATGGAGTAGACCGGGGCACCCGCGATGATCAGCGGGCTCCAGGCGGCGAGGTAGATGATGTCGGGGGCGTCGTAGGCGGGGAGGGTGCGCCAGCTGACGGTCATCAGCAGCGCCGCGGAGAGCAGCGCGCCGAACGACGCGGCGACCCGCTGCCACAGTCCGCAGATGGTCAGCACGCCGACCACGACCTGGAGGAACGCCACCGTCAGCCCGGCGCCGACCGGGTGCGCGACCGCGAAGTCCCGCAGCGGCACGGCGAGTTCCCAGGGGTGCAGGGAGAGCAGCCAGGTGACCATCGAGCCGCGCTGGCCGCCGTCGAAGTACACCGGGTCGCAGAGCTTGCCCATCCCGGCGTAGACGGAGATCAGGCCGAGGAAGATCCGCAGCGGCAGCAGGACGACGCCGAGGTTCATCCGGCGGCCGGGGTAGTACGCGTGCCGCACGCCGTCGCCGACGCGCCGCCTGGCCCCGGTGTCGAGGAGGTCGCGCGCCTCGAACCGCTCGTCGTCGCCGCCGTGCGGGCCGCCGGCGTACCGCGGGCCGGGGAACGGGCCGGGCAGGGCGCGGGTGCCGCGCGGCAGGGTGTCCTCGTCGTCGGCGGGGCCGCGCTGGCCGACCACCGTGGAGGCGGGGGAGTCGCCGAGCCGGACCCGGGGCAGGACCTGGGTCGTGCCGACGTCCTCGGCCGGGCCGGGGTCCAGGCCGACGCCCGCGTCGCGCACCGCGTGCAGGAGTTGGGTGGTGGCGCCGGCCGCGCCGCCCGGCTCGGTGCGGCCGCTCCAGACCACGGGCGTGCGGCGTCTGGGCGGCGACCCCCGGAGGGCGGGGACGCGCGGGGTCTCGGCCAGGACACGCGCGGCCACCGGGGCGGCGAGCTGCACGCGGAAGCTGGCGTGGTTGACGATGACCTGCGCGGGATCGCACGGCACCTTGACCGAGCTCAGGACCGGCTCGTCGTCGAAGCTCGACGAGCGTCCCCCCGGTGTGCGGGGTGTTCTGGTGTCCACGCTCATCTAACCGAGTGACCCGCGGTTAAGACACTGCCTTGACCGGCACGATCTGTCCGAGACCCGTCAAAAGATCACGTGATGCGGCGAGGACGCACGGAGCGTCATGTTGTGCCCCGGGCCGGGCGGGAACGCGGCCCCGCCCGGCCCGGGAACGGCCGGGAAACGCCCGGCGGCGGCCACGATCAGCCGCGGCGGCGCGCCGCCTCCCACAGCACCACGCCGGCGGCGACACCGGCGTTCAGCGACTCAGCGCCGCCCGGCATCGGGATCCGCACCCGCACGTCGCAGGTCTCGCCGACGAGCCGCGACAGGCCCTTGCCCTCGCTGCCGACGACGATGACGACCGGACCGTCCAGCGCCTGGAGGTCCTGGAGCTCCACTTCCCCGTCCGCGGCCAGGCCGACCACCGTCATGCCGGCCTTCTGGTACGCCTCCAGGGCCCGGGTCAGGTTGGTGGCGCGGGCCACCGGCGTGCGGGCCGCGGTGCCCGCCGAGGTCTTCCAGGCACCGGCGGTCATCCCGGCCGCGCGGCGCTCCGGGACGACCACGCCGTGGCCGCCGAAGGCCGACACGGACCGGACCACGGCGCCGAGGTTGCGCGGGTCGGTGACGCCGTCCAGCGCGACGATCAGCGGGTCCTCGCCGTCGTCGAAGGCGGCCGCGGCGAGGTCCTCGGGGTGCGCGTACTCGTACGGCGGGATCTGCGCGACCAGGCCCTGGTGGTTGAGGCCGTTCGTCATCCGGTCGAGCTCGGGCCGCGGGGCCTCCAGGAGGTTCAGCCCCAGCTCGTTGGCGAGCTGGAGCGCCTCGCGCACCCGCTCGTCGTTGTCGATGAACTGCTGCACGTACAGGGTGGTCGCCGGCACGCCCTCGCGCAGCGCCTCGACGACCGGGTTGCGGCCCACGACCAGCTCCGCGGTGCCCTTGGCGCCGCCGCGCCGCGGGGCCGGCCCGCGCCCGGCGGCCTGCTTGGCCTTGGCGTTGGCGACGCGGTTCTTGACGTGCCCCTTGCGTGCGGAGGCCGGCGGGGTCGGCCCCTTGCCCTCGAGAGACCGGCGCCGCTTACCGCCACTGCCGACCTGAGCGCCCTTCTTGTTCGACGTGCGGCGGTTCCTGCGCTGGCTGTTGCCGGCCATGGGTCACCTGTTTCTTCACTGCTCTCGACGTCTCTCGACGTGGAGTGGGTACGTACGTATGGATTGAGTGTCGCCCGCGGTCACCGGGAAGGGCGAATCCGGCTGGTGGCCGGGGGTGCGGCCGGTCCCCGGGACGACCCCGGGGACGGGCTCAGGTCAGCGACCAGCGCGGGCCCGAAGGGGTGTCCTCGATGCTCAGGCCGGACTGCTGGAGCTGGTCGCGGATGGCGTCGGCGGTCGCGTAGTCCTTGCGGGCCCGGGCGCCCTGCCGCTGCTCCAGGACCAGCCGGACGAGGGAGTCCACGACCCCGTGCAGGTCCTCGCCGCGGTCCGCGCCGCCGCCCGTCCACCGCTCGTCGAGCGGGTCCAGGCCGAGCACGCCGAGCATCGCCCGCACCTCGGCGAGCCGGGCGACCGCGGCGTCCTTGTCGTCCGCGGTCAGCGCCGAATTGCCCTGCCGGACGGTGGTGTGCACGATCGCCAGCGCCTGCGGGACGCCCAGGTCGTCGTCCATCGCCTCGGCGAACGCCAGCGGCACCTCGGCCGCCGGCTCGACGGTCCCGGCCTTCTCCACGACGCGCTGGACGAAGCCCTCGATCCGCGCGAACGACGACTCGGCCTCGCGCAGCGCCTCCTCGCTGTACTCGATCATCGAGCGGTAGTGCGGGGTGCCGAGGTAGTAGCGCAGCACGATCGGCCGCCAGCGCTTGACCATCTCCGAGACCAGCACGGAGTTGCCCAGCGACTTGGACATCTTCTCGCCGCTCATGGTCACCCAGGCGTTGTGCGACCAGTACCGGGCGAAGTCGTCGCCGTACGCCTTGGCCTGCGCGATCTCGTTCTCGTGGTGCGGGAAGACCAGGTCGACGCCGCCGCCGTGGACGTCGAAGGCGGAGCCCAGGTACTTGTGGGCCATCGCCGAGCACTCCAGGTGCCAGCCCGGCCGGCCGCGGCCCCAGGGGGTCTCCCAGCTGGGCTCGCCCTCCTTGGCCGCCTTCCACATGGCGAAGTCGCGCGCGTCGCGCTTGCCGGTCTCGCCCTCGCCGGACGGCTGGCGGAGGTTGTCCAACTCCTGGTTGGAGAGCTGGAGGTACTCCGGGAAGGAGCGCACGTCGAAGTAGACGTTGCCGTCGGCGGCGTAGGCGTGGCCGCGCTCGATCAGGCCCCGCATCATCTCGATCATCTCGGGGATGTGGCCGGTGGCCCGCGGCTCGTAGGTGGGGCGCAGGCAGCCGAGGGCGTCGTAGGCCGCGTTGAAGGCGACCTCGTTCTCGTAGCCGATCGCCCACCAGGGGCGGCCCTGCTCGGCCGACTTCTGGATGATCTTGTCGTCGATGTCCGTGACGTTGCGGACGAACGTCACGTCGTAGCCGCGGTGGGCGAACCAGCGGCGCATGATGTCGAAGTTGAGTCCCGACCGGATGTGTCCGATGTGCGGGGCAGCCTGCACGGTCGCACCACAGAGGTAGATCGAGACACAGCCCGGCCGGAGCGGGGTGAAGTCGCGAATCTGCCGGGCGCTGGTGTCGTACAGGCGAATCGTCACGGGACAAGGGTAGTCGGAACGCGGGAGTGCCCCGTGCTCCTTTGAGCACGGGGACACGGATGGTTCACCGCCGCCCCGTCGGCCGGTGGTTCCGTCCCGGTTTGCCCGGGCGGAGGTGCCCCGCCGCCGGGGCGGCGCTCAGACGGCGCCGACCACCTTCCGCGGGGTGATCCGGACCACGACGCGCTGGTTGTCGTCCACCGCGGTCGGGTTGAACTCGGCGTACGGCTTGCCGGTGTACTTCAGCGACAGCTCGTCGATCAGCTCCTGCCCGCCCTCGGTGGTGAGGCTGGCCTCGCCACGGATCTCGGCGTAGGTGTACGGGGCGTCGAACGGCTGGAGGACGACCGACACCCGCGGGTCGCGGCGGAGGTTCAGCTCCTTGCGGCGGCCGACGGTCGTCGAGATCAGCAGGTCGTTGCCGTCGCGCTTCACCCACACCGGGGAGAGCTGGGGGCTGCCGTCCGGCTGGACCGTCCCCACCGTCACGAAGACCGGCGAGTCGAGCAGCTCCTTGAGCTGGTCGGAGAGCGTTGCAGTCACGGAGGATCCTTCCTAAGGGCCGAACCGACGGCTTCCGATGGACACCACTACCCCGGATTCTCGCCCAACGCCCCTTGCGGCGCCGGGTATTCCTGCGGGGCGCGACTCCGATCGGCGGAACGCCGCGGTCCGGCCCGCGGATCGGCCCGCGGATCGGCTCAGCCGGTGCGCACCACCAGGGCGGTGGCGATCGCGGCCAGCCCCTCGGCGCGGCCGGTCAGCCCCAGTCCGTCGGTGGTGGTGCCGGAGATCGAGACCGGCGCCCCGACCGCCGCCGACAGCGCCCGCTGGGCCTCGTCCCGGCGCTTGCCGATCTTCGGCCGGACGCCGATGACCTGCACCGCGACGTTGCCGACGGCGAAGCCCTCGGCCCGGACGATCCGCGCCGCCTCGGCCAGCAGGGTCACGCCGGAGGCACCGGACCACTCGGGGCGGGAGGTGCCGAAGTGCGCACCGAGGTCGCCGATGCCGGCCGCGGAGAACAGCGCGTCGCAGGCGGCGTGCGCCGCCACGTCGCCGTCGCTGTGCCCGGCGAGGCCGTACCCGTCGCTCTCGGCGGCGTCCCAGAGCAGCCCGGCGCACCACAGCGGGCGGCCCTGCTCGAAGGCGTGCACGTCGGTCCCGACCCCGACGAGGGGCAGGCCGGACGGCGCGGGAACCTGCGCGGACGCATCAGACGTAGCCATCGGTGGCCCTCCTCCGGGCGAGTACGGCCTCGGCCAGGACGAGGTCCAGCGGCCGGGTCACCTTGAACGCTTCCTCGTGGCCGGGGACGAGCACCACGCCCTGGCCGAGCCGCTCCACCAGCCCGGCGTCGTCGGTGGCACCCTCGCCCTCCACGACGACCTCGTGCGCCTTGCGCAGCGTCGGCAGGTCGAAGCCCTGCGGGGTCTGCACGGCGCGCAGCAGGGCCCGCTCCGGGGTGCCGACCACCGGCTCCGGGGTGCCCTGGGGACGCGGCTCGACCTGCTTGACGGTGTCGGCCAGCGGCAGCGCGGGGACCACGGCCGGGGCGCCGCCGCGGACCGCCGCGATCACCGCGTCCACGGTCTCCACCGGCACCAGCGGCCGGGCCGCGTCGTGGACCAACACCACGTCGATGCCGTCGGGCAGGGCGGCCAGCCCGAGCCGGACGGACTCCTGGCGGGTGGCGCCGCCGGGGACCACGGTCAGCTCGGTGCGATCGGCGAGCGGATGGGCGTCCAGCAGGCGCCGGACCTCGTCGGGGCCGTCCGGCGGGGCGACGACGACGATGTGCGTGACGGCCCGGGACGCGGCCATCGCGCGGACCGCGTGCACCAGCATCGGGGTGCCGCCCAGGGTGCGCAGCGCCTTGGGGGTGCCGGGACCGAGCCGGACGCCGCGGCCGGCGGCAGGGATGACCGCGGCGATGCGGACCGGGCGGGAAGGATCTGACATCGATGGCTCCGGAGTCCGGGCGAACCCGGAATTGGGGCAGACAGGTTTGTTTCCTCGGGAGAGGTGGGTATGGCCTGGGAGTGCCGGGCGTTATGCCTTGACCGGAACCCTTCCGTGACAGCGGTCGGGGCAGCAGCCCGAGCCCGGCACGCCACCACGAGGGCCCGGCGGGCTTCGCCGAGGAAGCCGCCGCCAGCCCCACGTCCGGCCTTCCCGTGCACCACCCGCAGATATGCCGCAGCGCCCGGCAACAGACCCTCCGCTTAGGGGGGCGTCACTCGGGCACCGCGGCATTGCTACGTCGCTGCTGTGTCGTCACCTCACGCCGGCACAGTCAGCCGTGCGTCGTCAGGACGCGAGGACCTCGTCGAGCAGGGCCTCGGCCTTGTCTTCGTTGGTGTTCTCCGCGAGGGCCAGCTCGCTCACCAGGATCTGGCGGGCCTTGGCGAGCATCCTCTTCTCACCGGCGGAGAGTCCGCGCTCACGCTCACGTCGCCACAGGTCACGCACGACCTCGGCGACCTTGATCACGTCGCCCGAGGCGAGCTTCTCAAGATTTGCCTTGTAACGACGGGACCAGTTCGTCGGCTCTTCGGCATACGGTGCACGCAGCACCTCGAAGACCCGGTCCAGCCCGTCCTGACCGACCACATCGCGTACGCCGACGAACTCCGCGTTGTCCGCTGGCACACGAACAGTCAAGTCGCCCTGGGCGACCTTCAGCACCAAGTAGGTCTTGTCCACGCCTTTGATCTGGCGAGTTTCGATGGCCTCGATCAGCGCGGCCCCGTGATGGGGATAGACCACGGTGTCGCCAACCTTGAACGTCATGTGACAGGTACCCCTTCCGTGGCTATCCATGCTAACACGGGAACGGGCCGTTCTGAATGGCGTTTTCGCAGGTCAGGGCATATCTCGGGGCTTGACAACAGCGACCGGAACGTGCTGCGAAGGGGCTCGGGGTGGAGGTATTCGCAGGTCGGAGGGGCTTCCCGGGCACACGGAAAGCCCCCCGCGGTGCACCGGAATCACAATGACCAATGGGCGGAACGTCCCGATTTACACCGATCCGCACGAGCGAGTTCCGCTACTCCGTTCGGACGCTTGCCCACGGCCCGGGCCGGAATCCCAGAATTGATCAACGGCCCCGCACCGCCCCGTGTGATCAATTCCGGCGGCATGTGCATTCCTTGTGAATACCGCTTTTCACCGGGGGAAACACCACGGCCACCACTCGAACAGCCGGCTGCGGAATATGCCAACCAGTTCTCCGGAGATCACCGCCGAGATCGGACTGAGATCGGACCCAGATCGGGTTCCGGAAATCCCCGCCGGGGGTGTGCGGACCGTTCGTCCGGTCACCCCGGCCGCGGGTGGACCGGGGCGACCGGGAGGCGCGTGATCGCCTAGGGGGCGGGTCGGGTGCGGCGCCGCGAGGACGGCTCGGTAACCTAGCGGCGCTGACCCACCCTTAGGGCGGCTTTACGTGCCCGTCGTCATGACGTGTGCGCAACGCCGCCCCAGCCGTCCATCCGCGACCGGGCACGAACGTTCGGCCGCCGTAGCTCGTCAAGGAGATGCCGCCGCCGTGAGCCGCAGCCTTCGACGCGGCGTCCTCGCCGCCACCGTCCTCTCGCTCTCCGTCGCCACCCTTTCCGCGTGCGCCGCCGGGAACGACGCCCAGACGCTGGAGGTCAAGCCGGACAACGCCGAGACCAGCGTCGGCGACATCAAGATCCAGAACGTCAACGTCGTGACCCAGCCGGAGGCGAACGCCAAGGGCCCGGCCGCGATCACCGCCACGGTGTTCAACACCGGCACCAAGGACCAGCAGCTGACCGGCATCGCGGTCGACGGCACCGGCCAGTCGGCCAAGCTGTCGCCCGTCAAGATCGACGTGCCGGCCGGCGGTTCCGCGGTCATCGGCGGCAAGGGCAACGCCAGCGCCATCCTGGAGAGCGGCCGGGAGGCCGTCCAGGACGGCAACGCCCAGCCGCTGACGTTCACCTTCAGCGCCGCCGGCAAGGTCAAGATCAACGCCTATGTCGTGCCCGCGAAGAACGTCTTCGAGAGCTACGGTCCGTCGGTGACGCCGCAGCCGTCCACCTCCGCGAGCGGCAAGCCCTCCGAGTCGGGCAGCCCCAGCGCCCCGGCCACCCCGAGCGGCTCCGGCAAGCCCTCGGAGTCGGCGCACGCCGGTCACTGAGGCCCGCTTCGCCCGCACCACGTGAAGGGGCGCTCCTCCCGGCAGGGAGGAGCGCCCCTTCACGCATGGCCGGCGCCGGCGGCGGCCTACGGCTCGAACTTGTAGCCCAGGCCGCGGACCGTCACCAGGTAGCGCGGGGCCCCCGGGTCGGGCTCGATCTTGGCGCGCAGCCGCTTCACGTGGACGTCGAGCGTCTTGGTGTCGCCCACGTAGTCGGCGCCCCAGACGCGGTCGATCAGCTGCATCCGGGTCAGCACCCGGCCGGCGTTGCGCAGCAGCATCTCCAGGAGGTCGAACTCCTTGAGCGGCAGGTCGACCTTGCCGCCGGAGACCGTGACGACGTGGCGGTCCACGTCCATCCGGACCGGGCCGGCCTCCAGGGCCTGCGGGGCGACCTCCTCCGGCTCGCCGCGGCGGCGCAGCACCGCGCGGATCCGGGCGACCAGTTCGCGGGACGAGAACGGCTTGGTGACGTAGTCGTCGGCCCCTATTTCGAGACCCACGACCTTGTCGATCTCGCTGTCCTTGGCGGTCACCATGATGACCGGGACGTTGGAGCGGCCGCGCAGCTGGCGGCAGACCTCGGTGCCGGGCAGGCCCGGCAACATCAGGTCCAGCAGGACGAGGTCGGCGCCGTTGCGCTCGAACTCGTCCAGGCCGTCGGGGCCGGTGGCCGCCACGGCGACCTCGAAGCCCTCCTTGCGGAGCATGTACGACAGTGCGTCGCTGAACGATTCCTCGTCCTCGACGACGAGCACTCGGGTCACGGAAGGACCTCCGGGGCTGGGTGAGCTGGGAGCGGATCGTTGAAGGTCTCGTACGGACGGTCCTCGTCGTCGAGGCCCTCCGCGGTGAGGTCCGAGGGCCGTTCGCGGTCGCGGACGGTCCCGGCTTCCGGGAGACGCAGGGTGAAGGTGGAGCCCTGTCCCTCAGCGCTCCACACCGTGACCTCCCCGCCGTGCGAGGCGGCCACGTGCTTGACGATGGCGAGGCCGAGGCCGGTCCCGCCGGTGGCGCGCGAGCGCGCCGGGTCGACGCGGTAGAACCGCTCGAAGATGCGGTCGCGGTCCTTCTCGGAGATCCCGATGCCCTGGTCGGTCACCGCGATCTCGATCAGGTCGCCGCCGGGTACGGAGACCCGGCGGCCCGCGATCCCGACGCGGGTGCGCGCCGGGGAGTAGTTGACGGCGTTCTCGACGAGGTTGCCCAGGGCGGCGGCGAGCTGGCCGCGGTTGCCCCAGACGTGCAGGTCGGCGGTGCCGCCGGCGGCGATGGTGATCTGCTTGGTGCCGGCCTGCTGGCGGCAGCGGTCGACCGCCTCGGCGACCAGTTCGTCGACCAGGACGGGCTCGGAGTCCTCCAGCGGGTCGTCGTTCTGCACCCGGGAGAGGTCGATGAGCTCCTGGACGAGGTTGGTCAGGCGGGTGGCCTCGTTCTGCATCCGGCCGGCGAAGCGGGTGACCGCCTCGGGGTCGTCGCTGGCGTCCATCACGGCCTCGGAGAGGAGCGAGAGGGCGCCGACGGGCGTCTTGAGCTCGTGGCTGACGTTGGCCACGAAGTCCCGGCGGACCGCCTCGATGCGGCGGGCCTCCGTGAGGTCCTCGACCAGTAGCAGGACCAGCCGGGAGCCGAGCGGGGCGACCCGGGCGGAGACCGCCAGGGCGTCCCCGCGGCCGGTGCCGCGGCGCGGCAGGTCCAGCTCGACCTGGCGTATCTCGCCGTCGCGGCGGGTGTCGCGGGCCATCTGGAGCATCGGCTCGACGGCGAGCCGACCGCCCCGGACCAGTCCGAGGGCGTACGCCGCGGAGCTGGCCTTGACCACCGTGTCCGCCTCGTCGAGGACGACGGCGGAGGAACGCAGGACCGACAGGACGGTGTCGACGCCGGGTGGCAGGACCGCCTCGGTGTGCAGGGAGGTGCGGGTGGGCTTGGCCTGGTCCCGCTCGCTCCAGCGGAACGCCAGCATGGCGAAGACGCCGGTGCAGAGCCCGGCGATCGCTGCCATTGCGGCGACGGCCGCGTCCACGTTCATGAATCCAGAGTATGTGCCGGTTCGGACACTCCCCCAGCGGTCGGAGCTGCTGCTCGGACACCCTTCGCCCAGAGTTCACCGAGGTGTCGGTGGCGATTCACTCTCCGCGCCGGCGGGGCCGGGCCGGTGCCGTCCCGGCCGCCTCCGGGCTTCCCGGCGTTTCCCAGAGTTCACCTTCAGGTCGGTGGCGGTTCACCCCCGATGGCCCCGCAGGTCGTGATCCGGCCGCACATTGAGGGTGCGGGGGCCCACCGGCGGCCGGTCGTGGGAGCGTAGGCGCAACGGCCACCTCCCACTCATCACCACGCACCACCCCCACACTCCCCGGATCACTCCGGGCGCAACCGGAATCCCTCGAAGCGAGAGAAGGTCACTGATGCGGGACGCGTACCACGAGGAGCTGGATTCGATCGGCGAGGGCCTGGTCGAGATGGCCCGGCTCGTCGGCTCCGCGATCGGGCGCGCCACCACGGCGATACTCGACGCGGACCTGAAGCTGGCCGAGAACGTCATCGCCGCCGACGAGAAGGTCGACGACCTCCAGCGCGACCTGGAGGCGCGGGCCATCGCCCTGTTGGCCCGCCAGCAGCCAGTCGCCACCGACCTGCGGATCGTCGTCACCTCCCTGCGGATGAGCGCCGACCTGGAGCGCTCCGGCGACCTGGCCCAGCACGTGGCCAAGCTGGCCCGGCTGCGCTTCCCGGAGCGGGCGGTGCCGCGCGACCTGCACGCCACCATCTTGGAGATGGGGCAGCTGGCGCAGCGCCTGATGGCCAAGGCCGCCGAGGTCATCATCACCAAGGACGTCGACCTCGCGCTCCAGTTGGAGCAGGACGACGACGCGATGGACATGCTCCACCGCACCCTGTTCCAGCACCTGATGGACGACCGGTGGAAGCACGGCATCGAGACGGCCGTGGACGTGACCCTGCTGGGCCGTTACTACGAGCGCTTCGCTGACCACGCGGTCTCGGTGGCCAAGCGCGTCGTCTACCTCGTGACCGGCGAGCACCCGGACGAGATCGCGCCGCAGACGGCGGTGGAGGGCGCGTAGCGTGCGCCCACGCGCCGTTGACGCGCCTGTGCACCCGGGTTTGCAATAAGCACCAGGTGACCCCTAGGAGGCGAATACATGGCACTCACGGCGGACTCCCAGAACCCCGCGTCCCAGGATGAGCCGACGGCCATCGACCGGCCGCGGCTCCCGCTCCTCGGCGCGTGCGGCTGTGGCTCCGGCTGCGGTTGCGGCTGCCAGTCCGGCGGCCCGTGCCAGTGCGGCGGCAACTGCTGACCAGCGGCGCGCGCACGGCACGACAACGGCACGGCGAAGCCCCCCACCCGCGGCACCACCGCGGATGGGGGGCTTCTGCGCGGGGGCTTACTTCTTCTTGCCCTGGTTCTTCACGGCCTCGATGGCGGCCTTGGCGGCCTCCGGGTCGAGGTAGGTGCCGCCGGGGGTGAGGGGGCGGAAGTCGGCGTCGAGCTCGTAGGAGAGCGGGATGCCGGTGGGGATGTTCAGGCCGGCGATGTCGGCGTCCGAGATCTGGTCGAGGTGCTTGACCAGGGCGCGGAGGCTGTTGCCGTGGGCGGCGACCAGCACCGTGCGGCCGGCGAGCAGGTCCGGGACGATGCCGTCGTACCAGTACGGCAGCATGCGGGTGACGACGTCCTTGAGGCACTCCGTCTTCGGGCGGAGCTCCGGCGGGATCGACGCGTAGCGCGGGTCGCCGGACTGGGAGAACTCGGCGCCGTCCGCCAGCGGGGGCGGCGGGGTGTCGTACGAGCGGCGCCAGAGCATGAACTGCTCCTCGCCGAACTCGGCCAGGGTCTGCGCCTTGTCCTTGCCCTGGAGCGCACCGTAGTGGCGCTCGTTCAGCCGCCAGCTGCGGTGGACGGGGATCCAGTGCCGGTCGGCGGACTCCAGGGCGAGCTGCGCGGTGCGGATGGCGCGCTTCTGGAGGGAGGTGTGGACGACGTCGGGGAGCAGGCCGGCCTCCTGGAGCAGCTCTCCGCCGCGGACCGCCTCCTTCTCGCCCTTCTCGTTGAGGTTGACGTCCACCCAGCCGGTGAACAGGTTCTTCGCGTTCCACTCGCTCTCGCCGTGGCGGAGCAGGATCAGCTTGTACGGTGCGGTGGCCATGCCGTCGAGCGTAATCGACGCCGGGGAGTGGGCCGGCGCGCGGCCGTCACCTGCACGGACGCGGGGGCGGGGTGGGTGGCGACGTTTGACGCTTCCGGTCAATCGAGTGGTTGGCCGGCCGTCCGGTTCGTAGTGTGCGCATGACGCTTGTGCCACTTACCGCGTCGTCCGGTCACCACACCGTCCCGTCATCGCGCCGAGCTGCCCTTCGGTGACGGGCGACCGTCAGGGGGAATGTCATGCCTGCGTCCAGTGTCGAATCCTCGCCCCGGGGCCTGGCCCGGGTCCGGCGGGCCGCCGTGGCGAGCGTGTCCGGTCTGCCCCGGCAGTTCTGGTGGCTGTGGACCAGCACGCTGGTCAACCGGCTGGGCTCCTTCGTCGCCACCTTCCTGGCCCTGTACCTCACCGTCGAGCGCGGCTACTCGGCCTCGTACGCGGGACTGGTCGGCGCCCTGTACGGACTGGGCGGGGTGATCTCGTCGGTGGGTGCGGGGGTGCTCACCGACCGGCTCGGGCGGCGGCCGACGATGCTCGTCGCGCAGGTGGCCACGGCGGCTTCGGTGGCGCTGCTGGGGTTCATGACCGATCCGGTGGCGATCGCCGTGGTGGCCGGCCTGGTCGGCATGGCGACCAACGCCTCGCGGCCCGCGGTGCAGGCGATGATGGCGGACATCGTCGCGCCCGAGGACCGGGTCCGCGCCTTCTCCCTGAACTACTGGGCGATCAACCTCGGCTTCGCGGTGTCCTCCAGCGCCGCCGGCCTGATCGCCGAACACGGCTATCTGGCGCTCTTCTTGGGCGAGTCCGGGCTCGTGCTGGCCTGTGCCCTGGTGGTCTTCTTCAAGCTGCCGGAGTCCCGTCCGCAGGTGGCCGGGGCCGCGGGCGGGACGGCGGACGCGGCCGGCGCCCCGCGGGTCTCGATGCTGACCGTGCTGCGCGACGGCCGGTTCATGACCGTCGTCGGACTGAACCTCCTGCTGGCGCTGCTCTTCCAACAGGCTTACGTCTCACTGCCGGTGTCGATGGGTCAGGACGGCTTCTCCAGCGTCGACTTCGGGATGGTGATCGCGGTGAACGGGGTGCTGATCGTGCTGTTGCAGATCCCGGTCACCCGCTTCATCGAGCACCGCAGCCCGGCGGCGCTGCTGATCGGTTCGGCGCTGCTGGCCGGCTACGGCTTCGGGTTGACGGCGCTGGCCGGCTCGGTGGCCCTGTACGCGGTCGCGGTCACCGTGTGGACCCTCGGCGAGATCGTCAACTCGCCGACGCAGATGGGGTTGGTGGTCCGGCTGTCGCCGCTGCACGGCCGCGGCCGCTACCAGGGCATGTACGCGCTGTCCTGGTCCGTGGCCTCGCTGGCCGCCCCGCTGCTGGGCGGCACGGTCATCGACCACTACGGCGCCGATGCGCTCTGGGCCGGCTGCGCGGCCGTCGGCACGGTGGCCGCGGTGGGGTACGGGCTGCTGCTGCGGAATCTGCCGGAGCGGACGGCCGTGGTCGACGGCACCGGGCCGAAGGCCGGGGCCGTCCCCGCGCCGGCCCCGGCGCAGGCCGGTGCGCTCCCCGTCGCCGACGAGCGGGCCGACGGTGGGCGGGCCGCCTCCGTGCCGTCGAACTCCTAGCCCCGCGCGACGCGTCCGCCGGCGCGCCGCACCGGACGCCGTCGGCCGGTGGGTGGCCGGCCCCGGGTCCGCGTGCGCCGCGCCGCGGGCCGGGCGTCAGGCGTCCGCGTCGCCGCGCGTCAGCCGTTCGAAGGCCGCGAGGTTGCGGGTGGACTCGCCGCGCGACACGCGCCAGGCGTACTCCTTGCGGATCGCCGAGGCGAAGCCCATCTCCAGGAGGGTGTTGAAGCTGCCGTCGGCGTTCTCCAGGACGGTGCCCAGGAGCCGGTCCAGTTCGTCGGGGGTGACGGCGGTCAGCGGGAACTTGCCGACGAGGTAGACGTCGCCGAGCGTGTCGAGCGCGTAACTGACGCCGTAGAGGCGGGTGTTGCGCTCCAGCAGCCAACGGTGGACGGCCTCGTGGTTCTCGTCCGGCCGGCGCACGACGAAGGCGTTGAGGGAGAGCGAGTGCCGGCCGACGACCAGCGAGCAGGTGGTGGCGAGCTTGCGGGTGCCGGGCAGCTTGACGACGTACGTGCCGGCGGCCGGCGACTCCCATTCCAGGCCCGCGTCCGCCAGGGTGCGCTCGATCACCGCACCGGCGTCGCTCGCCTGCCGCTCGCCCGCGGGGGGCCGCCGTTCCTCACCCATGCAGTGATCGTAGGTGACGGCGGCGCTCCTGCATCGCGGCGGTGTAGACGTCGGCGGTCGCGGTGGCGGCGGTGTCCCAGCCGAAGGACTGGGCGTGCCGGGCCGCGGCGGCTCCCATCCGGGTGGCCAGCGACGGGTCGTCGAGGAAGCGGCGCAGCGCCCGGGCGTAGTCGGCCGGGTCGTGGCCGGCGACCAGGAAGCCGCTGACGCCGTCCCGCACCGCCACCGGCAGCCCGCCGACCGCGGCCGCGACGACCGGGGTGCCGCACGCCTGCGCCTCGATCGCCACCAGCCCGAACGACTCGCTGTACGACGGCATGACCAGCACGGACGCGGCGCGGTACCAGTCGGCGAGCTGCTCCTGGCCGACCGGCGGGCGGAACCGCACCAGATCGGCGATGCCCAGCCGGGCCGCCAGCTTCTGCAGGCCCTCGGGCTTGGCCAGGCCACTACCGCTGGGCCCGCCGACCACCGGGACCACCAGCCGGGAGCGCAGCGCGGGGTCCGCGTCGACCAGCGCGGCGGTGGCGCGCAGCAGGATGTCGGGGGCCTTCAGCGGCTGTATGCGGCCGGCGAAGAGCGGGATGACCGCGTCCTGCGGCAGCCCGAGGCGGTCCCGGGCGGCGGCCCGGCTGGCCGCGACGTCGCCGGCGCCGTGCTCCGCCAGCGGCCGGAAGCGGTCGAGGTTGACGCCGGGGTGGACCACCGCGACCTTGCCGGGATCGGCGTCGTAGTGCCGGACCAGCTCGTCGGCCTCCTCGGCGGTGTTGGCGATCAGCCGGTCGGCGGCCTCGACGATCTGGGTCTCGCCGATCACCCGGGCGGCCGGCTCGGGGGTGTCGCCGACGGCCAGCGCGGCGTTCTTCACCTTCGCCATGGTGTGCATGGCGTGCACCAGCGGGACCCGCCAGCGGTCCGCGGCCAGCCAGCCGACGTGGCCGGAGAGCCAGTAGTGGGAGTGGACCAGGTCGTAGTAGCCGGGGCGGTGGCCCGCCCACGCCTGCATCACGCCGTGCGTGAAGGCGCACAGCTGGGCCGGCAGCTCCTCCTTGGCGAGACCCTCGTACGGGCCCGCGGCGACGTGCCGCACCAGCACGCCGGGGGCCAGCTCGACGGCGGGCGGCAGGGCCGCGGTGGTGGCCCGGGTGAAGATCTCCACCTCGATGCCGAGCGAGGCGAGCTTGCGGGCCAGCTCGACGATGTAGACGTTCATCCCGCCGGCGTCGCCGGTGCCGGGCTGGTGCAGCGGGGAGGTGTGCACGCTGAGCATCGCCACGCGGCGGGGGCGGCGGGCGCCGGGCAGGCGCAGCCGCGACGGGCCCGCGAACTGCCTGGACGGTGCGGGGGGACCCCCCTGCCGGCTGCGGAGCCTGGACACGTATTGGCTCACTGCGAGCTACCTCCTAGGCGGGGCGGGTGACGCGCCTCCGCCCCCCTCCAACAACGCCGGACCGCGATCCATTTCCGTCCGGGCGGCCGTCTTCGGTTTTTCTTCGGGGTTTTTTCGGGTTCGGTTCGGGTTTCTTCGTGTTTGCTTCGGTCTTCTGCGTGGTTGGCGTCGCACTTTGCCAAAACCTGACCGCTTTCCGCGGGGCAGCCCGGATCGGGGCAGCCGGCCGACCCTGCCCCCGGACCCCATACCCTCGATGCATGGCCCGCCGCTCCCCCGTTTCCGCCTCCCGCACCGCCGCCGTGCCGGCCCCCACGCCGTCCCGCCCGGTCGGAAACGCCACCCGCGGCACCACCAACCCCAACCGGCTGCGCCGCATGGACCGCTGGATCGCCGCCGAGCACGGTGCGCCACTGCGCCGCGCCACCGACCCGGTCGCGGTCGACCTCGGCTACGGCGCCGCGCCGTGGACCGCGCTGGAGCTGCTCGGGCGGCTGCGCACGGTGCGGCCCGACGCCCGGGTCGTCGGCGTCGAGATCGATCCGGCCCGGGTCACCGCCGCCCTGCCGTACGTCCGCGCCGGGCTGGACTTCCTCCACGGCGGCTTCGAGGTGCCGCTGCCCGGTCGGCCCGGCCGCGCCCCGGTCCTCATCCGGGCCGCGAACGTGCTGCGCCAGTACGACGAGGACGAGGTCGCCGCCGTCTGGGCACGGCTGTGCGCGCGGCTGGCGCCCGACGGGCTGCTGGTCGAGGGCACCTGTGACGAGATCGGGCGGCGCCACGTCTGGGTCGCGCTCGGCCCCGAGGGCCCCCGCACGGTCACCTTCGCGACCCGTCTCGGCTCTCTCGACACCCCCTCCGACCTGGCCGAACGGCTTCCCAAGGCGTTGATCCACCGCAATGTGCCGGGCGAACCGGTGCATGCCTTCCTGCGCGACTTCGACCGGGCGTGGGCGAGCGCCGCGCCGCTCGGCGCGCTGGGTGCCAAGCAGCGGTGGCGGGCCGCGGTGGCCGCCCTGGCGGCGGACTGGCCGCTGGCCGGGGACCCGCGCCGCCGGCGTCAGGGCGAGGTCACGGTGCGGTGGGAGGCGCTGGCGCCGCGCGGCGGCTGACCGCTGCGCACCGCCGGCGGGCGCACCGCGCGCTCCCGGCAGCCGGCGGCCGGCCCCTACGAGACGCTGCCCGCCGGAACCGCCGCGCCGGCCGCCAGCCGCCGCAGCCCGGCCTCGGAGGGCGAGCCGGGGGACGCGGTGTACGTCACCAGCACCTGGTCCGGGTCCGCGCCCAGCCGGAAGCTCTCGAAGGTGACGGTCAGCTCACCGACCTCCGGATGCCGCACCCGCTTGGTGCCGCGCAGGCACTCGCGGACGCCCTGCGCGGCCCACATCCGGCGGAACTCCGGGCTGCCGGCGAGGAGTTCGTTCACCACCTCGCAGATCCGCGGGTCGTCCGGGTGCCGCCCGCTGTCGGCCCGGAGGTTGCCGACGACCTCCTCGGCCTTCTCCTCCCAGTCCGGGTAGACCTCCCGGGCCGCCGGTTCGAGGAAGACCAGCAGGGCGGTGTTGCGCCGCGCGGGGTCCAGCGTTTCGAGGTCGAGGGCGAGCCGGCCGCCGGCGTCGTTCCACGCCAGGACGTCCAGCCCGCGGCCCAGCACCACGGCGGCCACCGAGGGGTCCATGGCGGTCAGCAGCTGGCGGATCTCCGGCCGCACGGTCTGGACCGGTCCCGGCACGCAGCACGCCGGGCCCCCGGCGGGCCGCCGGCGCGGCACCGCGACGTTCCGCAGGTACGTCACCTCGCCGTCCGACAGGCGCAGGGCCCGCGCGATGGCGTCCAGGACGGAGTCGGAGACGGCGGGCGCCCGGCCCTGCTCGACGCGGGTGTAGTAGTCCACGCTGATCCCGGCGAGCTGGGCGACCTCCTCGCGCCGCAGGCCGCGCACCCGGCGCCGGCCGAACCCGTCGGGCAGGCCGACCTCACGCGGGTCGAGTGCGGCACGGCGCGCCTTGAGGAAGGCACTGATCTCGATTTCCCCGTGCAGCATCACTCCAGTATGCGCCGGTCGGCGCGGTGGGTGACGCGGCGGCGGTCAGCCCGCCCCGCCGGGCACCGGGCCGGGCGGGGGCACCGCGCCCAGCAGGGCCGGCACCAGGTCCTTGTCGCGGTCCTGGGTGAGGAGGTCGCGGGCCGTGTCCGGCGGCACCCACAGCAGCCGGTCCACCTCCCGGTTGGGCAGGAACCCGCCGCCGGTGGCCTCGGCGGCCCAGTAGCGGACCTCCTTGGGGCGGCCGCCGACCCGGTAGTGGACGGTCGGCAGCTCCGGGCCGGGCGCGCAGGTCATCCCGGTCTCCTCCAGCACCTCGCGCAGCGCGCCCCGCAGCGCGTCCTCCCGGGGCTTCAGCTTGCCCTTGGGGTGCGACCAGTCGTTCCACTTCGGCCGGTGCACCAGGGCCAGCTCGATCCCGCCGGTCGCCGCCCGGCGCCACAGCACGCAGCCCGCGGCCCGGATCGGCCCGGCCAACGGTGTCCGCGCGCCGGCCCCGCCACCGCCCTTGCCGCTCGTCGTCCCGCCCATCGCCCGCCTCCCCCGCTCAGCCGGTGCGCTCGGCGGTCGGGCCGGGCAGCCACGCCCGGCCGAAGGCGTACCGCGCCGCCTCGACCTCGTGGCGCTGGTCCGCGTGGAGCACGCCCAGCGCGTAGGCGGTGGCCGGCGCGATCCGCGGGGTGCGGGCCGCCGAGGCGGCCGCGGCGGCGGCCTCGGCGGCGTCCCGGTGGTGTTCCAGGGCCCGGCCGGAGGCGGTCAGCCGCGCCTCGATCGCCTCGGGGGCGATCACCTCCTGGGCGTAGTGGCTCAGCCGGACCAGCAGCCGCACCTGGTGCCAGGGCGCGTCCTGGTGCTGGCCCGCGGCGAGTCCGGCGGCGTTGTACGGGTGGCCGGCGCGGGCCAGCGGCAGGGCGGTGACCGCCTCGGCGAGCCGTCGGTGCGCCTGTTCGGCGAGCGGCGGCAGCGCCTCCCCGGCGGACACCTCGCGGGCCCGGCGGGCCAGCGGCGCCTCGGAGGCGAGCACCGCGACGGCGTCCGCGACGGCGTGGAAGCGGGACGAGCCGAGCGCCTGGAGGGCCGCGGAGTGCGCCCGGGTACGGGCCAGGGTGAGCTGCCGGTCGAGCAGCGCACCGGCCCGGGCGGCCCCGGCGGCGAGCGCGCCCTCCGCGTCCGGCTCGGTGGCGGCGGCCGGGACGGTGGCCGTGGCGACGCTGCCGGTCGCGGCCGGGCGGCCGTCCCGGGCACTGCGGGCGGCGCGTCCACCCCGGCCGCCGCGCTCCGCCGGCCGCTCGATCCGCTCGACCCGTCCGGTGAGCCGCTGCAACGCCCCCATGAGCCGGTCGCGGCGCGCCGTGCACGCCTGCTCGCGGGCCAGGGTGCCGCTCAACCAGCCGAGTTCGGAGCGGAGTTGGTCGGCCCAGACCTCTTCGGTCAGCGGCCGGAAGGTGTGCAGGGTGGCGCTGATCCGGCGGGCGGCGCGCCGCAGTTGCCGGGCCGCCTCGTCGGCGGTGGTCGCGTCCGGGCCGGCCTCCCGGTGGAGCCGCAGGCTGCGCAGGAACTCCGCGGCGTGCCAGTGCAGGTAGCCGGCCAGCACCTCCTCGGCGGTCCGCCCCATGGGCCCGGCTGCGGTGCCGTCCCCGGGCCCGCGGGGCACTGCGACGGCGGCGTGCGCCTCCCCCCGGTCGAACCCGTCGTCCGCCCCGTGGTGCCGCGTCTCCCCGTACGCACCGTCGCCGTACGCCCCGTCCCCGTACACACCGTCCCCCGGCCCGTCCACTACTGCTGCTCCTGCTGCGCGGGCCCCCGGCGTCCGGCCGGGCTCGTATCCCATTCCGCTTCCGATTCCGATTCCGCTTCCGGTGCCGGTACCGAGGAGACCGGGCCACGGCCCCCCGGCCGGCTGGTCATGTCGCTGGGCCACGCCGGCGCCTCCGGGCGTCGATGAGCATTTCCTGTACGTTCCGCAGCGGTGTGCCGTCCGCGTCCACCGCGTGCCGGGTCCAGTCGCCGTCCGGGCCCAGGTGCCAGGACGAGGTGGAGTCCGACGTCCCCGTTTCCAGCAGCCGGTTCAGGGCCGCCCGGTGGGCCGGGTCGGTGACCCGCACCAGCGCCTCGATCCGCCGGTCGAGGTTGCGGTGCATCATGTCGGCGCTGCCCAGCCACACCTCGGGTTCGCCGCCGTTGCCGAAGGCGAAGACCCGGGAGTGCTCCAGGAAGCGGCCGAGGATGCTGCGGACCCGGATGTGCTCGCTCAGCCCGGGGACGCCGGGGCGCAGCGCACAGATGCCGCGCACCCAGACGTCGACCGGGACCCCGGCCTGGGAGGCCCGGTAGAGCGCGTCGATGACCGCCTCGTCGACCATCGAGTTGACCTTGATGCGGACGTAGGCGGGGCGGCCCGCCCGGTGGTGCGCGGCCTCCTTGTTGATCCGCTGGATCAGCCCGTCGCGCAGCGAGGTGGGCGCCACCAGCAGTCGGCGGTAGGTCTCCCGCCGGGAGTAGCCGCTGAGCCGGTTGAAGAGGTCGGAGAGGTCGGCTCCCACCTGGGGGTCCGCGGTCAGCAGCCCCAGGTCCTCGTACAGCCTGGCCGTCTTGGGGTGGTAGTTGCCGGTCCCCACATGGGAGTAGCGGCGCAGGGTCTCGCCCTCCTGGCGGACCACCAGGGACAGCTTGCAGTGCGTCTTGAGCCCCACCAGGCCGTAGACGACGTGACAGCCGGCCTCCTCCAGCTTGCGGGCCCATTTGATGTTGGCCTGCTCGTCGAAGCGCGCCTTGATCTCCACCAGGACCAGCACCTGCTTGCCGGACTCCGCGGCGTCTATCAGGGCGTCCACGATCGGCGAGTGGTCGGAGGTGCGGTAGAGGGTCTGCTTGATGGCGAGCACGTTCGGGTCGGCGGCGGCCTGCTCCAGGAACGCCTGCACGGAGGTGGAGAACGAGTCGTAGGGGTGGTGCAGCAGCACGTCGCGGGCGCGCAGCGCGGCGAAGACGTCGGGGGCGGACGCCGACTCCACCTCCGCCAGGTCACGGTGGGTGCCCGCCACGAACTTGGGGTACTTCAGCTCCGGCCGGTCCAGCGCCCCTATGCCGAACAGTCCGGTCAGGTCGAGCGGGCCGGGCAGCGGGTAGACCTCGGCCTCGGAGACCTTCAGCTCCTGGACCAGCAGGTCCAGGACGGCCGGGTCGATGGTCTCCTCGACCTCCAGGCGGACCGGGGGCCCGAAGCGCCGCCGCATCAGCTCCTTCTCCAGGGCCTGGAGGAGGTTCTCGGCGTCGTCCTCCTCCACCTCCAGGTCCTCGTTGCGGGTCACCCGGAACATGTGGTGCGCCCGCACCTCCATCCCCGGGAACAGCTCCTCCAGGTGGGCGGCGATCACGTCCTCGATGGGCACGTACCGCTGCGGGGACGCCTCCAGGAAGCGCGAGAGCAGCGGGGGCACCTTCACGCGCGCGAAGTGGTCGTGCCCGCTGACCGGGTTGCGCACGACCACGGCGAGGTTCAGCGACAGCCCGGAGATGTACGGGAAGGGGTGCGCCGGGTCGACCGCCAGCGGCGTCAGCACCGGGAAGATCTGCTGCCGGAACAGCGTGAACAGCCGGGCCTGCTCCTTCTCGGTCAACTCCGGCCAGCGGATCAGGTGAATGCCCTGGTCAGCCAGTTCCGGAGCGACGTCCTGCTGGAAGCAGGCGGCGTGCCGCGCCATCAGCTCCCGGGACCGGGTCCAGATCTGGTCCAGCACCTCCCGGGGCTGGAGTCCGGACGCGGAGCGGGTGGCGACCCCGGTGGCGATCCGGCGCTTGAGGCCGGCGACCCGGACCATGAAGAACTCGTCCAGGTTGCTGGCGAAGATCGCGAGGAAGTTCGCCCGTTCGAGGAGCGGGGTGGCCGGGTCCTCGGCCAGCTCCAGCACCCGCTCGTTGAACGCCAGCCAGCTGCGCTCCCGGTCCAGGAAGCGCCCGCTGGGCAGCTCCTCGCCGTTCGCACCCGGGACGCCGCGGTCCTCGTAGGCGTCCGGATCGGCGTCCAGGTCGGGCTCCAGCCCGGAGACCGCGCGGCGGACGGCGTGCGGGCGGTGCGCGGCGATCGAGCCCACCGACGGCTGCACCGAGGGCTGCTGCGTCGAGGAGCCCGCCACCCTCGGCGCTTCCTGGGGCGGCATCTCGGGCTGGGCCGGGGCCTGAGCGCTGCGCTGCTGGTTCATGTCCTTATTCTTCCGCGCTCGGGCACTTCCAGGCGCGTCAGGAGGCGGCGGCGCGAGGACGATTTCGAGCCGCGGGTTCGGGACGTTCGGCACAGCGGGCTGCATTCAGTGATGCTTGCAAGCGATATTGAATCGCCGGTAACGGGGACATGGCGACCAGGCCACCCCCGGGTGTTGCGCCGGCGCCGCACCGCCCTCGATCTTCACACCCGCCAACCAGGGCGAAGCGCCCGAAGCCGGGCCGGCGCCGCCGACGCATCCGCGAAAGTCCGCTGCGCGGCGCGCCCCCGCTCCCTACGCTAAGCGCGTGCTCAGACCTTCCGCGCCACCCATACCGCCCCTGCCCCGGCTCCCGTTCACCCCCGACTACCCGCTGCGAACCGAGCGGCTGGACCTGCGCCCCGTGCGCCACGACGACTTCGACGCCGTCTACGCCTACCAGCGTCGTCCCGAGGTCTGCCGTTACCTCTACTGGGGCCCGCACGACGAGGCCGGCTCGCGCGCCTCGGTCGCCGGCAAGGTGACCCGCACGACGCTCCGGGAATCCGGCGACGTCCTCCAGCTCGCCGTCGTCCACCACGAGAGCGGCGTCCTGGTCGGCGACGTGACCTTCGTCTACACCCACCGCGAGCACCGCCAGGCCAGCATCGGCTACGTCTTCAACCCCGACCACGCCGGCCACGGCTACGCCACCGAAGCCTCCCGCGCACTGCTGGCGCTGGGCTTCGAAGAGCTCGGACTGCACCGCATCCAGGCCGAGTTGGACGCCCGCAACACCGCCTCCGCCAGGCTGCTGGAGCGCCTGGGCATGCGGCGCGAGGCCCATCTGCGGGAGAACGAGTTCCTCGACGGCGAGTGGGCCGACGAGGTGGTCTACGCGATGCTGGCGCGCGAGTGGCGCGCCCTGCGCGAGCAGCACCCCCCGGCGTGACGACGACGGCGGGGCGGCCCCGAAGGCCCGCCCCGCCGCACCCCGCTCACCGACCGCCGCGCGCTCCCGCCGCGCCGGTCACGTCTCCGACCGGTACATCAGGTCCGTCTCGTGCGTGACGAACCCGAGCCGCTCGTAGACCGTCACCGCGGCGGTGTTGTCCGCGTCCACGTAGAGCATCGCGGTCGCCAGCCCCTGCGCCGACAGGTGCCGCAGCCCGATCGCGGTCAGCGCCTTGCCCAGGCCGCCGCCCTGCGCGCCCGGCCGCACCCCGAGGACGTAGACCTCGCCCAGGCCCTCCTCGGCGTGCACCTTCGTCCAGTGGAAGCCGACCAGCCGGCCGTCCCGCTCCGCGAGGAAGAACCCCTTCGGGTCGAACCACGGCTCGCCCTTGCGGTCGTCGAGGTCGCGCTGGGTCAGCGCGCCCTGCTCGGGATGGTGGGCGAAGGCTTCCGCGTTGACCTCCAACCAGGCCGCGTCGTCGGTGTCCGGCTGGAAGGTCCGCACCGTCACACCCTCCGCCAGCGCCGGCTCCGGCAGGTCCAGGTCCGCCAGCGAGCGCCGCATCTGCCGCAGCTCCCGGAACATCGACAGCCCCAGCGTCTGCGCCAGGTGCCGGGCGGCCGGGTGCCCGCCGTGCGCCCACACCCGCAGCCGGCGCCCGGACTGCGCCAGCAGTTCGCCGCCCAGCGCCCGGCCGTGCCCGCGGCCGCGGTGACCGGGGTGGACGACCAGTTCGGCGGCCGGCGCCTCCACCGGGTCGGTGTCCTCCAGCTGCCCGTACCCGACCAGTTCCTCGCCGCCCTCACCCGGCGCGAACACCAGCAGATGCCGCACGCCGTCCCGCCGGCCGCCCCGCAGTTGGAGCCGGCCCTGCTCGGACACGGCCGGTTGCCCGTCCGTCCGTGCGGCCCGTTCGATCAGCTCCAGGACGGCCGCGGCCCCGTCCGGCGCGAGCTCGTCGACCACCTGGATCCTGCGGCCGGTCCGACCCATCTCCTGTGCAGCGTCAGTCATGTCTGAAGCGTACGACGCGGTCGCGGCCGCACGCGGGTGCCGCGGACGCCGGCGCGATCCCCCCGGCCACCGGACGGCCACCGAGTCGTCACCGCGGACCCCTATCCCTCTACGCGCGTCGACAATATGCTGCCGTCCGCTCAGCACCATCCACGGAGGGGAACCATGCCACCTGCACCTCAACGGGGCCGTCTCGCCCGCAGATTGGCGGCCTGCGCAGCCGTGCTCGCCACCGCCACGGGCGTCGCCCTGACCGCCACCGCGCCGCCGGCCGGCGCCGACGGCGCCCACCGCCCCGCCGGCACGGTCGACGTCCAGTTGCTCTCCTTCAACGACTTCCACGGCAACCTCGAACCGCCGCAGGGCTCCTCCGGCAGCGTCGAGGAGCTCCAGGCCGACGGCACCAAGAAGACCGTCCCGGCCGGCGGCGTCGAGTACCTGGCGCAGTCCCTGCGCACCGCCCGCAAGGGCCACCCCTACTCCGTCACCGCGGCGGCCGGCGACATGATCGGCGCCAGCCCGCTGCTCTCCGGCCTCTTCCACGACGAGCCGACCATCGAGGCGATGAACGGGCTCGGCCTCGACGTCACCTCCGTCGGCAACCACGAATTCGACGAGGGCCGCGCCGAGTTGACGCGGATGCAGCGCGGCGGCTGCCACCCCAAGGACGGCTGCTACGAGAAGGGCAAGACCTTCCGGGGCGCGGACTTCCCCTACCTGGCGGCCAACGTCACCGACGACCGGACCGGCAAGCCGATCCTCAAGCCGTACACCGTCTGGCAGCACAAGGGCGTCAAGATCGGCTTCATCGGCGTGACGCTCAAGGGCACCCCGGACATCGTCAACGCCGACGGCGTCAAGGGCCTGGCCTTCCACGGCGAGGTCGAGACGATCAACAAGTACGCCAAGGTCCTCGACCGCCAGGGCGTCAAGGCGATCGTCGCCCTCATCCACGAGGGCGGGCTGCCCGCCTCCACGTCGTACAACGGCAACTGCGACAGCCCCGGCCCGGGCGCCGGCATCTCGGGCCCGATCGTCGACATCGCCAAGCACGTCAGCCCCCAGGTCGACGCCCTCGTCACCGGCCACACCCACCAGTCCTACACCTGCACCATCCCCGACCCGGCCGGTCACCCCCGCACGGTCACCTCGGCCGCTTCCTACGGCCGCCTCTACACCGACACCACCCTCACCTACGACCGCCGCAGCCACGACATCGTGCGCACCGCGGTCCACGGCCCGCACGCGGTCAACCACGTGGTGGACCGCACCCAGCCGAAGGCCCCGGACATGACGTCCCTGATCGGCCGCTGGAACAAGCTGGCCGCCCCGATCGCCGACAAGCCCGTCGGCTACCTCTCCGCCGACATCAACGGCCGTGGCGCCGGCACCCCCGAGGAGCCCCTGGGCGACCTCATCGCCGACGCCCAGTTGGCGGCCACCCAGGACCCCGGCAAGGGGGGCGCCCAGCTCGCGCTGATGAACCCCGGCGGCATCCGCTCCGACCTCGCCTACAAGGCGTCGGGCGGCGAGGGCGACGGCGTCGTCACCTACGCCGAGGCGTTCACCGTCCAGCCGTTCACCAACATGACCAACGTCGTCGACCTGACCGGCGCCCAGTTGCTGGCCGCCCTCCAACAGCAGGTCAGCGGCCCCAACGAGGCGTCCCCCAAGATCCTCCAGATCTCGCATGGCCTCACCTACACGCTCGACATGACCAAGACCGGCGCCGCCCGCGTCGTCGCCGACTCCGTCAAGCTCGACGGCGCCGCCCTGGACCCCGCCAAGACCTACCGGGTCGCCATGAACGAGTTCCTGGCCGGCGGCGGCGACGGCTTCCCCGCCCTGAAGCAGGGCACCAACAAGTACGTCGGCCCGTCCGACCTGGACGCCCTCACCGCCTACCTCACGGCGCACTCCACCCCGACCAGCCCGCTGGCACCGCCCGCGGCGGACCGGATCACGCTCGTGAAGTGACGCCCGCGCGGCCGACGTCCCGCGGCCGGCGACGCCCCCGTACCGCGTGCGGGGGCGTCGCCGTCGGGAGTTGACGAGGGGCGGCGGGACCCCACCAGCGTGTCTGACGGCGGTTCAGCAGCGTCCAAGGGCGCGGCAAGATTTCGCCAAGGACGGCGGGACGTCTTTCGCGTTCCTCACATTCCGCGGGCGGGACTTGCGCCGCCGGGTCCCGCTCGTGGTGGGATGTGCGGATGCGAACCCCCACACGCATAGCTTCACCCTCGTCCCCGCCCGCCCGTCCGACCGGCTCCGCCCGCGAGGCCGGCGACCGGCCCCACATAGCCGGCCGGCCGGACGATCCGCAGGGTGACACCCGAGAGCTGCCGTCACTCAACTCCGGCAATCCGTACGCGGATCTGGCCTCGCTCGCCGATCCGGAGCCGGCCCCCGAGCCTCCCGACGCCGCACCGGCGGACGCGGAGTACGCCCCGTCGCCGGCGCGACGCGGCTACCTCAACGAGCGGGACGCCACCGACGATCCGCTGGGCCTGGGCCTGCGCTCGGACGAGGACGACGAGGACGCCTGGGCGCCGCCGAACCACCGGAGGACGAGACGGGGCATCAGTCGCTTCGCGGCCGTGCCGCGCACCGTCAAGGCGCTGGTCGCCCTGGCGGCCTGCGCGGGAACGCTGGCGCTCGCCGACCGGTTCGCCGTGCTGTACGCGCAGAACAAGGCCGAGGAGCAGGTCAAGACCGCCCTGCACCTGCACGCCCGTCCCGAGGTGGACATCCACGGCTTCCCGTTCCTCACCCAGGTCCTGGACAAGCGGCTCGACCGGGTGGACGTGGTGATCCCGGACGTCGCCGCGGACCGGGTCTCGCTGGCGAAGGTGGCGGCCACCGCCCGGAACATCCAGCTCGACGGCGACCTGCCGTCCGCCATCAAGGGCGCCACCATCGGCCAGATGCACGGCAGCGTGCTGCTCGCCTTCGACGACATGAACCGCGAACTCGGCGCCTCCCAGGTCAAGTTCAGCGGAGTGGGAAACAACGGGGTGCGCGCGGTCGGCGAGCTGCCGATCGCCGGGCACACCCTGCGGGTCCGGGCCGAAGCGCGCATCCAGCGCAACGGCGAGCGGGGGATCTCCACCGACATCGGGCAGATGCGGCTGGACATCGCAGACGTCGCGATCTACCGCCCGGGCACCGGCACGGAGGAGGGCCTGCGACTCACCCGCAAGGGCGCGGCCGAACTCAGCCGGCAGGCCGCCAAGGTCAAGTCCATGCTCAGCATCCCGGCCATCGCCGAGCGGATCGGCATCCCCAAGCAGTACATCGACGACGCCCTGCGCAGCGACGACAAGCTGCACGAGCTGATCGGTTCGCCGCGCTTCGTCCACCAGCTGATGAACGTCAACCTCGTCGACGTGGTGATGGACCACCCGTGGCTGCTCCAGAAGGTCGGCATCGACGCGAAGATGCTGGGCGCCCTCACCGAACTGACGAAGCCTCAGCTCGCCGACCGGCTGTCGCTCTCCTTCCAACTCCCCAAGACGCCGGGTGACGTGCGGCTGCGCAACATCACCGTGGAGAGCGACGGCATCCACGCCGACCTGACCGGCTCGAACCTGCCGTTCGGCGACGCGGCGAAGGGGAAGTAGACCGGCGGGAACCGGCAGGCCGGCGGGCCTGCCGGAGCGCCCGGGGCCTACCCCTCCGGCGTCCCCGGCTCCCCCGGCGCGGCGTCCGGCCCGCTCTCACCGGGCGCCGCCGACCGGCCCGCCGCACCTCCCGCACCGGCCTCGCCCGCCGGCACGTCCGGGGGCGGCGTGGCCGCGCCCGGCAGGGTCAGCAGGGCCTCCGTGCCGCCGCCGGGGGCGTTCCGCAGGCGCACGCCGCCGCCGGACTGCTCGGCGGTGCGGGCCACGATGGACAGGCCCAGTCCGCTGCCGGGGAGGCTGCGGGCGGAGGGCGAACGCCAGAAGCGCTCGAAGACGTGCGGGAGTTCGTCCGGCGGGATGCCGGGGCCGTGGTCCCGGACGGTCAGCGCGCCACCGGCCAACCGCACCTCGACCGTGCCGCCGGACGGGCTGAACTTCACCGCGTTGTCGAGGAGGTTGACCACCGCGCGCTCCAGGGCGGCGGGCTCGGCCCGGACGTACCAGGGGGCGAGCTCGGCGGTGATGGTGAGGGACGGGCCGCGCAACCGGGCCCGTTCGAGGGCGGTGCCGACGGTGTCGTGGAGGGCGACCACCCGGAGGTCCGACGTGCCGCCGGAGCCCGTCTCCGGCGTGCGGGAGAGCACCTGGAGGTCACCGATCAGCGCCGCCAGCTCGCCCATCTGGGCCTTCACCGAGGTGAGCAGGGCCTCCTTGTCGGCGGCCGGGATCGGACGGCCGGAGCGCTCGCTGCGCTCCAGCAGGTCGATGTTGGTCCGCAGCGACGTCAGGGGCGTGCGGAGCTCGTGTCCGGCGTCGGCGATGAGCTGCTGCTGGAGGTCGCGGGAGGCGGCCAGCGCGGCGGTCATCGCGTTGAACGACCGGGACAGCCGGGCGATCTCGTCCTCCCCGTCGGTGGGGATGCGGATCGTCAGGTCCTGGGTGCGGGCGACGTGCTCGACGGCGGCGGTCAGCCGGTCTACGGGCTTCAGGGCCGCCCGGGCCACCCACAGGCCGGCGGTCGCCGCGCCCAGCACCCCCACTCCGGAGACCACCAGCAGCACCAGGGCGAGCTGGTTGAGCGGGTCGGTGACCTGGTCCATCGGCGCGGCGACGGAGATCGCCAGCCGGTTGCCCTGGGCGTCGGCGATCGGGCCGCGGTAGGGGACGGTCGAGACCCGCATCGAGGCGCCGTGCTCGTCCTTGGTGGTGTGCACGGCGCTGGCCAGCCGCCCGTCGGCGACCGCCTGGTCCACGCGCTGCGCGGGGATGGACGCCTTGTTGGGCGAGGTGCAGACGTAGCCGCTGGGCGACACCAGCTGGATGGTGTACGGCGTGGGCTGGAAGCGGACGTTGAGCTGGCTGCCGGCGCAGAGCGCGCTGATCGCCTGGACGTAGTCGGAGTTCACCTCGACGGTGCTCAGGCTGGTGTCGAGCTGCTCGGTGAGCCGGTCGCGGGTGATCAACCAGCAGGCGGCCGCCGACAGCGCCACCGCGAAGGCGACCGCGACCGCGATGAGCAGCGCCAGCCGGGAGCGCAGCGGCAGCTGGTGGAACCTGGTCAGGCCGGACGCCGGCGGCGTGGCGTCGGGCCGCGCGGGCGCGTCGCCGGGGGCGCTCATTCCGCGCCGCCTTCCAGGCGCAGGACGTAGCCCACCCCGCGCACGGTGTGGACCAGCCGCGGCTCGCCGCCCGCCTCCGTCTTGCGGCGGAGGTACATCACGTACACGTCGAGGGAGTTCGAGGTCGGCTCGAAGTCGAAGCCCCAGACGGCCTTGAGGATCTGCTCGCGGGTGAGGACCTGCCGCGGGTGGGCCAGGAACATCTCCAGCAGCGTGAACTCCGTGCGGGTCAGCTCGACCGGGCGGTGGCCGCGGAGCACCTCACGGGTGGCGAGGTTCATCCGCAGGTCGGCGAAGGTCAGCAGCTCGCTGTCGTCGGGCAGGACGGCGCCGGCCGCCGCGGCGTACGAGCTGCGGCGCAGCAGGGCGCGGATCCGGGCCAGCAGTTCGTCCAGCTCGAAGGGTTTGACGAGGTAGTCGTCGGCGCCGGCGTCCAGGCCGGTGACCCGGTCGCCGACGGTGTCCCGGGCGGTCAGCATCAGGATCGGGACGGTCACCCCGGACGCCCGCAGCCGGCGGGCGGCGGTCAGGCCGTCCATCCGCGGCATCAGCACGTCCAGCACGATCAGTTCGGGGTCGTAGGCGGCGACCTTCTCCACCGCGTCCAGCCCGTCGACGGCCTGCTCGGTTCCGTACCCCTCGAAGGCGAGCGAACGCTGCAGCGCCTCGCGGACCGCGGGCTCGTCGTCGACGATCAGGATGCGGGCGGGGTGATCACCGTGCTCGGCGGGGCTCATGTGCGTGACTACCTCGGGTTGCGTGACGGACGGCCGACTGGACCTCTTCTGCTTCAGCCTGACACGGATGCCGCACCGGCGGACGCCCTGTGGACAACCGCCGGTGACGGGCCGCCGCCCGGCGCCGGCGCCGTTTCGAAGGCGCCGTTTCGAAGGCACCGTTTCGAAGGCACCGTTCGGGCGGCCGCCCGGGTCGCGCGCGCAGGACGGCCGCCGCCCGCCCGGCCCGCGCGCGGGCCCGGTCAGACCCCGCTGTTGCTGCCGCCGCTGCCGCCGCCGCGCAGCGCGGCGAGGTCGGCCTTGACGGTGTTGATCGGTATCGCGAAGCCGAGGCCGACGCTGCCCGCCTGGCTGCTGTCGGAGGAACCCGGCGCGTACATGGCCGAGTTGATGCCGATGATCTGGCCCTGCATGTCGATCAGGGCGCCGCCGGAGTTGCCCGGGTTGAGCGCGGCGTCGGTCTGTATCGCCTTGTAGGTGGTCTTGGACGAACCGGTGTCGCCGTTGTACTGGTTGCCGCCGAACTCGAACGGCCAGCCACCGCCGCCACCGCCGAAGAAGCCGCGGCCCTGACCCTGGTCCTGGCCCTGCCCCTGGTCCTGGCCCTGGCTCTGGCCGTTCTCCTTGGGCACCGAGACGTCGCGGTTGAGCGCGGAGACGATGCCGCTGGTCACCGAGCCGGAGAGGCCCTCGGGTGAGCCGATCGCGACGACCGGGTCGCCGACCGCGAGCTTGTTGGAGTCGCCGAGCACCGCGTGGGTCAGGCCCTTGGCGCCGTCGACCTTGATCAGCGCCAGGTCCTTGTCAGGGTCGGTGCCGACGACCGTCGCGGTCTTCTTGCTGCCGTCGCTGAAGGTGACGCTCACCTTGCGGGTACCGGCCACCACGTGGTTGTTGGTGACGATCTCGCCGCTGCTGGTGATGACCACGCCGGAGCCGGTGGACTGGCCGCCCTGCGTCCGCGCCTGGATCTCCACGATGGCCGGGCTGACCGCCTTGGCGACCCCGGCGACCCCGGAGCCGTTGCCGGTGCTCTGCCCGGCGTTGACGAGCGGGGTCGAGATGCCGCCGGAGGTGCTGCCCTGCTGGGTGGCGCCGGCGATCAGCGCCGCGCTGCCACCGCCGATCAGACCCGAGGCCAGTGCCACCGCCGCGATCAGCGCGATCGGCCGGCGGGCCCGGCGCCGCGGCTCCGGCGCACCGGCTCCGCCCTGGTCCGCCGCGCCCGGCGCGTACGGGGGCGGCGGCGGTACGTCGCCCCCGTACGGGCCGTGGCCGGTGCCGTGTTCGGTGCCGTAGGCGTACGGCCGGTCCTGGGGCATCTCTTCGCCGCTACGGCGGTAGCTCTCGGTCATGGTCACGACTCTGCGGCCGCTGCATGAGAACCGTCTGAGAACGCCCTGAGAGACCCAACAGAAGTGGGTATGCCCGGTATAAGGAAGCCCCCGCTCCGACGCTGTCGCGCCATCACGCTGCGCCCCGCGCCGTCCCCGGCGGGCGCGCCCGCCGGACGTGCGACGCTCAGCCCCCGCACCCGCAGGACCGCCGCACCACCAGCCGCGACGGGAACTGCCGCAGCCGTTCGCGGCGCGAACCGACCACCCGCAGGCCGTCGTCCAGCACCAGGTCGACGGCCGCCCGGGCCATCGCCTGCCGGTCCGAGGCGACCGTCGTCAGCGGCGGATCGGTGAGCCCCGCCTCCTTCACGTCGTCGAAGCCGGCCACCGCCAACTCGCCCGGTACGTCGATCCGCAGCTCGCGGGCGGCCCGCAGCACGCCGATCGCCTGGTCGTCGGTGGCGCACATGATGGCCGGCGGCCGGTCCGGTCCGGCCAGCACCTCCAGCGCCACCCGGTAGGCGTCGTAGCGGTTGTAGGGCGCCTGGAAGTAGCGCCCCTCCGGCGTCCGTCCGGACTCCAGCATGGCCCGCCGCCAGCCCTCCACGTGGTCGGTGACCGGGTCGCCGGACTTCGGGGTCTCCTCGGTGCCGCCCAGGAAGGCGACGTACTCGTGGCCGTGCTCCAGGAGGTGCCGGGTCGCCAGCTGGGCGCCCCAGATGTCGTCGGTCATCACCGCGACGTCGTCGATGGCGTCCGGCCGGCGGTGCAGCAGCACCACCCGGGCGTCCCAGGCGTCGATCTCCGCGGCGGCGTGCTCGCTGGGGCCCTGACTGATCAGGATCAGGCCGGCCACCCGCATCCCGAGGAACGCGCGGAGGTAGTGCACCTCGCGTTCGTCGAGGTAGTTGGCGTTGCCGACCAGCACCATCTTGCCGCGCTCGGAGGCGGCCTGTTCGACGGCGTGCGCCATCTCCGCGAAGAACGGCTGCCGGGTGTCCGGCACGATCAGACCTATGAGGTCCGTGCGACGGGACGCCATCGCCTGCGCGACCCGGTCGGGTCGGTAGCCGAGCTCCTTGATCGCGGCGAGCACCCGCTCGCGCGTGGCCGGGGCGACCGGCCTCGGTCCGTTGTTGATGACGTAACTGACCACGGCGGTGGACGTCCCCGCCAGCTTTGCCACATCATCCCGCGTCACCTTGGCCACGCGCGGCAGTCTACGCGGGTGGTCCTACCGGCCGGCAGGCTGCGCGGGCGCGGATCCCGCAGCCGGCGAGGAGGCCCTGGCGGGCGCCCGCCCGTCGGCCCGCTTGGCCCGTGCGCCGTCCTTCGCCGCCTTCGCGGTGTCCTCCTGCGCCTGGGCCTCCGCGGCCGCCCGCTCCACCTTCTCCGGCACCACGAAGCGGTAGCCGACGTTGCGGACCGTGCCGATGAGCGACTCGTGCTCGGGGCCGAGCTTGGCGCGCAGCCGTCGGACGTGCACGTCCACGGTCCGCGTACCGCCGAAGTAGTCGTAGCCCCACACTTCCTGGAGGAGCTGGGCGCGGGTGAAGACCCGCCCCGGATGCTGCGCCAGGTACTTCAGCAGCTCGAACTCCTTGAAGGTCAGGTCCAGGACCCGGCCCTTCAGCTTGGCGCTGTAGGTGGCCTCGTCGACCGAGAGGTCACCGGTGCGGATCTCCGTGGGTCCGTTGTCGGTGGTGATCTGCTGGCGGCCCATCGCCAGCCTCAGCCGCGCCTCCACCTCGGCCGGCCCGGCGGTGTCCAGCAGCACGTCGTCGACGCCCCAGTCGGCGGTGACGGCGGCCAGTCCGCCCTCGGTCACCACCAGCACCAGCGGACAGCCGGGCCCGGTGGACCGCAGCAACTGGCACAGGGACCGCACGTGCGGCAGGTCCCGGCGGCCGTCGATCAGTATGACGTCGGCCCCTGGGGTGTCGATCAGGGCCGGGCCCTCGGCGGGGGCGACCCGGACGCTGTGCAGCAGCAAGCCGAGCGCCGGAAGCACCTCCGTCGACGGCTGGAGAGCGTTGGTCAGCAGCAGAAGCGAACTCACTTCCGACCACCTACCCGGTTTCCGACGAGCTTCATCCTGTGCGGCTCGCTGTCCTGCACACTTCGCTTGCCCATGACGTCTGGTTCCTCCTCGGTCCCTGCGACGGGGGCACCACCCGGCTCGGCCGGGGGTCTGCGGCACTGCTTCGTACGGGGTGCTCTCGCTCACACTCTTTGCGCGCGTGAAAGCACAAAAGGATCCGGGGGCGACGCTGCCCGGATCCTTCTTGCCCAGCAGAATAGCTCAGATGAGTTGCGGACCCGAGGCCGATTTTGCGCGTTCTTGTGTTCCGTCGGTCACTTCGAGTGGTCACCGGGCGACGTTGTTGACGGCCGACGACCACCGCGCCGGGGCCACCCGCACCCCGCGGAATCCGCTCCCCGACGCGGATCCCGCGCCCCCGCCCGGGCCCCGCGCCACCCCCTCGGCAGGCCGCGCGGGCCGGCCCGCGAGCGGTCGCGGCGGCTCCCCCGAACGGTCCGCGCTCCGCCGTCCCGACCCCGCGTCGTCCCAGCATGCGGACATGATCACGTACTCGGCAGGGTGATCGGACGGCTCCGGCGGCCGGGTCGGCGTCGACGGTCGCGGGCTCCCCGACCGGTCCACGGCCGGCCGCCCGGCCCGCCCTTGAGGACGCCACCGGCCCCGCGCCGCCGGACGCCGTGCGGGCGGCCCCACGGCTGGCCGCCGACCGTGCGTGCCGGGCCGTCGGCGGGCCCGGCACCGGCCGGGGGAGCACGGGGAGCGCACGGGTGCGTGCCCGGACGTCGGGCTCGCGCTCAGTGCTCCCGGCCGGGGGTACGGCCGGGGCACGACGGCGGCGGCGCGGCCCCCGCGGCGGGCCGCCGTGCGCCCCCGAGGACGCCCGGCCCGCGGCGGGCGCCCGGCTACTCCGCCTCCGTGACCGCCTCGGCGAACTGGGCCGCGTACAGGCGGGCGTAGGCGCCGTCGGCGGCCAGGAGCGCGTCGTGGTCGCCCTGTTCGACGATCGAGCCGTCCTCCATCACCAGGATCACGTCGGCGTCGCGGATGGTGGACAGGCGGTGCGCGATCACGAAGCTGGTGCGGCCGGTGCGCAGCTGCGCCATGGCGTGCTGGATGAGGACCTCGGTGCGGGTGTCCACCGAGCTGGTGGCCTCGTCCAGGACCAGGATCGCCGGTTCCGCGAGGAAGGCGCGGGCGATGGTGATGAGCTGCTTCTCGCCCACCGAGACGTTGCCGCCCTCCTCGTCGATGACGGTGTCGTAGCCGTCGGGGAGGGTGCGGACGAAGCGGTCGACGTGGGTGGCCTTGGCGGCCGCGACGACCTTGTCGAGGGTGGTGCCCTCGGGGGCGCCGTAGGCGATGTTCTCGGCGATGGTGCCGCCGAAGAGCCAGGTGTCCTGGAGGACCATGCCGATGTTGCCGCGCAGTTCCTCGCGGGTCATCCGGGCGATGTCCACCCCGTCGAGGGTGATCCGGCCGCCGCGGACCTCGTAGAACCGCATGAGGAGGTTGACCAGGGTGGTCTTGCCGGCGCCGGTGGGGCCGACGATGGCGACGGTCTGGCCGGGGTGGACGGCGAGCGAGAGGCCGTCGATGAGCGGCTTGTTCTCGTCGTAGCGGAAGGAGACGTCCTCGAAGGCGACCCGGCCGGTGACCTGCTCCGGGCGGACCGGCCGCGCCGGGTCGGGGTCCTGCTCCGCGGCGTCGAGGAGCTCGAAGACCCGCTCGGCGGAGGCGACGCCGGACTGGACGAGATTGGCCATCGAGGCGACCTGCGTCAGCGGCTGGCTGAACTGGCGGCTGTACTGGACGAACGCCTGGACGTCGCCGATGGACAGCGCACCGGACGCGACGCGCAGGCCGCCGACCACCGCCACCAGGACGTAGTTGAGGTTGCCGATGAACATCATCGCGGGCTGGATGATGCCGGAGATGAACTGCGCCTTGAAGCCCGCGGAGTAGAGCGCCTCGTTCTGCTCGCGGAAGAGCTCGGCGGACTCCTTCTGCCGGCCGAAGACCTTGACCAGGGAGTGGCCGGTGTACATCTCCTCGATGTGCGCGTTCAGCTTGCCGGTGGTCCGCCACTGCTGGACGAACTGCGGCTGGGCCCGCTTGCCGACCTTGGTGGCGACCAGGACCGAGACCGGCACGGTGATCAGCGCGACCAACGCCAGCAGCGGCGAGATCCAGAACATCATGCCCAGCACGCCCACGATCGTCAGCAGCGAGGAGACTATCTGGCTGAGGGTCTGCTGGAGCGTCTGCTGGATGTTGTCGATGTCGTTGGTGGCACGGGAGAGCACCTCGCCGCGCTGCTGCTTGTCGAAGTAGCTCAGCGGCAGCCGGGCCAGCTTCTCCTCGACCTGCTCGCGCAGCCGGAAGACGGTGCGCTGGACGACCCGGGTGGCGATCCGGGCCTGGACGAACCCGAAGACCGCGGACCCGGCGTAGATCAGGGTGACCCAGAGCAGGACGGTACCGACGGCGCCGAAGTCGATGTGCGGGCCGGGGGCCACCGGCATGCTGGCGACCAGGTCCGCCAGCCCGCTCTGGCCGTGCGCCCGCAGCTGTTCGGCGGCCTGCGCCTTGGTCAGGCCGGCGGGCAGGTGACGGCCGACGATGCCGGCCACGATCAGGTCGGTGGCCCGGCCCAGCACCTTGGGGCCGACGACGGTCAGGGCCACGCTCACCACACCGAGCAGCAGCGCGACCGCGATGACGCCGCGCTCCGGCCGCATCTGGGCCAGCAGCCGCTTGCCGGAGCCCTTGAAGTTCAGGGACTTGTCGATCGGGCCGCCCATCATGCGGCCCATCGGGCCGCCGCCGGGGGCCGGGCCGCGGCGGGGCGCCGCGGCGGGGGCGTCCCCACCGGCGCCGGCGGGCGCCTCCCCGGGGGCCCGGTCGGCGGCCGGGCCCTGCTTGTCCGCGGTGGTCATGCCGCCTCCTGCTCGGTGAGCTGGGAGAGCACGATCTCCCGGTAGGTCTCGTTGTCGGCCATCAGCTCCTGGTGGGTGCCGGTGCCCACGACGCGGCCCTCGTCGAGGACCACGATCCGGTCCGCGCCGCGGATCGTGGAGACCCGCTGCGCGACGATCACCACGGTGGCGCGGTCGGTCTCCTGGGCCAGTGCGGCGCGCAGCGCCGCGTCGGTGGCGTAGTCCAGGGCCGAGAAGGAGTCGTCGAAGAGGTAGATCTCCGGCTTGCGGACCAGGACGCGGGCGATCGCCAGCCGCTGGCGCTGCCCGCCGGAGACGTTGGACCCGCCCTGCGCGATCGGCGCCTGGAGGCCGCCGTCCATCCGGGCCACGAAGTCCTCGGCCTGGGCGGTCCGCAGCGCCTGCCACAGCTCGTCGTCGGTGGCGTCGGGGTTGCCGTACCGCAGGTTGCTGGCGACCGTGCCGGAGAAGAGGTAGGGCTTCTGCGGCACCAGCCCGATGACGCCGGCGAGCGTCTCGGGGGCGAGGGTGCGCACGTCCGCGCCGTCGACCAGGACCGTGCCGCCGGTGGCGTCGAAGAGCCGGGGCACCAGCCCGAGGAGGGTGGACTTGCCGGCACCGGTGGAGCCGATGACGGCGGTGGTCTCGCCCGGGCGGGCGCGCAGCGAGATGTCCTTGAGGACGGGCTGCTCGGCACCGGGGAAGCGGAACTCCACGTTCCGAAGCTCCAGTTCGCCGTGCCGGTGCAGTGCGGTGACCGGCTCGGCGGGCGGGATGACGCTGGACTCGGTGGTCAGCACCTCCTGGATCCGCTCCGCGCAGACCTCGGCGCGCGGCAGCATCATCACCATGAACGTCGCCATCATGATCGACATCAGGATGTACATCAGGTAGCTGAGGAAGGCCGTCAGCGCCCCGATCTGCATCTGCTCGGCGTCGATGCGCAGCCCGCCGAACCAGACCACGGCCACGCTGGAGAGGTTCACGATCAGCATGACCAGCGGGAACATCATCGACATCAACCGGCCGGCGCGGATCGAGATGTCGTACAGGTCGGTGTTGGCCGCGGCGAACCGCTCGCGCTCGTGCCGGTCCCGGACGAAGGCGCGGATGACGCGGATGCCGGTGATCTGCTCGCGCAGCACGCGGTTGACGGTGTCGATGCGCTCCTGCACCCCGCGGAACAGCGGCCGCATCCGGCGCACGATGAGGGAGACGAGGATCCCGAGGATCGGGACGATGACGAGCAGGAGCGCCGAGAGCGGCACGTCCTGGTTGAGCGCCATGACGACGCCGCCGATGCACATGATCGGTGCCGAGACCATCATCGTGAACGTCATCAGGACCAGCATCTGGACCTGCTGGACGTCGTTGGTGGTCCGGGTGATCAGCGACGGCGCGCCGAAGCCGCCCACCTCCCGGGCGGAGAACGACTGCACCCGGTCGAAGACCGCGGCCCGGACGTCCCGGCCGAGCGCCATGGCCGTGCGGGCGCCGAAGTAGACCGCGCCGATCGCGCAGACGATCTGGAGCAGCGTCACCGCGACCATGTAGCCGCCGACGCCGAAGATGTAGCCGCTGTCCCCCTTCACGACACCGTTGTCGATGATGTCCGCGTTGAGGGTCGGCAGGTAGAGGGTCGCCAGCGTCTGGATCAACTGGAGCAGGACGATCAGGGATATGGAGCGCCTGTAGGGCCGCAGATGCGCCCGCGCGAGTCGGACCAACACAGGCCGGAGCCTATGCGACTGCTTGCCTCCGGCAATCGAATTTCTCCGAACGGTGCAGGAATCATCCCGGATCACCACAAGTCTTTACCCAGACTTGCCCGGATTCGGACCGGCCGCCGCGTACGCCATCATGGAGGCGGCAAGAGCCCCCGAGACGAAGAGGCCGCCGTGACAACAACTGGCACCGTGCGCTACTGGGCCGCGGCCAAGGCCGCCGCCGGCGCGGCAGAGGAGCCGTACGCGGCGGCGACGCTCGCCGAGGCACTGGACGCGGCGCGCACCGCGCACGCCGCGAACCCGGAGTTCGCCCACGTCCTGCTGCGCTGCTCCTTCCTGGTGGACGGCGTCCAGGTCGGCTCCCGCGACCACGCGGGGGTGCCGCTGACCCAGGGCGGCACCGTCGAGGTCCTGCCGCCGTTCGCCGGAGGATGAGCAGAGGGTCATGAGCGACAACCAGCCGCAGCACCACAACCCGTACGACGCGTACCCCCAGCCGTCGCCCGACCAGCACCCGTCCGCGGCGCCGCTGCACGACGACCCCTCCCGCTACGCTGCGCCGGCCCCGCACCCCGGGTACGACCAGCAGGCGGCCTACGGCACCCCTTACGGGCAACAGCCCTACGAGCCCTACGACCCCTATATGCAGCAGCCCCACCAGCAACAGCAGCCGCAGCCGCAGCCGCAGCAGACCTACGGGTACGAGGCGTACGGACAGCAGCCACAGCAGCCGGCCGCCGCCCCCTACGGGCAGGACGGCTACCCGGCCCAGGCCCCCGCGCCGCACCAGAGCGCGCCCCCGGCCCCGCACCAGGACGCCGCCCCCTACGGCCTCCCCCCGGGCGCGCAGCAGGGCGCCTACGGGCCCGCGCACGGCGTCACCGCCACCGCCGAACCGGCGCCGGCCGAGCCGGCCCCCGCCGCGTCCGAGGCGGCCGCCGCACCGGCGACCCCCGCCGCGCCCCTCAAGCCGAACCAGCTCGCCCGCGCCGAGGGCCGTTCGCCGATCATCCCGCCCGGCATCCAGCCGGCCGCACTGACCGCACTGCTCGCCCTGCTGCTGGCGCTGGCCGCGCCGGTCGCCCGCCCGCTCCTGGTGGTCCCGGTGGTGCTGCTGCAGGCCGTCACCGCCGCCGGCTGGTTCCGGCTGAACGGCATGTGGCCGGCCCGTCAGGGCATCGCCCTGGCCTTCCTGGGCGGCCTGGCCACCGACGCCGGACTGCTCGCCACCCCGCACGAGGACGCGCCGCTGGTCGCCATCGGCACACTCGGCGTGTGGTGCCTGCTGGTGATCGTCCTCCAACTGCGCAACCGCGGCAGCGCCGACGAGCGGATGTACGCGCTCACCGCGGGCCTGGCCTCGTCCGCGCTGGCGGTGCTCGCCGCCGGGCACCTGGCCGCCGATCCGGACGCGGTGGTGGTCGGCGCGGCCGCGGTCGCGCTGGCGACGCTGGCCCGCGCACTGCCGCTGCCCGGCCCGCTCTCCCTGGTGCTCGGCCTGCTGGCCGGCGCCGGCGCGGGCATCGCGGCCGGCCAGCTGACCGGCATGGGGACCACCGGTGCGCTGCTCGGCCTGGTCGCCGGCGGCTGCGCCCTGGTCGGCCTGCGGGTGGCCAGCTACGACTACCCCTCCCGCTTCGTGCACATGACGGCGGGCGTCGCCCTGCCGCTGGCCCTGGCCGCCCCGGCGGTCTACGTCCTGGGACGGGCCCTGGGGTAGCCCGGGCCCACGGGTCCGGCACACGGCGCCGCGGCGGCCGTACGGAGCGCGAGGTTCTGCGCTCGGTACGGCCGCCGCTCCCGTTCCGCCGAACGGGTCGTCTAGGGTTCCCGGAGCGCGGGCTGGGGGCCCGTGCGTACCGGATCTGGACGAATCGACCGGGGCGGGCCCCGGCCCGGACGGTCACAAGTGGGGGTTGTGGATCGATGCGCGCACTCAAGGTGCTGCTGGTGCTCGTCGTCATATTCGGCGGGCTGTTCGTCGCGGCGGACCGCTTCGCGGTGAATTTCGCCGAGGGCAAGGCCGCGGACAAGCTCCGCAGCATGCAGGGGATCACCTCGACGCCCGAGGTCTCCATCAAGGGCTTCCCGTTCCTGACCCAGGTCGCCGGGCGGAACCTCGACGAGGTCGACGCCGACCTCGACCACGTGGCGGCCCGTTCCGAGGGGCGGACGCTGACCCTCAAGCACCTCTCGGCGCAGTTCCGCGACGTGGAACTGACCAGCGACTACACCTCCATCAAGAGCGCCGCCTCGGCCACCGCCACCGCGGAGATCAGCTACGCGGACATGACCAACGCGGCCGGCGGCGGGGTCAAGATCTCCTACGGCGGCGAGAAGAACGGCCGCCCGCAGGTCAAGATCTCCCCGAACATCCCGCTGCTCAGCTCGTTCGACGTCACCGGCACGATCGAGGTCGTCCACGGCGACACCGTGCAGGTGCGGGCCGACAGCATCCCCGGGATGTGCCGCGCGCTGCCCGGCTGCGAGAGCAAGCTGCGCGCCCAGACCGACCACGGTTGGAAGCTGGACCAGCTGCCGGGCAGCCTGAAGCTGGACAAGGTCACCACGACCGCGCAGGGCATCACGGTCACCGCCTCCGGCACCGACGTGAAGCTGACCGGCTGACCGGCTGACCTGCCCCGACGGGTGGCGCACCGCCCCGCCGGACCGCCACCCGTCCACACCCTGAGACACAGAAGTCCGTACGCCAGACCCCCCACCTGCGGCGGCGCCCCCACGGGCGGCGCGCGCCCGCTCCTCCGCGGCGCGTATCCCACATCGCGGACAATCACATCTCGGCATTTGACACACCGGTGACATGCCGCGCCCTCCGTCCCTACGATCGGAGCCATGCAGAGCGCATTGAGCGGTCTCCGTCCACGGGGACAAGCGGTACTGACGAAGCGGCGGGCAGTCGACCTGTGCCGCGTCGCCGCCATGCTCTGTCGCCCTGCCTGACGGGCCGTTGGCACCCTCCCCGCGCTCCCCAGGAGCCGGGATTCCACCGCCCCGGCCGGCCGCCCTCACGGCCGTCCTGACGCAATCCCCGCAACAGCGCTGCCCGCCCTGACCGTGCCGCGCCGATCGGGGGTACCCCTGGCCGGAAGGCCCGGGGGACGCCCGTGCACCCCTCGAAGCCGCCCCCGCAACTGCCCCGGAGGAGAGAACAACATGAGCCGTAGCGACGTCCTGGTAGACGCCGACTGGGTCGAGGCACACCTGGACGACCCGAAGGTCGTCATCGTCGAGGTCGACGAGGACACCTCGGCCTACGACAAGAACCACATCAAGAACGCCGTCCGGATCGACTGGAAGCAGGACCTCCAGGACCCGGTCCGCCGCGACTTCGTCGACCAGGAGGGCTTCGAGAAGCTCCTCTCGGCGAAGGGCATCGGCAACGACGACACCGTCGTCCTCTACGGCGGCAACAACAACTGGTTCGCCGCCTACGCGTACTGGTACTTCAAGCTCTACGGCCACGAGGGCGTCAAGCTGCTCGACGGCGGCCGCAAGAAGTGGGAGCTGGACTCCCGCGACCTGGTCGACGGCTCCGAGGTCCCCGCCCGCGCCGCCACCGCGTACAAGGCCAAGGCGCAGGACACCTCCATCCGTGCCTTCCGCGACGACGTCGTCGCCGCGATCGGCGCCAAGAACCTGGTCGACGTCCGCTCCCCCGACGAGTTCAGCGGCAAGCTGCTGGCCCCTGCCCACCTCCCGCAGGAGCAGTCGCAGCGCCCCGGCCACGTGCCCAGCGCCCGCAACATCCCGTGGTCGAAGAACGCCAACGACGACGGCACCTTCAAGTCGGACGACGAGCTCACCGCCCTCTACGAGCAGGAGTCCGTCGACCTGGCGAAGGACACCATCGCCTACTGCCGGATCGGCGAGCGCTCCGCGCTGACCTGGTTCGTGCTGCACGAGCTGCTCGGCCAGAGCAACGTCAAGAACTACGACGGCTCCTGGACCGAGTACGGCTCGCTGGTCGGCGTCCCGATCGAGCTCGGCGCCAACAAGTAACCCCGAGAGCCCCCTCTCTACCCCTCAAGGAAGTACCCCTATGTGTGGAGCACAGGCCGGCGGCCCGGACGCCTCGACCATCAAGCCCGGTGAGACCACCATCCAGGGCAGCGTGACCCGCGACGGCGAGCCCGTCACCGGTTACGTCCGCCTGCTGGACAGCACCGGCGAATTCACCGCCGAGGTTCCCACCTCCGCGACCGGACAGTTCCGCTTCTACGCGGCCGAGGGCACCTGGACCGTGCGTGCGCTCGTCCCGGGCGGCACCGCGGACCGTACGGTCGTCGCCCAGAAGGGCGGACTGGCGGAGGTCGCCATCGCCGTCTGACGGCACGCGTGACGCGGACCCGTGACCCGGGTCCGTCCGGCCGGAGGGCCGCACCCCAGGGGTTTGGACGCCTTGGCTTAAGGGGTGCGGCCCTCCGTGCCGTCCGGGTGCGGCGCGGGGCCCGTACGGGCCCTCCCACCGGGCTTCTTTCCGGGGCGCCACGGACTTACCGTGGACTTATGCACGCGCATGCGCACCACCACCCCACCCCGCCGCAGCGCCGGCACCGCCAGTACTTCGTCCTCATGGGCGTGTGCCTGGTGCTGTTCGTGCTGGCGTGGAGCGTGGTGCGGCTGTGGTCGGTGCCGGCCGCGGTGGCGATGTGCGTCGTCGCCATGGTCATCCCGCCCGTCGCGGCGGTCGTCGGCAACCGCCGGGAGCCGGGCGAACGCTGGTGGGACGAGTCCGGCGACCCGGAGTCCGACCGCTGGTGGCGCGAGCTGGACGACCGCGACGACGACGACCGTCGCCGGCGCTAGCCGCCCGCCCGCGCGCCCCGGCCCGCGCGGCGGGCCCGCCTCCTCAGTAGACGAGCGCCTGCACGCCGTCCGGCATGATCTCGCTCACGAACAGCTGGGAGCCGGCGATGCCCGCCCCCTCGATCAGGTCCTTCTCCTCGATCCCGCGGCGCGCCGCGCACTGCGTGCACACCGTGATCGCCCCGCCGCCCGCGCGGATCCCCTCGATCAGCTCCGGCAGCGGGGCCGCGTGCGGCAACTCGAACTCCGCCGCCCGGCCCGGCAGCGCGAACCACACCGACTCCCCGGTCAGCCACAGCGACACCTCGACGCCGCTGGCCACCGCCACCGCCGCCACCGTGAACGCCTGCGAGCACCGTTCGGGCGCGTCGGCGCCCGCCGTCACCTTGATCACCAGCTTCTTCGCCATGGGCCAAGCGTAGGCGCGGTCGGGCGGCCCGGGCGTGCACGCCCTGCGGGAGTCCGGCGACCGGACGCACCGCCGCGGCGGACCTCACAGCGCCGGCGCCCGGGGCGCCGACTAGACTCTCAGGCGGTCCGTAACCACCTCACCTCCGCCCAAGGAGCGCGCTCGTGCTTGAGGCATTCTTCACCACCCTGCTGGTTCTGGTCGCCGTCGGCGTGATCGCGTTCGCCGGGCTGACCTGGAAGAAGCTGTACCAGGGCCAGCGCTGACCGCCAGCCTTACCGTCTCCCGCCGCCCTTCGCAGGAGCGCTTCGCGCGCCGCCTCCGGAGCACTACAGATCGCCTGAGCTCATGATCGAGATCCCGTCCGACCTGAACCCGTCGCTGGTGCCGCTCGCCTTCCTCCTCGGCCGCTGGGAGGGCGCGGGCGTCTTCGACTTCCCCGGCGCCGAGAAGTGCAACTTCGGCCAGGAAGTCGTCTTCACCCACGACGGCCGTGACTTCCTCGAATACACCTCGCACACCTGGGTGCTCGACAGCGAGGGCAAGCAGGTCCGCCCGCTGGAGACGGAGACCGGCTTCTGGCGGGTCGACGGGGAGCGCAAGGTCGAGGTCGTGATGACCCGCGACCAGGGCGTCGTCGAGATCTGGTACGGCGAGCTGGCCGACCAGAAGCCGCAGATCGACCTGGCCACCGACGCCATCGCGCGGACCGCGGCGGCCGGCCCGTACAGCGGCGGCAAGCGGCTCTACGGCTACGTCAAGGGCGACCTGATGTGGGTCGGCGAGAAGGCCACCCCCGAGGTCCCGCTGCGCCCCTACATGTCCGCGCAGCTGAAGAAGGTCGCCGACCTCAAGGAGTGGGCCGAGAGCCTGCCCGACGACATGCCGGACGGCGTGTCGTTCTTCCGCCCGGACGGCACGCCCTACGAGGGCTGAGCCCGCCCGGCCAGGGGCTCCGGCCCCACCCCGGCGGACCGCCCGGCCCGCCGCACAACTCCATGACGCGCCCCGCGGGGGAAGTCCGGTGAGAGTCCGGCGCTGACCCGCAACGGTAAGCGGACGCCCCGCACAGGGGCCCGTTCCGCGAGCCCGATCACCCGCGGCGGCGCCGGATCCTCACCAACTCGCCGTGGACTGCGAGGGGATGCCGCGTGGGGCCACTTCCGGCATCGGCCGGGAGGTGCCCGGCCCGGGGCCCACCGCTCCTTTCCGCCCCCAAGCTCTCCAGCAGCAGGGGACCCCCGCGCACCCGGCCCGAGCCGAAGGTCTGACCACCCTTGGCACGTCCCGCCCGCACCCTCCCCCTGGCCACGGTGCTCGCCGTCGTCCTGCTCGGCTCCCTGCTGTGCGGGACCGGCCTCGGCGCCGCCGGCATCGGCTGGCCGCAGGTCCTGCGCTACCTCGGCGCCGGCCTGACCGGCGGCACCATCCGACCCGACGAGGTCGCCGCCTACACCATCGTGTGGGAGCTGCGCTTTCCCCGCGCGGTGCTCGCGGCCGTGGTCGGCGCCGGGCTCTCCGCGATCGGCGTCGCCGTCCAGGCCCTGGTCCGCAACGCCCTCGCCGACCCGTTCGTGCTCGGCATATCCTCCGGCGCGGCGGTCGGCGCCAACGCCGTCCTGCTCTTCGGGGCGCTCGGCGCGCTCGGCGTCTGGGCGCTGTCGGTCTCGGCCTTCCTCTCCGCCCTGCTCGCCATGGCCCTGGTCTACGCGGCCGCCCGGACCGCCCACGGGCTCACCCCGATGCGGCTGGTGCTGACCGGCACCGCGATGTACTACGGCTTCTCCGCCCTCACCACCTTGATGGTGTTCACCGCCGACCGCGGCGAGGCGGCCCGCTCGGCGATGATGTGGCTGCTCGGCAGCCTCAGCGGGGCCGGCTGGGGCTCGGTGCCGATCGCCGCGCTGGCCGTCGCCGCGGCCCTCGCCCACCTCCTGCTCTCCGCCGGCCGGTTGAACGCCCTGGCCATGGGCGACGAGACCGCCGCCGCGCTGGGCGTGGACCCCGAGCGGCTGCGCCGGGAACTGTTCGTGGTGGCCGCCGCGGCCACCGGCGCGGTGGTCGCGGTCAGCGGCGCGATCGGCTTCGTCGGGCTGATGGTGCCGCACGCCACCCGGATGCTGGTGGGCGCCGACCACCGCCGGGTGCTGGCCGTCGCCCCGCTGGTGGGCGCGGTGCTGCTGGTCTGGGTGGACCTGCTCTCCCGGGTGCTGATGGCACCGGTGGAACTGCCCGTCGGGGTGATCACCGCGGTGATCGGCGTGCCCTGCTTCGTGCTGCTGATGCGGCGGCGCGGCTACACCTTCGGAGGCGGTGCCTGATGCGACTCGACCTCACCGGGGTGTCGGTGGCGGTGGCCGGGCGGCGGCTCGTCCACGACATCGACCTGACCGCCGACAGCGGACGGCTCATCGGACTCGTCGGCCCCAACGGCAGCGGCAAGTCCACCCTGTTGCGCTGCGTCTACCGCGCCCTGCGCCCGGCCGCCGGCGCGGTCCGGCTGGACGGCACCGACCTGCACGCACTGCCCGCCCGGGAGGCCGCCCGGCTGCTGGCCGCGCTGCCCCAAGAGGCCGGCACCGACTTCGACTTCACCGCCGCCGAGGTCGTCGCGATGGGGCGGCTGCCGCACCAGCGCGGCTCCGGCCGGGCCAGCGCCGCCGACCGCGAGGTCTGCGCCCGGGCGCTGGACCGGGTGGGCGCCGCGCACCTCGCCGAGCGCGGGTTCCTGGCCCTGTCCGGCGGCGAGAAGCAACGGGTGCTGCTGGCCCGCGCGCTCGCCCAGGAACCGCGGGTGCTGGTCCTCGACGAACCCACCAACCACCTCGACATCGCCCAGCAGTTGGAGGTGCTGGCGCTGGTCCGCGACGGCGCCGGGACCGGGTCCGAAGGGCGCCCGACCGTGCTGACCGCGCTGCACGACCTCAACCTGGCCGCCGTGCACTGCGACGAGCTGTACGTCCTCGCCGCCGGCCGGATCGTCGCCGCCGGCCCGCCGCACGACGTGCTCACCGCCGAGCTGCTGGCCGAGGTCTTCGGCGTCCGCGCGCACCGCGTGCACCACCCCGAAACCGGCGCCGTCCAGCTGCTGTTCGACCGCCTGCCCGCCTCCTGAGCACCCCGAGGACCCCCCATGCCGACCGCCCCGACCGCCACCCGCCGCCGCGTCCGCCCGGCCGCCCTGCTCACCGCCCTGGCCCTCGCCCTCACCGGCTGCGGCGCCCGGGTCGCCGAGGAGCCCGCCGACGCCAGGAACGACCGGGCCGCCGCCCACTACCCGGTCACCGTCACCAACTGCGGCGCGCGGACCACCTATCAGCAGGCCCCGCGCCGCGTGGTCACCAACGACGTCGGCATCACCGAGATCATGTTCGCGCTGGGCCTGGAGGACCGGATGGCCGGTTACGTCATGCCCGACGACAAGGGCGACCTGACCAAGGTTCCCTGGAAGGCCGCCTACGACGAGGTCCCCTGGCTGTCCAAGAAGGCCATCACCAAGGAGATCGCCCTGGACGCCAAGGCCGATCTGGTCTTCGCCGGGTGGAACTACGGCTTCGGCGAGGGCAGCGGCGTGACCCCCGCCTCCCTCGACAAGCTCGGCATCGGCTCCTACGTGCTGACCGAGTCCTGCCACAACGCCACCGGCGCCGGCGCCCGCGGCGTGATGCCGCCGCTGGACGCGCTCTACACCGACCTCGCCGCCCTCGGGAAGCTCTTCGACGTCGAGGACCGCGCCCAGGCGCTGATCCGCTCGTACAAGAAGCAGGTCGCCGACGCCGCGGCGAAGGTGCCGGCCCACCGCCCGACCGTCTTCCTCTACGACGACGGCCGGGACAAGCCGCTGACCGCCGGCAAGTACGCCGCGCCGCACGACATCATCACCAAGGCCGGCGGCGACCACGTGATGAAGGACCTCAAGGACTCCTGGACCACCGTCGGCTGGGAGACCGTCGTCGCCCGCGACCCCGACGTCATCGTCATCAACAACTACGGCGACACCACCGCCGCCCAGAAGAAGGCGTTCCTGGAGTCCTACGCCCCGCTCGCGAACGTCTCGGCGATCAAGCACCACCGGATTTACGTGATGGACTACGCCGAACTCGTCGAAAGTCCCCGCAACCCCACGGCCGTCAGCGACCTCGCCCGCTATCTGCGGGGCGTGCACACCGCCTGACCGCCCTCCTACACTGGCCGTGTGGTGACCACCGACTGGCAGAGCGACCTCCGCAGGCGCGGGTACCGCCTGACCCCGCAGCGGCAACTGGTGCTGGAGGCGGTGGACAGGCTGGAGCACGCCACCCCCGACGACATCCTCACCGAGGTGCGGAAGACCGCCGGCGGCATCAACATCTCCACCGTCTACCGCACCCTGGAGCTGCTGGAGGAGCTGGATCTGGTCAGCCACGCCCACCTCGGGCACGGCGCGCCCACCTACCACCTCGCCGACCGCCACCACCACATCCACCTGGTGTGCCGGGACTGCACCGACGTCATCGAGGCGGACCTGTCGGTCGCCGCGCCGTTCGTGGCCACGCTGCGCGAGCGGTTCGGCTTCGACACCGACATGAAGCACTTCGCGATCTTCGGTCGGTGCGCCGCCTGCACCGACCGGGCCGCGCAGGGCGACGGTGCCGCCGAGGGGCCCGGGTAGTCCCGCGGCCCCTGGCCGTAGGCTGAGTGCATGCTGCGACATTCATCCGCCAGCCCCCTGCTGTCGCTGCCCGGCGCCGTGCCCGCCGAGGCCCCCGACGACGGCGTCGCCGCGCACTACGGCGACCTGTTCCGGGAGCAGCGCGCGCTCGCCGACGGCTCCGGCTTCGTGGACCTCTCGCACCGCGGCGTGGTCACCGTCGGCGGCGCCGAACGGCTCAGCTGGCTGCACCTGCTGCTGACCCAACACGTCAGCGAACTCCCGCCCGGCCAGGCCACCGAGGCGCTGGTCCTCTCCGCGCACGGCCACGTCGAGCACGCCGTCTACCTCGTCGACGACGGCGAGACGACCTGGCTGCACACCGAGCCCGGCACGCAGGAGGCGCTGATCGCCTACCTGGAGAGCATGAAGTTCTTCTACCGGGTCGAGGTGGCCGACCGCACCGACGACTTCGCGGTCGTGCACCTGCCGGCCGGCTCCCTCACCGAGGCGCCCGAGGGCACCGTCGTCCGGGAGGTGGCGCACGGCCGCGACCTCTTCCTGCCCCGCGCCGCGCTGGAGTCCTTCGCCGCGGCGCACGGCCCCGCGATCGGCGTCCTCGCCATGGAGGCGCTGCGCGTCGAGGCGCACCGCCCGCGGCTGGGCCTGGAGACCGACCACCGCACCATCCCGCACGAGGTCGGCTGGATCGGCAGCGCGGTCCACCTCCAGAAGGGCTGCTACCGAGGCCAGGAGACCGTCGCCCGGGTCCACAACCTCGGCAAGCCGCCGCGCCGCCTGGTCTTCCTCCACCTCGACGGCAGCGAGGTCCACCTCCCGCCGCACGGGACGCCGATCCGGCTGGCCGCGGACGGCGAGGAGGGCCGCCAACTGGGCTTCGTCACCACCTCGGCCCGCCACCACGAGCTCGGCCCGATCGCCCTGGCCCTGGTCAAGCGCAACGTGCCGGTCGACGCCCCGCTGATCGCCGGCGGCACCGCGGCGGCCCAGGAGGTCGTCGTCGAGCCGTAGGGGCCCCCAGGGCGCGTCCACGGGCCCTTACCGGGCCCTTCCGGGGCCCGGTCCCGACCGGGCGCGCCCGTGGCGGGGCCGGGCGGCCCCTCAGACCTCCAGCAGCACCGTGAAGGGTCCGTCGTTCGTCAGGGACACCTTCATGTCCGCGCCGAACCGCCCGGTTGCCACCTGCGCGCCCAACGCCCGCAGCTGGGCGACCACCTCGTCGACCAGCGGTTCGGCGACCGGGCCCGGTGCGGCGGCCTGCCAGGTGGGACGGCGGCCCTTGCGCGCGTCACCGTAGAGGGTGAACTGGCTGATCACCAGCAGCGGCGCCCCGTTGTCCGAGCAGGACTTCTCGCCCTGGAGGATCCGCACCGACCACAGCTTCCGGGCCAGCTGCGCGGCCTTCTCCGGGGTGTCGTCGTGCGTGACGCCCACCAGTGCGCACAGCCCCTCCCCGACGATCTCGCCGACCGTCTCGCCGGCCACCTCGACGCGTGCGCCGTTCACCCTCTGCACCACAGCTCGCATACCCGCCATCATGCCGGGCCGCCGCGCCGCCCCGCCGTGGGTACCCCCACAAGGGCCGTTCGAGTGCCATGGCCCTGCACACGGACCGCACAGAGTGGCACGATGCGTGCACGCGGTGCGTTTCACGGACAACATGCCCTGGATGCGGCACCGGACGAGGGGAACGATCCATGACCACACTCGGCGCCGGACAGACACCCGGCCCCGTGCCCACCGCCCGTACGGCACCGGCGGGCAGCCCGCCGCCGGCCCGTCCCACCCCGTCGTCCGGCCGCCCGAGACCGGCCGCCCCGGAGACCCCGCTCGCCCCGGAGCCCCCGCACGCCCTGACGACCACCACCCCGGCGCCGGCTCCCGACGAGCCCGCCCGTACCGAGGACGACCCCATGCTCCAGGCAGGCCAGGCAGCCACCGCCCGCCCCCCTCAGCAGCGCGACCGCTTCCGCCCCGCCGGGCCACCCGAACTGTCCGGGCTGAGCCTGCCCGAGCTGCGCGGGGTGCGCCGCGACTGCCAGCAGCAGGAAGCCGACCTCAGCTACCTGCGGCGCCTGCTCCAGGGGCGGATCGACATCCTCCGCGCCGAGATCGCCCGCCGCACCGGGTCGCACTCGCCGCTGCTGGACCGACTGCCCGAGATCCTCACCGACCTGCCGTCGCGCCAGCGCTCGTCGGCCCGGCACGTGACGCTCGGCACCCCGCACGGCGAGGAGTACCGCCGGCTCGCCGACGAGATGCTCGGCGAGGTCGAGCTCTCGGACCTCACGGCCCGCACGGACGAGGAGTTGCACGACGCGATGGGGCGGCTGATCCGCTACGAGCGGCAGATCTCGCAGCGGCGCCAGTCCCTCCAGCACACGACCGACGATTGCAGTGCCGAAATCGCCCGCAGGTACCGTGAAGGCGAAGCACAAGTAGACGACCTGCTGTCCTGAACGGCCACGAGCCGCCTTCCGGGGGAGCGGGTCCCGTTCCCCCGGAAGGCCGGCCGTGACCTCGTCGAAGACCTCGTCCTCGTCCTCGTCCACCCCGATACCCGAGCAGTCGTCGTCCGCGGCGGCCGCCGCCGAGTCGGTCCCGTCGCCGGTCCTCGCCGAGGTGGTGCGCTCCGGCTTCGTCGAGGGCCGGCACCGCGGCTCGCTGGTGGTCCTGGCCGCCGACGGAAGCGTCGAGCAGGCCCTCGGTGACGTCACCGCGCCGGTCTTCCCGCGTTCGACGAACAAGCCGATGCAGGCCGCGGCGATCCTGCGGGCGGGGCTGGAGCTGTCCGGGGAGCGGCTGGCGCTGGCCGCGGCGAGCCACTCCGGCGAGGCCTTCCACCTCGACCTGGTGCGGACCATGCTGGCCGAGCACGGGCTCGCCGCCGAGCAGCTCCAGACGCCGCCGGACCTGCCGCTGGACCCGGAGGAGGCGGAGCACTACCTCGCCGCCGGCAACGTCCGGGACCGGCTCACCATGAACTGTTCGGGCAAGCACACCGCGATGCTCGCGGTCTGCGCGCTCAACGGATGGCCGCTTGGCACGTACCTGGAGCAGGACCACCCGCTCCAGCAGCTGATCCTGGACGTCGTCCGTACCGCGGGCGGCGAGGAGGTCGCCCACATCGGCACCGACGGGTGCGGGGCGCCGCTGATGTCGCTGTCGCTGACGGGGCTGGCGCGGTCCTACCGGCACTTCGTCCTGGCGGAGCCGGGGACGGCGGAGCGGCGGGTGGCCGATGCGATGCGGGCGCACCCGGAGTACGTCGCGGGCACCCGGCGGCCGGACACCTGGCTGATGCGGGCGCTGCCGGGCACGCTCTCCAAGATGGGCGCCGAGGCGGTGCAGGCGTTGGCCCTGCCCGACGGCCGGGCCCTGGCCTTCAAGATCGACGATGGTGCCACCCGCACGCTGGGCCCGGTGCTGGCCCGGGTCCTGCGGGGGCTGGGCGTGGACGATCCGGTGCTGGCGCGGATCGAGGACGTGCCGCTGCACGGGGGCGGCAGCCGGGTGGGCGAGATCCGCGCGGCGTTCTGACGGAGCCGGCGGCGCGGCGGGCGGTGGCCGGACCGCCGGCCGCGCCGCAGCCGGCGGGCCGGCGGTGGCGTCCGCGGGCCCGGCGTTCGTGTCGCACGTGCTGGTCATTGGGGTGGGTTCGGTGGGATCCGCGACCCGGCGTCCGCGGCGTGGGGGGCCGGGGAAATCTAGAGTGGCGGTGCATTCGACACACACTCACCACCACAGCAGGAGGCCGGCGACCATGAGCGACGCGAATTCCGAGCCGCAGGGACCCGAGGCGATCGAGCACGCGCACGACCCCGAGGTGCTGCAGCTCGCGGCCAAGGTGTTCGACCTGGCGCGGCACGGTGACACCGACACCGTCGCCGCCTACGTGGACGCGGGGGTGCCCGCCAACCTGACGAACGACAAGGGCGACTCCCTCGTGATGCTCGCCGCCTACCACGGTCACCCGGACACCGTGGAGGCCCTGTTGCAGCGGGGCGGCGACGCGGACCGCGCCAACGACCGCGGGCAAACCCCCATCGCGGGCGCGGTGTTCAAGGGCGAGGACGAGGTGGTGAAGGTCCTGCTGGCGCACGGGGCCGATCCGGCGGCCGGGTCCCCGTCGGCGATCGAGACGGCCCGGATGTTCCAGAAGGCGGAGTTGCTGGAGCTGTTCGGCGCGCAGTGACGCCCGCCGGTACGTGAGGCCCGTCAGGGGGCGGGTCACCCCTCCTCGCCCCCGCGCACTTGACCTCAACTTTAGTTGAGGTTCTACCTTTGGGGTCGTCGCACTCACTCCGCCACGAAGGGCCTCACATGTCCGCAGCGCGCTACACCCTCGCCGTCATCGTCGGGAGCACCCGGGAGGGCCGCTTCGCCCCGGTCGTCACCGAGTGGTTCACCCGGCACGTCGGCGCCTCCCACCCGCACGTCACCGTGGACGTCGTCGACCTGGACGCCATCCGGCCGTACGAACTTCGGCACGGCAGCGAGGAGTTCATCGCGTACGCCAAGCGCATCGAGCAGGCGGACGCGTTCGTGGTGATCACGCCGGAGTACAACCACTCCTTCCCGGCCCCGCTCAAGCACGCCGTCGACCTGCTGCGCGCCGAGTGGCAGGCCAAGCCGGTCGGCTTCGTCTCGTACGGCGGGATCTCCGGCGGCCTGCGCGCGGTCGAGCAACTGCGGCTGGTCTTCGCCGAGTTGCACGCCACGACGGTGCGCGAGACGGTGAGCTTCGCGCTGACCGCCGGCCCGTTCGACGAGCAGGGCCAGCTGCACGACCCGGCCCCGCCGGCCCAGGCCGCCGACGCCCTGCTGAACCAGTTGGAGTGGTGGGCCGTGGCCCTGCGGGAGGCGCGCACCGCCCGCCCGTACGGCAACTGAAGCCGGCCGCGGGCCCGATCGCCGATACTGGACGCCACGAGGCGCGTGCGGACGCGCCCGGAGGGTGCGTCGCGGGGGACGCGGAGGGGGGGCGGCGTGAGCGGGCGGAAGGGCCCTTACGAGTGCGGACTGGACGCCGCCGTGGACGTCATCGGCGGCAAGTGGAAGGTCCTGCTCCTGTGGGCGCTGGCCCAAGGGCCCCGAAGGTTCGGCCAGTTGCGCCGGGAGCTGCCGAGGATCAGCGAGAAGGTACTGGCCCAGCAGCTGCGCGAACTGGAGGCCGACGGCATCGTCCACCGCGAGGTGTTCGACCAGGTGCCGCCGAAGGTCGAGTACACGCTGACCGGGCTCGGCGCCTCCCTCAACGACGCGCTCGCCCCGCTGGGCGCCTGGGGGCGCACGCACCTGGCCCACCTGGAGGCCACCCACCCGCAGCGCCATCCGGACGCCGTGTGATCCGGGGCGGGGCGGCCGGGGTCAGTGTCCGTCCGCGGGGTCCGTCGCCCCTTGTTGGACGGCCCAGCCGTTCCCGTCCGGGTCGTTGAAGTAGACGAACGAGTTCCAGGCTCCGCCGGGGCCGTCGGCCAGCGCCCCGTCCGCCACGTGCTGGACGGGGCCGACCGGCACTCCGCGGGCGAGCAACTCGCCGCGGGCCGCGGCCACGTCGGGCACCACGAGTTGCACCCCCTGCACGGAACCGGGCCGCACCGGCGTCACTCCGTCACCGACGCCCAGGACGATCGAGCAGCCGGAGCCGGGCGGGGTCAGTTGGACGATCCGTGCGCCGTCGTCGAGCCGGAGGTCGAGGTCGACGGCGAAGCCCACCTGCTCGCTGTAGAAGCGCTTCGCGCGCTCCACGTCGCTCACCGGAATCGGGACCAGTTCGAGCTTCCATTCCATGGTGCGCCGCCCCTCGGGGTCGTGCCGACCGTCGGAAATCCGGTCGCCGCTCGGCAGTCCGTCGCCTCCCAGAAGTCTAAGGACGGCCCTCCGGGCGCGCCTCCTCCGCACGACCCATTGACGGAGTGAGCACTCACTCCGTAGCGTGGCGGCATGTCCCCACCAGCAGCTGCCTCCGAGAACCGGCCCGCCCGCCGCCGGGCGCCCGGCATGAACGTCGAGCAGCGCCGCGCCATGATCGTCGCGGCCGCCCTGCCACTGGTCGCGGAGCACGGGGCGGCCGTCACCACCAGCCAGATCGCCCGCGCCGCCGGCATCGGCGAGGCCACCATCTTCCGCGCGTTCCAGGACAAGGACGCACTGCTGGACGCCTGCGTGGCGGAGGCGGTGGGCGTCGACCACGTCCTGCGCGAACTCGCCTCCGTCCCCCTCGACGAGCCGCTGACCGTACGGCTCACCGAGGCCGCCGAGGCGCTCTGCGCCCACCTGGAGCGGATGGGCACCGTCATCAGCAGCCTCTACGCCTCCGGGCACCGCCGCGACCGCCCGCACCCGCCGGCGGCGCGGGCGGGCGGCGAGCCCCCCGAGGACGGGCGGACCCGGTCCTTCCGCGTCCTGCAGGACGCCGTCGTCACCCTCGTCGAACCGGACCGGGAGCGGCTGCGGCTGGCCCCGGAGCGGGTCGCCGCCGCCTTCCTGGGCCTGCTCTTCAGCCGCCTGCCCGCACGGGGCGGCGCGGGCGGCGCCCCGCTCGCCCCCGAGGAGCTCATCTCCGTGCTGCTCCACGGGACCCTCGCCGACCCCGGGAGCGCCTGATGCCGGTCACCCTCAACCACACCATCGTCCCGGCCGCCGACCACCGCGCGGCGGCCCGCTTCCTCGCCACCGTCATGGGGCTCGCGGAGCTCCCGCCGGCCGGCCGCAACGGGCACTTCGCCCCGGTGCGGGTCAACGAGACGCTCACCCTCGACTTCATGGCCGTTCCGGACGCCGAGGGCCACCACCTGGCCTTCGACGTCGATCCGGCGACGTTCGACGGGATCCTCGCCCGCCTCCGGGCGGCCGACGTCCCGTACGGCAGCCGGCCCGACCAACCGGACAACGGCCGGACCGATCACCCGCTGTGCGCCCGCGGGCTGTTCTTCACCGACGCCGACGGCAACCTGTACGAGGTGATGTCGCCGGCGTGAGGGCCGACGCCCCCCGCGGGCGGCCGCGGCGCACCGCCCGCGCGGCCCGCCGCGGACGTCCTCACTTGCTGACGAAGGTCATGCTCTTCGCGTCGTAGCGGGTGCCGGCGACCTCGTCGGCGGGGGCCGCGGCGTCGATGGCGGCGAGTTCCTCGGCGGAGAGCCGCACGTCGAGCGCCGCGAGGTTCTCCTCCAGGTACTTCCGGCGGCGGGTGCCGGGGATCGGCACGACGTCGTCGCCCCGGTGCTGCACCCAGGCGAGCGCCAACTGGCCTGCGGTGACGCCCTTTTCGGCGGCGAGTTCGTCGAGCTTCGCCACGATGGCGAGGTTCTGCTCCAGGTTGCCGTCCGCGAAGCGGGGCTGGGTGCGCCGCACGTCGGACTCCGACAGGCCCTCGACGGAGGTGTACCGCCCCGTGAGGAAGCCCCGGCCGAGCGGGGAGAACGGGACCAGGCCGATGCCCAGTTCGCGGCAGACCGGCGCGATCTCCTGCTCCAGGTCGCGGGTCCACAGCGACCACTCGCTCTGCAGCGCGGCGATCGGGTGGACGGCGTGGGCCCGCCGGAGGGTGTCCGCACCGGCCTCGGACAGGCCGAGGTGGCGCACCTTGCCCGCCGCGACCAGTTCCGCCATCGCGCCGACGGTCTCCTCGATCGGCACGTCGGGGTCGACGCGGTGCTGGTAGTAGAGGTCGATGTGGTCGACGCCGAGCCGGCGCAGCGAGGCGTCGCACGCCTCGCGGACGTAGGGGGCGTCACCGCGGATCGCGGTCGGCTCGCCGAGCCGGTTGGCGAAGCCGAACTTGGTGGCCAGCACCACCTCGTCGCGCCGCCCGGCGATCGCCCGGCCGATCAGTTCCTCGTTGTGCCCCGCCCCGTAGAAGTCCGCGGTGTCCAACAGGCTGACGCCGAGGTCGAGCGCGTGGCGCAGGGTCGCGATCGACTGGTCGTCGTCGGAGGCGCCGTAGCCGTGGCTCATCCCCATGCACCCGAGCCCCTGCGCGGACACCACGAGTCCCCCAAGGCGGCGGGTGGGAATCTCCGTCATGCTGCTACCTCCTGGCACGTACTGCGAACGGGAACGGGTGCCCCGCGACGGGGCGCCTCTTCGGCCCGGGGCGACCGTCCGCCCCTCGACCTGCCCCTGACGGTAGGAGTTGGAGCGCCCTCCAAGTCAACCGTGCGCGACGGCCGGGGATCGGCTGGGGATCGGCCGGCCAACGGCCGAGGTCAGGCGTCTCGCCGGCTGTCGCCCGCGGGGCCCGGCTGCCGTGCCGCAGCGCGCGTCCCACCGGCCCCGCACGCAAACCTGCTGGTCCGCACCGTGGTTGCGCGTCCTTCGGGGTGCGTGGGGCTTCGGCACCCGGTCCCCACAGGTCCCTCCTGACTCCTGATCACCAGGTCGGGTACTGTGGCCCCGGCCGCCGGCGGACACCGTGTCGCCGGCCCGCGCCCGTCCGTGCACGCGACCGCCCAAGGAGGTGAGACCGATTTCCCGCCAGACCAGGCAGGTGCTCCCGTCTCGCGTCCGTGCGTCCACCGGCTCCAGGTGACCGCCCGACATCCGTGACCCGGGAAGCGCCCCTCGGCATCCCGAAAGGCTCACCAGCATGTCGTCGTCCCACCCGTCACCCTCCTCCCGTCCCTCCCCCGCGTCCGGCGTCCCGCTTCCGCCGACGGCGCCGCCCCGGGCCGCCGTCGTCGCCAGGCTCCGCGCCGCCGGCTGCGTCTTCGCCGAGGACGAGGCCGCGCTGCTCGTCGCCACGGCCCGCACCCCCGACGAGCTCGCCGCCATGGTGGAGCGGCGGGCGGTCGGCCACCCCCTGGAACACGTCCTCGGCTGGGCCGAGTTCGGCGGTCTGCGCATCGCCGTCGACCCGGGCGTCTTCGTGCCGCGGCGCCGCACCGAGTACCTGCTGGGCCGGGCCGTCGCCCTCGGGCGCCGGGCCGCCGAGCGGACCGGCCGGCGCACCGTGGCGGTCGACCTGTGCTGCGGCTCGGGCGCGGTGGGGGCGGCCCTGGCCACGGCACTGGACGGGGTCGAACTGCACGCCTGCGACATCGAACCGGCCGCGGTGCGCTGCGCCCGGCGCAACGTGGCCGCCGTCGACGGGCGGGTCCACGAGGGCGACCTGTTCGCCGCGCTGCCGGGGCACCTGCGGGGGCGGATCGACGTCCTGACGGCCAACGTCCCCTACGTCCCCACCGAAGAGGTCGGCCTGCTGCCCCCGGAGGCCCGCGACTTCGAACCGTTGGTGGCGCTCGACGGCGGCACCGACGGCCTCGACGTGCTGCGGCGGGTGACCGCTGCGGCGCCCCGGTGGCTGGCGCCGGGCGGCCATCTGCTCTTCGAGACCGGCGAGCGGCAGGCCGACCGGGCCGTCGAGGCCGTCCGGCGCAGCGGCCTGCTGGCCGAGGTGGCCACCTGCGACGAGCGTTACGCCACCGTCGTGATCGGCACCCTGCCCCCGGCCGGGGCGGAAAGCAGGTGAGCGCCCCCGACGGCCCGCCGGTCCCCCGGGGGCGTCAGGCGTCCGCCCACAGCGCGCCGCCGCGCCCGGCCACCACCGCCGCGATCCGGGCCAGCGCCTCGGCGGCGGGCAGCGGCGCCGGGCGCCGGCCGTCGCGCAGCCGGAGCGCGACGAGGTCGGCGCCGGCCTCGCGGGGACCGATGACCGCCTGGTAGGGGACGTGTCGGGCGGCGCGGACGCGGGCGCCGAGGGTGCCCTGTGCGGGGTCGGCGAGGGCCGCCCGCAGCCCCCGGTCGACGCAGCGCCGCACCAGGGCTTCGGCGGGCGGGAGTTCGGCGGCGGAGAGCGGGAGCACCGCGACCTGCACGGGCGCCAACCAGGCGGGGAAGGCGCCGCCGTGCTCCTCGATGAGGTGGGCGACGGCGCGTTCGACGCTGCCGATGACGGCGCGGTGGACCATCACGGGTCGGTGGCGGCTGCCGTCGGGGCCCACGTAGGACAGGTCGAAGCGGCGCGGCTGGTGCAGGTCGACCTGGACGGTGGACAGGGTGGATTCGCGGCCGGCGCGGTCGACGACCTGCACGTCGATCTTGGGGCCGTAGAAGGCCGCCTCGCCGCCGGCGGCCTCGTAGGGCACGCCCGAGGCGTCGAGGGCCTCGGTGAGCAGGGCCTCGGCGCGCCGCCACATCGCGGGGTCGGCGACGTACTTGCCGCCGTCCCCCGGGAGTGAGAGCCGGTAGCGGGCGGCGCGGATGCCGAGGTCGGCGTGGGCGCGGCGGATCAGTTCCAGGGCGGCACCGGCCTCGTCGGCGACCTGGTCGAGGGCGCAGAAGATGTGCGCGTCGTTGAGCTGGATGGCCCGTACGCGGGTGAGCCCGCCGAGCACGCCGGACCGCTCCGAACGGTACATGCCACCCAACTCGGCCAGGCGGAGCGGGAGTTCGCGGTAGCTGTGGGGGCGGGAGCGGTAGATCAGGGCGTGGTGCGGACACAGGCTGGGGCGCAGTACGAGCTGCTCGCCGCCGACCTCCATCGGCGGGAACATGTCGTCGCTGTAGTGGTCCTGGTGCCCGGAGATCTCGTAGAGCTCGCGTTTGGCCAGGACGGGCGAGTAGACGTGGCGGTAGCCGGCACGGCGCTCGACCTCGTGGACGTACTCCTCCAGGGCGTGCCGCACCGCCGCGCCGTCCGGCAGCCAGTAGGGCAGTCCGGCGCCCATCAGGGGGTCGGTGTCGAACAGGTCCAGTGCGCGGCCGAGCCGGCGGTGGTCGTGGTCCGGGGTGGCGTTCATGGTGGTCTCCTCACGGGTCGCCCTCGGGGCGAGTGACCACACGGCGAAGCCCCGGGGCACTCGCCCCGGGGCTCGATGACTCACAGGTCAGCGGTCAGCGCGCCGGGACGTCCTCCGGCGTCGTCGTGACCCTCTGGCCCGCGCGCTGCATACGGCCGACCGTAACAGCGCGTCCCGGTGCGCCGCACCGGGTTTCTCAGGTGATGAGGTGCGGCAGGAACCGCGCGTACTCGTCGGTGACCAGGCCGGTCGATTCGCGGATGCCGAGTCCGGCCGCCTCGTCCGCCACGACCCAGGCGCCGAGCACCACCCGGTTGCCGTCGAAGTCCGGTAGCGGCGCCAACTCCTGGTAGCAGCAGGGTTCGTCGCGCCGGACCGCGGCTTCTCCCGGTGGGTGGACGGTGACGCCCTCGCCCTCCCGGCCCAGCAGGGGCTTGGCGACGTGGCCGGGGCCGGCGGGCAGGTCGCGGGGGCCGTCCAGGTAGGCGGCGAGGAGGTTGGGGTGGCCGGGGAACAGCTCCCAGAGGATCGCCAGCAGCGCCTTGTTGGACAGCAGCATCTTCCAGGCGGGCTCGATCCACAGGGTGGTGCCGGTGGCGCCGCCGTTGTCGAGGGTGTCCAGGACGTGCGGGCCGAAGGCGTCGGTGGCCAGCCACTCCCAGGGGTAGAGCTTGAAGCAGGCCCGGATGAAGCGCAGCCGCTGGTCGACGAAGCGGCCCGAGAGCCGGTCCCAGCCGATCTCCTCCACGGTGATCGCCTCGGTCGCCAGGCCCGCCTGCTCGGCGGTCTCCCGCAGGTAGGCGACGGTCATCAGGTCCTCGCCCAGTTCGTCGGCGGCCGAGTGCGCGAAGTGCAGCGGGGCGCCCGGCGGCAGCAGGGGGGCCTGCTGCTTCCAGGCGTCCACCAACCGCTCGTGCAGCGAGTTCCACTGGTCGGCGGCCGGGAACCGGTCCTCCATCCAGAACCACTGCGGGCTGGCGGCCTCCACCAGGGAGGTGGGGGTGTCGGCGTTGTACTCCAGCATCTTGGCCGGGCCGGTGCCGTCGTAGCGGAGGTCGAAGCGGCCGTACAGGGAGGGCAGTTCGGCGCGGCGGCGCCACGCCTCGGCGACCCGGGCGACCAGTCGCGGGTCGGTGAGGCCGAGGTCGGCGAACCGGTCGTGGGTGACGATGTGCTCGGCGGCGGCCAGGCACATGCCGTGGAGTTCCTCGACGACCCCTTCCAGCTCCTCGATCTCGTCGGCCGAGAAGGAGTAGTACGCGCTCTCGTCCCAATAGGGGCGCAGCGAGTCGTCGGGGTACCGGGTCAGCGGGTAGATCAGGCCCTGGGCCTCGACGAGGGACCGCCAGTCGGGGCGGGGCTCAAGGGTGTGGCGGCGCATCGGGCGGTCAGCCGCCCGAGGAGCCGTGCCGGGAGCCGGGGCCGGCGCAGCCGAAGCCGCCACGGTCGACGGCCTGGCTCTTGCTGAACGTGCCGCCGTCGGCGTGCCGGCCCGAACCGCCGGAGCCGTAGTACCAGCGGCCGCCGGTGGTGGACGACCCCGTCGTGGACGAGCACTGCGACGGGCTGAGCACCCGGTACCCCAGGACGCTGTCGTAGCTCTTGGGGTCCACGCAGCGCTTGTCCGGCTCCGAGCCGCACGAGGTGAGGGCCGCGGCGAGCGCGCCCATGCCGCCGAGGATGACGGTGCTGGAGCGCAGCCGTCGCCGTGTCTGTTCCGCTTGTGCCTTCCGTGCCATGGTGGCCACCCCCGTGTGTCCGTACGCGAACAAGCTGTGTTGCCCGCCCACCCTAGGTGGCGCACCGCCCGGCCCGTACGGCGGGCGAGCCCCCGTTCTCCCCGCTGCCACGCCCGCCCCGCCCCGCTCGCGCCGGGCGCCCGCTATCCGAGGGCGTCCCCGGGGTCCACCCCGGTCATCTCACCGCTCGCCGCCCACAGCCGGCCGGCGACGGCGGTGTCCGCCAGGTTGCGCCAGAGCGGTTCGCGCCGCGGTGCGCCGCGCAGCCCGAAGACGCGGGGACCCCACAGCTGCCCGCCGCCGACGGCCGGATCGAGCACCGCGCGCACCGCGGGCCACGCCCCGGCGTCCTTGCCCTGGAGGACGACGGCGGCGGGCAGGCCGCGCAGCCAGGCGCCGGCGGTCCGTTCGTGCACCGGGGGCCTGGCCGGCGTGCGGGAGTCCAGGGCCCCGCCGGGGTGCACCACCACGCTGGTCACGGTGGAGCCGGCCGCGCGCAGCCGGCGGTCGAGTTCGAGCCCGAAGTGCATCTGCGCCAGCTTGGTGCGGCCGTAGCTGCGCTTGGGCCGGTAGTCGTGCCGGGACTGGAGGTCGGCGAGGTCCAGTTCTTCGGTCTTCGCGGCGAAGCTCCCCGTGGTCACCACCCGGCCCGCGGGTGCGGCCGCCAGCAGCGGCAGCAGCCACCGGGTCAGGGCGAAGTGGCCCAGGTGGTTGGTGCCGAACATCAGCTCGTGGCCGTCGCCGGTCTCCCGGCGCGGCGGATCGTCCAGCGCGACGCCGGCGTTGTGGACGACCGCGTCCAGATGCGGCCCGAGCGAGGCCACCGCCGTCCGCAGCGAGCCGAGGTCGGCGAGGTCCAGCCGCACGGCCTGCACCCGCGCCCCGGGCACCCGGGCGCGGAGCACGGCCAGCGCGGCCTCGGCCTTCACCGGGTCCCGGCTGCCCAGCACGACGGTGGCGCCGGTCGTGGCGAGCTGTTCGGCGACGAAGTACCCGATGCCCGCGTTGCCCCCGGTGACCAGGACGGTGCGGCCGTCGGCGGGCGGCAACCGGTGGACGTCCCAGGGCGGGGCGGGCGGTACGGACGGCATCACGGCGGCTCCTCGCTGCGTGGACGAAACGACCGGCCGGCCCGCCGGTGACGACCGGCGGAACGACCTGCCCCACACGATCGCAACGGCCGCCGACAGCCCACCGACCGCTCACCGACCGCTCACCGACAGCCGCCCGACCACGGACCCCGCGGCCGTCGGCGCCACCCGCCGCCCGCCGTCTTCCCGTTCGGCGTTCAGCGCAGGGCGAGCGGCGTGCGCGCCGCCACCCGGGTCAGCTTCTCGGGGTTGCGGACGTAGTAGAGGCCGGTGATGCGGTCGTCCTCGACGCGGCACGCCAGGATGCCGTCGAGCGCGCCGCCCAGCCGCACGACCAGGGCCGGGCTGCCGTTGACCACGGTGGGGTCGAGGGTCGGCGCGGCCGCGGCCTTGCCGATCCCGCCGACCAGGTAGCGGGCCACCTTGTCCGCGCCGGTGATCGGCCGGAGTGCGGCCTGCTTGACGCCGCCGCCGTCGCTCACCAGGACGACGTGCGGCGCGAGCACGTCGAGCAGCCGTTGCGGATCCCCGGTGTCGAGCGCGCGGCGGAACGCCTCCAGGGCCGCCCGGGCCGTGCCCGCCGGGACCACCTCGCGGGGCCGGCGGGCCTCGACGTGCCGCCGGGCGCGGTGGGCGATCTGCCGCACCGCCGCGGGGCTCCTGTCGACGGCCGCCGCGATCTCCTCGTAGGCGACGTCGAACACCTCGCGCAGCACGAAGACGGCGCGCTCCGTCGGCGACAGCGTTTCGAGGACGAGCATGAGCGCCATCGACACGCTCTCGGCGAGTTCGACGTCCTCGGCCACGTCCGGCGTGGTGAGCAGCGGCTCGGGCAACCACGGGCCGACGTACGCCTCCTTGCGCCGCGTCAGGGTGCGCAGCCGGTTGAGCGCCTGCCGGGTGGTGATCCGCACCAGGTAGGCGCGCCGGTCGTGCACCTGGTCCACCGCGACCTCGACCCAGCGCAGCCAGGTCTCCTGGAGGACGTCCTCGGCGTCGGCGGCCGAGCCGAGCATCTCGTAGGCGACGGTGAAGAGCAGGTTGCGGTGGGCGACGAACGCCTCGGTCGCCGGATCGCCTGCGCGGTCCTGCGTCATCGGTGGTGCTCCCCGCCACCGGTCGGTCCGGCGGGGGCCGGCCGCCCGTCGCGCTCGCCCCGCAACTCCGCCTGCCGCCGGCCCTCCTTGAACACCTTGTGCAGGCGGTACGCACCGGGCTTGCGCCCCTCGTCCGCCAGTTGCTTGACGGTGCCCTTGCAGACGAACTCCTTGAGCTTCGCGCCCGGCCGGCCACCGAGGTGGTACTTCTTCGCGGTGTCCTCCTTGGTCGCGAACTGGAAGAAGCCGACGCGGCGCCCCAGGCTGAGGCACTGGCCGGCGAACCCCACGGTGAGGTCCGCGGGCCGCTCCCCCGCGAGCCGGCTGAGCACCGTGTCGGCGGCGTGCGCGCCGAGCGGACCGGCGGCCTGGCAGCTCATCCGCAACGGCCGGTCCGACGGCGCCGCGGCGTCCCCGGCCGCGACGATGCGCGGGTCGTCCACGCTGGTCAGCGTCTCGTCCGTGAGCAGGCGCCCCAGGGCGTCGGTGCGCAGGCCGCTGCGCGCGGCCAGGTCCGGCACGCCGAACCCGGCGGTCCAGATGGTCACCGGGCTCGGCACGGTGCGGCCGTCACCGAGCCGTACGGCATCGCGCGTCACCTCCGTCACCTTCGCGCCGGGACCGTCCAGGACCCGCACCCCGAGCGCGGCCAGCCGCCTGGCGACCGAGCGCCGGCCCCGCGGGTGCAGGTACGGGCCGAGCTGCCCGCCGCAGACCAGGGTGACGGCGCGGCCGAGCTCGGCCAGCTCGGCGGCGGTCTCGATGCCGGTCGGTCCGCCGCCGACGACCGTCACCGCGGTCGCCGCCGGCACGGCGTCGACGAGCGGCCGCAGGCGCCGCGCCTCCTCCAGTGTGGCGATCGGGTGGGCGAACTCGGCCGCGCCGGGCACCCGCGGATCGGCGCTGCCGCTGCCCACCGCGTAGACCAGGTAGTCGTAGCCGACCGTGCCGCCGCTCCCCAGCACCACGCCGTGCCCGGCGGCGTCGATCCGCGTCACGGTGTCGACCACCAGCCGGACGCGCGCGCCCAGGACCGCCGCGTAGTCGACGACCGCGTCGTGGGACCCGCCCACCACCTGGTGCAGGCGGATCCGCTCGACGAAGGTCGGGCGCGGGTTGACCAGCGTCACGGTCACGTCGTCGCGCTGGGTCAGACGGTTGGCGGCCATGACGCCGGCGTACCCGCCGCCGACCACGACGACCTCGGTGTTCACGCTCACGGTGCCTCCTCCGGTTCAAGGGGTTCGGCCTCAAGACACCGCGGGCCCGCCGACTGTGACGCGATGTGACACAGCTCACCGCGCAGGCCGCCGGGCTCCCGCCCCGACACCCCAACGCACCACTCCTGCTAGCGCTTGCTTGCAATAGTTAGCGCTACCGTGCAGTATCGAGGCATGGCATCACTCAATGTCGGCAACCTCGGCGAGTTCCTGCGGGAGCAGCGGCGCACCGCGCAGCTGAGCCTGCGGCAGCTGGCGGATGCCGCAGGGGTGTCCAATCCGTACCTCAGCCAGATCGAGCGCGGGCTGCGCAAGCCGAGCGCGGAGATCCTCCAGCAGCTGGCCAAGGCGCTGCGGATATCCGCCGAGACGCTGTACGTCCAGGCCGGGATCCTGGACGAGCGGCGCGGCCCGGACGGCGCCGGGGTGCAGACCGCGATACTCACCGACCCGTCGTTGAACGAGCGGCAGAAGCAGGTCCTGCTGCAGATCTACGAGTCCTTCCGCAAGGAGAACGGGCTCGGCGGCAGCACTCCGGACGACGACGCACGGCGGTCCGGCGACGGACCCGAGGACGGGGGCCACCCCCATGAGACAGAGGCCGACGGCGGCCCGCACGCCACCTGACGCAACCCATCGTTTCCAGGAGGAACCACGTCATGGCCATCACCACCGATGACCTCCGCAAGGCCCTGACCGACGCGACCCCGCTGTACGCCCTGGCCGGTACCGCCGACCTGGCCGCCGAGAAGCTCGGCGAGGTGCCGCAGCTGGTCGAGAAGATCAAGTCCGAGGCGCCCAAGCGCTTCGAGTCGGTCCGCAGCACCGACCCCAAGGACATCCAGTCCCTGGTCACCAAGCAGGCGAAGGAGGCCCAGGAGAAGCTGACCGACCTGCTGGGCTCGCTCGACGGGGACCTGAAGAAGTTCCGCGACCAGGCCCAGGAGCTGGCGCTGCGCGGCGTCGGCCGGGCCGCCGAGGTCGCCGTGCAGGCCCGGGAGACCTACGACGAGCTGGCCGAGCGCGGCCGCGGCGCGGTGCAGAACTGGCGCGGCGGCGCCGCCGAGCAGGTCGAGGAGCTGGCGGTGGCGATCGAGCCGGAGCCGACGGCCGAGGCGAAGAACGGCACCGAGACCGGCGGTCGCGCCAAGACGGTGCCGGCCAACGGGACCCGCCCCGAGGCCAAGGCCACCGCCTCGACCGAGCCGAGGACCGCCACGGCGAAGAAGCCGGCCGCCGTGCGCAAGCCCGCGGCCGGCCCGGCGAAGAAGAGCACCCCGCCGCCGTCCGCGAAGTGAGCCGCCGGTGAGCGGCGGTCATCGCACGGGCCGGGCACTCCCCACGTGTCCGGCCCGTTGTCCGGGTACGGTGGGGCCCACGGGAGCCGCACGGACCGAGATGACAGACCGAGTTCCCTGGCGAACTGCGAAGCGAACGGCTAACGGGTGGTGGACGGCGTGCTGATCTACGGGTTCCAGAGCGTTCTGAGCTGGGTGCAACTCGCCCTCGGCATCTACTCCGCAGTGATGCTGATCGACGCGGCGGTCCGCCGCGAGGACGCCTACCGCGCGGCCGACAAGCAGAACAAGGCCATGTGGCTGATCTTCCTCGGCGCCGCGACGGCGCTGCTGTTCCTGCTGCCCCTGCTGTCGTTCCTGCCGATCATCGGCATGATCGCGGTGATCGTCTACACCGTCGACGTCCGGCCCGCACTGCGCGCGGTGGCCGGCGGTGGCGGCCGCGGCCCCCGCCGCGGCTCCAGCTCGGACGGCCCCTACGGGCCGTACAACGGCGGCCGCTGAGGCCCGACGGGCCCGTCTCCGCCCCGGGCCCGTACGGGCCCCGCGCCCTACCGCCGGTCCAGCAGCAGGACCGCCACGTCATCCGTGAGCTCCCCGCCGTTCAGGGCGCGGACCTCGCGCACCGATGCCTCCAGCAGTTCGTCGCCCGTCAGGCCGCTCGCCATCTGGCGGGCGACCAGCTCGGTCATCCCGTCCTGCCCCAGCCGGGCGGTGCCCTCGCCGATGCGCCCCTCGATGAGGCCGTCGGTGTACATCAGCAGGCTCCAGGCGGCGCCCAGCTCGACCTGGCGGCGCGGCCAGCGGGCCTCCGGCAGCAGACCGAGCGCCGGACCGCCGAACTCGTACGGCAGCAGCTCCGGTTGCTCGCCGGCGCGGGCCAGCAGCGGCGCGGGGTGGCCGGCCAGGCACACGCCGGCGCGGTGTCCGTCCTCGGAGATGTCGACGGTGCACAGCGTCGCGAAGATCTCGTCGTCGGGGCGCTCGTTCTCCAGCACCTTCTGCAGGGTGGCCAGCAGCTCGTCGCCGTACAGCCCGGCGAAGGTCAACGCGCGCCAGGCGATGCGGAGTTCGACGCCGAGCGCGGCCTCGTCGGGGCCGTGGCCGCAGACGTCGCCGATCATGGCGTGCACGGTGCCGTCCGGGGTGCGGACGGTGTCGTAGAAGTCGCCGCCCAGCAGGGCGCGGCTGCGGCCGGGCCGGTAGCAGGCCGCGAAGCGCAGTTCGGAGCCGTCCAGCAGCGGCGTGGGCAGCAGGCCGCGCTCCAGGCGGGCGTTCTCCTGGGCGCGCAGCCGGGACTCGGTGAGCTGGCGCTGGGCCAGGTCGGCGCGCTTGCGTTCCACGGCGTAGCGCACCGCGCGGCTGAGGACCTTGCCGTCCAGCTCGTCGCGGAAGAGGTAGTCCTGGGCGCCCACCCGCACCGCCTCGGCGGCCCGCTCGGCGTCCGTCTCGCAGGTGAGCACGAGGACGGCCTGTGCCGGGGCCATGCGCAGCACGGCGCGCAGCGCGGCCAACTCGTCTCCGCCCCTGCCGCCGGGGCCGCCGGGGCCGTCGCCCCGGGGCGGGTCGCGGTCCTCGCGGCCGGTCGGCTCGGCGGGGGTGAGGTCGAGCAGGATGCAGTGCACGTCGTCGGTGAGCAGCCGCTCGGCCTCGGTGAGGTTGCGGGCGGTGCGCAGCCGGACCTTGCGGCCGGCCCAGTCCCACATCTCCGGGACGTGGTTGTTCGGGTCCTCGCCGATGAGGAGCAGGGTCAGTCCCTGGGCCGGGGGCTCGGGCCTCGGCTCGACGGCGGCGGTGGAGGGGTCCGCGGCGGCGGGCGCCTCGGACGTGGCGGAGGTCACCGGCTCGGTCGTGGCGCCGGGCGCATGGCCGGCCGGCGGGCGGGCAGCAGTCCGACCGTCCACGACCGGGCGCGGCAGCTCGGCCGCCGGCAGGTCGCGGGGCAGCGGGCCGGCCCCGGAGCAGCCCCCGTGCGCGGGCATGCCGACGGCGGCGGCGCGGGCGTTCTCCGCGCAGCCGGAGTCCGCCGGTCCTGCCTGGTGCGGCAGCACGGCCGTCCGCGGGTGCGGTACGGGTACGGGCATGGGTCTGCTTCCTTCCCTCCCCCCGAGGGGTACGGCGACGGGCCGACCGGCACGTCACCGTGCCCGGTTCGACCCTGCTCGTCGGTCAGCCGAGCGGGGGGCGCTACCGGGCATCGAATGGCGACCATAGCGCCCGGACCGCGGCACGCGGAATGCCCTTTGTCACGCGGCGTTCGTCATATGCCAGGGCTGATAGGCCATTTCACCTGGGGTGCCCTGGGCGGGGAATGACGAACATCACCCCGGTCGAGCGCATTCCGCTACCGGATCGCTACCGAAGGGCAGCCGTCGAGCGGCTTGCGGACCGCGGGAAGGAAAACAATGCGTGCGCGGTGGCGCCGCCCGACGCCACCGCCATTTCACCCGCACGACACCGGATGACATTTCGCCCGCACGGTACGGAATGCGCGCCCGGAAAATGTCCGGAAACGCTCCGCCGCGGCCGCGGTCGCGGACCCGCGCCGACTCAGCCGGCACTCTCCCCGTCCGGCCGGACGACGCCCAGGATCGGCATCGAGCCGGCGCCCGTGATCGTCACCTGCCGGCCCGGGCGCGGTGCGTGCACGATCGCGCCGTCGCCGAGGTACATCCCGACGTGGCTGGCGTCCGAGAAATAGATGACGAGGTCGCCCGGGCGCATATCCTTGAGCTCCACCCGGGGCAGCTGTCGCCACTGCTCCTGCGAGGTGCGCGGAATCGTCCGGCCGGCGGCCTGCCAGGACCGCAGGGTCAGTCCGGAACAGTCGAAGGTGTCCGGTCCGACGGCGCCCCAGACGTAATCCTTGCCGATCTGCGAAGTGGCGTACGAAATCGCCTTCTTGCCCTGGTCGGAGGCTTTGTTGGTGATCTCTTTGAGTACGCCGGAGTCAAGCCATTTCTGCTGGGCGAGCAGTGCCTGGTCGTCCTCCAGTTTCCGCAGTCGCTCCTTTTCCTTGGCGGCCAGTCGGGATTCCAGCTTTTTCGCCGCGTCGATCTTGTCGTTGATCTCCTTGCGGGCGTCGTCCTTCTTCTTGCGGTTGGCTTCCAGCTCCTCCCAGCGGCGACTTGCGTCCTGGGCGTAATTCTCCAAGTCGCTCTTGAGGTGCGTGAGTTGACCGATCACGCCCTTGACGGCCTGCTGCCCCTTGCGGGCCAGATCGACATTGAAGAGGAAGGCTTCCGGGTCGGTGCTGAGCATCAGCTTCGCCTCGGGCGGGATGCCGCCGGTGCGGTACTGGGCGCTGGCCAGCGCCCCGGCCCGGCGCTTGAGCGTGGCCAGCCGGCGCTGCGCGTCGTCGATGGTGCGGGCCAGCTCGACGATCTTCTTCTGCTGGAGCTGGACCTGCTCCTCGGCGGCGTTGTAGTCCTCGGTGGCCCGCTCCGCCGTGCGGTAGAGGCCCTCGATCTCCTTGCGGACCTCTTCGAGGTGGCGGGCGTCGCCCCCGGGTGACGGGGTCGGGGCGGGCGTGCGCTGCACCGCCGTCGCCGTCCCGCCGAGCAGGCCCGTCGCACAGAGCGCGACCGCGGTGCACACCGCCAACCGGCCGCCCCGTACGCCCCACCCCGCACCCACGCCCCGAACGCCCTGTTGTGCCCCCTGGCTCCCCACCAGTCACCTCCGGTCGTTCCGCACCGATTCGTGTGCGCGCTCTCGGCGCGGATGCTGCCATACCGACTGGTAATTCGACAGGGCGACGGGCCGTTTCCCGGTGGAGAACGGGTGGTTCGGCCCGGAACCCGGCGCTCCGGGGCGGCGCCGCGCACCGGAACCGGGCGCTCCGTCACGGCGCGTCCCGACCGCGCCCGCGGCCCCCGCCCGCGCCCCCGGGCCGCCCGTCCGCGCCCGACGGCGCCGCACTCAGCTGACGGCCGAGGTTCACCGTGCGTTCACTCCGCTCCATCGGCTGCTTCACCTGATCTGCCTAATTTCGGCCGTACCGAGGGCGCCGGCCCGCCGCCAGGCAACGCGGCCGCCCCCCTTTCCGTCACCACTCCGCACGCCGAGGAAACGGCGCGCACCAGGAAGGAACTCTCGACAGTGAAGCTTCAGCGCAAGAACCGGGTTCGCGCCCTCGCCGTTGGCGCTCTCGCCGTCTCCGGTGCCCTGGCCCTGACCGCGTGCGGCTCCGACAACACCACCGGCGGCAGCGGCGGCGGCAGCTCCGCCAAGGCCGCCAACGTCAAGTGCGACGGCAAGGGCAAGCTGCTCGCCTCGGGCTCGTCGGCGCAGAAGAACGCCATGGACGTCTGGGTGCAGAACTACTCCGGCGCCTGCCAGGGCACCGAGATCAACTACCAGCCCACCGGCTCCGGCGCGGGCGTCACCACCTTCCTCCAGGGCCAGACGGCCTTCGCCGGCTCCGACTCGGCGCTCAAGCCCGAGGAGATCGCCAAGTCGAAGACGCTCTGCAAGGGCGGCCAGGCGATCGACCTGCCGATGGTCGGCGGCCCGATCGCGGTCGGCTACAACGTCCCGGGCGTGGACAACCTCGTCCTCGACGCGCCGACCCTGGCGAAGATCTTCGACTCGCAGATCACCAACTGGAACGACGCCGCGATCAAGAAGCTCAACCCGGGCGCCAAGCTCCCCGACCTGAAGATCCAGGCGTTCCACCGCTCCGACGACTCGGGCACCACCGACAACTTCACCAAGTACCTCAAGGCCGCCTCCGGCGGTGCCTGGAAGCACGAGCCGGCGAAGAAGTGGGAGGGCACCGGCGGCCAGGCGGCGTCCGGCTCGGCCGGCGTCTCCTCGCAGGTCAAGCAGACCAGCGGCGCGATCTCCTACTTCGAGCTGTCCTACGCGACCTCCGGCAAGATCCCGACGGTCAAGATCAACACCGGTGCCCAGGCCCCGGTCGAGGCCACCGTCGACAACGCCTCCAAGGCGATCGCCGAGGCCAAGCCGGCCGGCCAGGGCGCAAACGACCTGGCGCTGAAGCTCAACTACGCCACCAAGGCCGAGGGCGCGTACCCGATCACGCTGGTGACCTACGAGATCGCCTGCGACAAGGGCAACAAGGCCGAGACCCTGCCGGCCACCAAGTCCTTCCTGACCTACGTCTCCAGCAAGGACGGCCAGGACGCCCTCAAGGCCCTCGGCTACGCCCCGCTCCCGACCGAGATCGCCGACAAGGTCCGCAAGACCGTCGCGACGCTCTCCTGACCCGCCGGGCGGCGGTCCCGAAGACCCACCGGGACCGCCGCCCATCCGGTGCACCGCCGCGCAGGAGCCCCCGCAGGGCTCCGCAGACCGGAGAAACCCATGGACTACTCACCCCACCCGACAACCGCACCGTCCCCGCCACCGGCCACCGGATCGGTCTCCGGCAAGGCGGTCCGCCCCGGTGACCGGATCTTCCTCGGGCTCTCCCGGGGCTCCGGCATCACCCTGCTGGTGATCATGGCCGCCATCGCGGCCTTCCTCACCTACCGCTCGGTCCTCGCCATCTCCGGGGACAAGAGCAACTTCTTCACCACCCTGGACTGGAACGCCGTCGGCACCGAGCCCAAGTTCGGCATCGCGGTGCTCGCGTTCGGCACCGTCGTCAGCTCGGTGGTCGCGATGCTCATCGCGGTGCCGGTCGCGGTCGGCATCGCCCTGTTCATCTCGCACTACGCGCCGCGCAGGCTGGCCTCGCCGCTGGGCTACGTCATCGACCTGCTCGCCGCGGTCCCCAGCATCGTCTACGGCCTGTGGGGCGCGCTCTTCCTCGTCCCGCAGCTGAGCGGCCTCTACGGCTGGCTGAACGACTTCCTCGGCTGGACCGGGATCTTCAGCTACAGCAACGGGGCCGCCCGTTCGCTGTTCACCGTCGGCATCCTGCTCGCGATCATGATCCTGCCGATCGTGACCAGCGTCAGCCGGGAGGTCTTCCTCCAGGTCCCGCGGATGCACGAGGAGGCCGCACTGGCGCTCGGCGCCACCCGCTGGGAGGTCATCCGGATGTCGGTGCTGCCGTTCGGCCGCTCCGGCGTCATCAGCGCCTCCATGCTGGGCCTGGGCCGGGCGCTGGGCGAGACGATGGCCGTCGCCACCGTCCTCTCCCCGAGCTTCCTGATCAACGCCAGCCTGCTGGACCCGGGCGGCGGCACCTTCGCCCAGAACATCGCCAGCAAGTTCAGCGAGGCCGACACCTTCGGCCAGGACGCCCTGATCGCCTCCGGCCTCGTCCTCTTCGTGATCACCCTGCTCGTCAACGGCGCGGCCCGGCTGATCATCGCCCGCCGCAAGGAGTACTCGGGGGCCTCCGCATGACCGTCGCCACCAGCCACCGCCACCGCAAGGTCGCCGAGTCGCGCACCCCGCTCGCGCTCAAGCAGTCCCGGCTGCCGCGCTGGACCCTGCCGGTCCTCGCCCTGGTCGCCGTCGCCGCCGGCTGCGGCACCGGCCTGGCCGCCGGCCTGGACTCGGCCGTCCAGTGGGGACTGATCGCCGCACTGCTCTTCGTCGTCGGCACGTTCCTGCTGACCGCGGCCGTCGAGGGCGGCCGACAGGCCAAGGACCGGCTGGCCACCACCGTCGTGTGGACCGCCTTCCTGCTCGCCGTCGTCCCGCTCGCCTCGCTGCTGTGGGAGACCGTCGACCGCGGCCGCAAGGTCCTCAACGGGTACTTCCTGTCCCACTCGATGGGCACGCTGCCCGACGCGTTGCCCGGCGGCGGCGTGTACCACGCGATCATCGGCACCCTGGAGCAGGTCGGCCTGGCGACCCTGATCGCCGCCCCGCTCGGCCTGCTGACCGCCATCTACCTCGTCGAGTACGGCCGCGGCACGCTCGCGAAGGTCGTCACCTTCTTCGTCGACGTGATGACCGGCATCCCCTCGATCGTCGCCGGCCTGTTCGTGCTCTCCGTGTGGATCCTGATCCTCGGCTTCGGCCCGTCCGGCTTCGCCGGTTCGATGGCGCTGGCGATCCTGATGATGCCGGTCGTGGTCCGCTCCACCGAGGAGATGCTCAAGCTCGTCCCGAACGAGCTGCGCGAGGCGTCCCTGGCCCTCGGCATCCCGAAGTGGCGCACGGTCCTCAAGGTCGTCCTGCCGACCTCGATCGGCGGCATCACCACCGGCGTGATGCTCGCCATCGCCCGCATCACCGGCGAGACCGCTCCGGTGCTGCTGCTGGTCTGGGGCGCCAAGACGATCAACAACAACCCCTTCGACGGCGCCCAGCAGTCCCTGCCGCTCTACGTCTTCCAGCAGTGGCAGCAGGGCTCCGACGCCTCCTACGACCGGGCCTGGGCCGCGGCACTCGTGCTGATCGTCTTCGTCATGGTCCTCAACCTGGTGGCCCGCGGCATCGCCCGCTGGAAGGCCCCCAAAACCGGCCGCTGACCGAGCCGCGACAGAAAGAAGCAGTGATTGACATGGCCAAGCGAATCGACGTCAGCGGCCTGAACGCGTACTACGGCGCCCACAAGGCCATCGACGACATCTCCATGACCGTCGAGCCGCGCTCGGTGACCGCCTTCATCGGCCCCTCCGGCTGCGGCAAGTCGACCTTCCTGCGCACCCTGAACCGGATGCACGAGGTCACCCCCGGCGGCCGCGTCGAGGGCAAGGTGATGCTGGACGACGAGAACCTCTACGGCTCCGGCGTCGACCCGGTCGCCGTCCGCCGCACCGTGGGCATGGTCTTCCAGCGCCCCAACCCGTTCCCCACGATGTCGATCTTCGACAACGTCGCGGCCGGGCTGCGCCTGAACGGCAAGTACCGCAAGAGCGAGCTCAAGGACGTCGTCGAGCGCTCCCTCAAGGGCGCCAACCTCTGGAACGAGGTCAAGGACCGCCTGAACAAGCCCGGCTCGGGCCTCTCCGGCGGCCAGCAGCAGCGGCTGTGCATCGCCCGCGCCATCGCGGTCGAGCCGCAGGTGCTGCTGATGGACGAGCCCTGCTCGGCGCTCGACCCGATCTCCACCCTCGCCATCGAGGACCTGATCGGGGAGCTGAAGGAGCGCTTCACGATCGTCATCGTGACGCACAACATGCAGCAGGCCGCGCGGGTCTCGGACCGCACCGCGTTCTTCAACCTGGCGGCCGTCGGCAAGCCCGGCAAGCTCATCGAGATCGACGAGACCGAGCGGATCTTCTCCAACCCCTCGGTCCAGGCCACCGAGGACTACATCTCCGGCCGCTTCGGCTGAGCCGTCGGCCGCCCCCGGTGTCCTGCGGTGCTGCATGGCGGTGCCACCACAGGACGAAGGGCCCGCCCCTCACCCGGGGGCGGGCCCTTCACCATCTGCGGACAGGGGACCGGTCGTCAGCCGAAGGCCAGCTTGATCAGCCAGAGCACCAGGGCGGCGACGAGCGCCGCGGCCGGCATCGTGATGAACCAGCCCATCACGATGTTCTTGGCCACGCCCCAGCGCACCGCACGCGGGCGCTTGGTCGAGCCGACGCCCATGATCGAGGCGGTGATGACGTGCGTGGTGGAGATCGGCGCGTGGAACAGGAACGACGCCACGTACATCACCGAGGCGGACGTGGTCTCCGCGGCGAAGCCCTGCGGCGGGTCCAGTTCGATGATCCGCCGGCCCAGGGTCCGCATGATCCGCCAACCGCCCGCGTACGTACCGAGCGACATGGTGATCGCGCAGGCCAGCTTGACCCACAGCGGAATGGCGTCGTCGGCCGTCTCGACGTCGGCGATGACCAGCGCCATCACCACGACGCCCATGGTCTTCTGGGCGTCCTGGAGACCGTGCCCGAGCGCCATGCCCGCGGCCGAGACGGTCTGCGCTATGCGGAAGCCGCGCTTGGCCTTGTGCGGGTTGGCCTTCCGGAACAGCCAGAGGATGGCCACCATCACCAGGTAGCCGAGCACCAGCCCGATCACCGGCGAGATGAACATCGGCAGGACGACCTTCTCGATCACGCCGGACCAGATCACCTGCGTCCCGCCGGCCAGCGCCGCGCCGACCAGGCCGCCGAAGAGCGCGTGCGAGGACGAGGACGGCAGGCCGAAGTACCAGGTGACGAGGTTCCAGACGACCGCGCCGAGCAGCCCGGCGAAGAGGATGCCCATCCCCTTGCTGCCGTGCGGGGTCGCGATCAGCCCCTCACTGACCGTCTTGGCGACGCCGCTGCCCAGGAAGGCACCGGCGAGGTTCATCACGGCCGCCATCGCCAGCGCGGCCCGCGGGGTCAGGGCGCGCGTCGAGACCGAGGTCGCGATCGCGTTCGCCGAGTCGTGGAAGCCGTTGGTGTAGGTGAATCCGAGCGCGACCGCGATGGTCACGATGAGCGCGAAGGTGTCCATGGCCGGCGCTCAGGACTCCTTGACCGCGATGGTCTCGACCGTGTTGGCGACGTGCTCGAAGGCGTCCGCCGCCTCCTCCAGGATGTCCACGATCTGCTTGAGCTTGAGCACCTCGATGGCGTCGTACTTGCCGTTGAAGAGGTGGGCCAGCAGCTTGCGGTGGATCTGGTCGGCCTGGTTCTCCAGGCGGTTGACCTCGATCCAGTACTCGGTGAGGTTCGCCATCGTGCGGAGGTTCGGCATCGCCTCGGCGGTCAGCTCAGCCGCCCGCGCCAGCACCTCGATCTGCTGCTCGACGCCCTTGGGGAGTTCCTCGACCTTGTAGAGGACGACCAGGTCGACGGCCTCCTCCATGAAGTCCATGATGTCGTCGAGCGACGAGGCGAGGGCGTAGATGTCCTCGCGGTCGAACGGCGTGATGAACGAGGAGTTCAGCTGGTGGAAGATCGCGTGCGTCGCGTCGTCCCCTGCGTGCTCGGCCGCGCGCATCCGTTCGGCGATCTCGGCCCGTGCGGAGGCGTCCGCCCCGAGCATTTCCATCAGGAGTTTGGAGCCGGTGACGATGTTGTCGGCAGACGCCGCAAACATGTCGTAGAAGCTCGTCTCCCTGGGGGTCAGACGAAAGCGCACGTGAAATCCTCGGGGTGCATCGGATTCGGTCGAGTTGATGCTAGGCGCATCATCCAGCCACAGCTAACCCAGCTAACCGGCATTCCCTCAGTGTCGCCCATCGGGCAGCATGCTCTGCACGGGGTACCGCGGGTGCCCGAAAATTTCGGTACGATATACCCGCCGGGGGTATACGGATCGCTTCAATACCACGGGAGATGGCCATGACGACCACGGACGCGGGCACCAGCGGCGGCACCGCAGCCGCCGCCGCCTGCCACGGCTCCCCGCCGGAAACCGCCCCCCGCACCGCCCCCGGATCTGTGACCGATAACGCTGTGGGGACTCCGGCGCCGGGCGGTCACGGCTACGCCAAGCAAAAGGACGCGCACATCAAGCGACTGCGCCGCATCGAGGGCCAGATCCGCGGTCTGCAGCGCATGCTCGAAGAAGACGTCTACTGCATCGACATACTCACCCAGGTCTCGGCCAGCACGAAGGGCCTGCAGTCCTTCGGCCTCCAACTGCTGGAGGAGCACCTGCGGCACTGCGTCGCCGACGCCGCCGCCCAGGGACCGGACGCCGTCGACGCCAAGGTCCAGGAGGCGACCAAGGCGATCGAGCGGATGCTGCGCAGCTGACCGCCGCGGGGCCAGGCCCGTCAGGGCGCGTCCGGCGCCTGTCGATCGGGCCGGTCCCCGTGCGGGGCGCCGGCCACGTGCAGGAGTTCGTCGATCCGGTCGGTGCTGAGCCGGTCCTCGCTCGCGGCCGCCGCCGCGATCATCAACTCACCGGTGAGGTCGATCTCGGTGAGGGCGACCTGGTCCTGAACCGTCGGATGGCGATGGGCGGGCACGTCCGACACCTCCTCCCTTCGAGCGCCTTCCCACGCCGTGGTGGTTACCGCCAGGGTAAGGAGGGCCACCCGCCCCGCACATGACACGGAAGGACCATTTCCGCGCCCGGCCCGCGCCGTCGGGCCTACCCGGACGCCGCGGAGATCTTCCCGGTGAAGATGTCGCGCCGGTCCGGCAGCCGCACCACGACCGGGGTGCCGAACGCGTACAGCTCGGTCGTGGAGGTCACCGACGCCCCCGCCGGCACCCCGTTGGCGAACCGGAACCGCTGGCGCAGCTTGCGCAACCGCCCGGCGTCGTCCACGTAGGCGTCGAACGGCACCACCATGGTGGTGAACCCCTTTTCCGCCGCCACCAGCGCGGGCCGGGTCCGCGCCGACGCCCGCCCGGCGGCCGCCGCCAGATCGGTCGTACCGCGGTAGTGCCGCACCGGCACCCCGCCCCACCGCTCCTGCCCCTGGAACGTCACCTCCCGCACGCCGCGCAGGAGTTCGGCGGCGGCCAGCGGATCCGTCGCCCCACCCGTGACGAGGTTCCCGTCGGGCAGCGTCGCGGTGTCCACCCGCACCCACTTGTCGGCCGGCACCCCCGCCCCGCGGTTCTTCATGAACAGCGCACCGGGCGCCAGGACCTCGGTGATCGGCTGGTTGCCGCCGCTGGGCTTGCCCTTCAGATCGGGCAGCACCAACCGCAGTTGCCCGCTGGCGGTCGCGAAGTCGTAGCCGCCGGCCCCCCGGATCGCCACCAGCGTCCCGCCACTGACCGTCTCCATCGCCGTCCGCACCCTGGCCGTACCGGCCCGCAGCAGCGCCTCGACGCTGCGCCGCAGTTCCGCCGCGGCCGGCGCCCGCGCGGGCGCCACCTGGTCGTCCGCCGCCGCGCCGTTCGGGGAACAGCCCGCCGTCGCCAGCAGCCCCGCCATCAGTCCCGTCCCGCACACCACGGCCGCGGCGACCGCGCCGCCTCGCCTGTCCTGCACCACCATGCGTACGAGCCCCCTCGGCCGCCGTGTTCGGGACCGCCTGGGCCGGCCGGTCCGCTCGGGACGGTCGGACGTCCCGCCCCCGACTCGTCTGACGGTGCGTCGACCGCACCGTTCAACGACCGTGACGGGGCCCCGTCACGCAACGGCACCTGGGGCGCGTAGCGTGGCCGGGTGCCCGAATCAGCCCCGCACCGCACCTCCACCACCGAGCGCGGCTCCTTCTGCCTGGCCCGCTGCGACTGCGGTTGGACCGGAATGGCCCGCCGCGCCCGCTCCCAGGCCCGGACCGATGCCGAGCGTCACGCGGCGGCTGCGCACGGCGGTCCCGACGCCGCGGTGGACCGCCCCGTGGAATGACCAGGTCCGTTCCGGGAACCCGTCACCCCCCGCGCCGCATCTGGGTAGTGAGGGGCACAACAGCACCACGCGGTAACGGACTTCACTCGCGTACCGGACGACACGGAACAACGGGAGCGTTACCGGCCGACCCACAGGTGCGATGCCCCGGCACACCCCCGCGCCCACCGGCCGGACGACCGGCGGGCCGGGACCGGACCGTACGACAACCAAGGGGGATCCATCCCAGTGAAGCGGCGCACACTCCTGACGGCCGGCGGCGGACTCGCGGCCACCTCCCTCGCCTGGGCCACCGGCTGCGAGGCCCCCGGCGGCCCCACCGCGGCGACCTCCGCCAGCGGGACCACAGGCGCCATGAACAGCGCGGCGGCCGCCAGGACCCCCGCCACCCAAACCGCCTGGAACGCGCTCGGCAAGGGCCTCGACGGCGATCTGATACGCGCCTCCGACGCCTCCTACGCCACCGCCCGCCGCCTGTACAACACCCGCTTCGACACCCTGAAGCCGTCCGCCATCGCCTACGTCAAACACCCCGGCGACATCGCCGAGTGCCTCGCCTTCGCCCGCCGCTACGACGCCCCCGTCGCCATCCGCAGCGGCGGCCACTCCTACGCCGGCTTCTCCAGCGGCAACGGCAAACTCATCATCGACGTCTCGGCGCTCGACAAGGTCGGCGCACCGACCGGCGGCACCACCCGGATCGGAGCCGGCGCCAAACTCATCGACGTCTACGAGGGCCTCGCCCCGCACGGCGTCACGGTCCCCGGCGGCTCCTGCCCCACCGTCGGCATATCCGGCCTCACGCTCGGCGGCGGCCACGGCGTGGTCTCCCGCGCGTACGGACTGACCTGCGACAGCCTGGTCGGCGCCACCGTCGTCACCGCCGACGGCAAGACCGTCGACTGCGACCAGAACCACCACCCCGAGCTCTTCTGGGCACTGCGCGGCGCCGGCAACGGCAACTTCGGCGTCGTCACCGAACTCCGCTTCCGCACCCACCCGGCGCCCCGCGCGGTGATGGCATACATGACCTGGCCCTGGGCCAAGGCCGCCGCGGTGCTCGGGTCCTGGCAGAAGTGGGGCCCGGACCAGCCCGACGAGATATGGTCCACCGCCCACTTCGACACTCCCCCAGCTACCGCCGGGGGTACCCCGGCGGTCTCCGTCGCGGCCTTCTCCCTCGGCAGCCACCACGACCTGCAAAACGCCGTCGACAAACTCGCCGACCAGCCCGGCGGCCCCGGCCCGGCCACCCGCGTCAGCCTCACCCCGATCGGCTACCTGGACGCCATGGAGGCATACGCGGGCTGCTCCTCGAAGTCCACCGCCCAGTGCCACATGCCGGGCACCCTGCCCGGCCACACCGGCGCCGGATCACTGGGCCGCGAGACCTACGCCGCCCGCTCGCACTTCTTCGACCGCAACCTGTCCGCGGCCGGCGTCCAGAGCCTCCTGGCCCAGATCGAAAGCGGCGGCCACAAGGGCGTCACCGGCAACGTCGCACTGACCGCACTCGGCGGCGCGATCAACCGCGTCGGCACCACCGACACCGCGTTCGTCCACCGCCGCTCCCGCTTCCTCGCCCAGTACCTGACCTCCTGGCCCGCCGGCGGCTCCGGCGCCGCCGGCACCGCATGGCTCGACGCCTTCCACGGCGCGATGCAGCGCCACTCCTCGGGCGCCGCCTACCAGAACTACACCGACGCCAGCCTGCCCAACTGGAAGTCCGCCTACTACGGGACCGCCACCACCCGCCTCGACAAGGTCAAGCAGACCTACGACCCACAACGCCTGTTCAGCACGTTCGCGCAGGCGCTCTGACGCGGTTGGCGTTGCTTCCCACGTTGTCGGCTTCCCGAAGCTCATAACGGGTACTTCTGTGACGGGCCTGAGAGAGCCCCGTCCGGAGATAGCCCGGACGGGGCTGGTGGGACGGGGGACTACTTCAGTTCGCCAGGCAGGGGACCGGGCACGAGGTGCACGGCGCAGTTGGGGCAGGCGTAGATGATCGCGTCAGGTCCGCTTGCGCGGGGAACATGGCGTACGGGGACAGGGACCCGCGTTGGCTGCCCGCAGCGGCAGCAGGTCTCAGCTTGCTCCGGCGGCACGAGGGGGAAGCGCTGACGGTGCCAGCTCATGCGGCTCTCCCCTCGGCAGTGAACGCGGACGCGGGGAACGGGGCGCCGGGGTAGCTGTACGGGTAGTCCGTACCCATGGTGGCGAGCACTGCCGCGCGCCGCCGCTCCCGGATCACATGCAGCTCTAGCGTGCTCTCGGCTTGCTGTCGGAAGAACTCGGCAGCTTCTTCTTTGGTTGGCCCGGTCCAGGGGCGGGACCACGGGTTCACGGGTGCGGGTTCGGTACCCGGTTCGGTGGTGGGGGCTGCTGCGTGTCGTCCTCGGGCGGGCAGCAGCAACCCCAGCATGCACACCAGGGCACGGGCGATAGCATCGCGCATGGTCGTTCAGCTCCTATGCAAGCTGGTCGGCTAAGCCCCGGCGGACCGCGTAGGACCGGTCTTCCGGGGCGTTTTCATGTTCGACGGTAGTGGGGGTTACGCAGGGATGTCTATGTTCAGGTGTATACAGGGGTCTCTATGCGGCCACTGGAGGTGATAGGTATGTTCCGCGCGTGTTCGAGTTCGACCCCACCCGACCCAAGTGGCATCAGATCGCCGAAGCAGTGCGCCGACGCATTCACAGCGGTGAGTACCCGGCGCGACACCTCGTCTCTGAAGTTCAGCTAGAGAACGAGTTCGGCGTGACCCGGACCACGGTCCGCAAGGCAACTGCCGCACTGCGCGAGGAGGGGCTGATCACCACCACGCCCGGCATGGGGTCGTTCGTTCGGGACCGCAGCGGCGAGGGTGAACGCCAGGGCAGCAAGTAACCCCGCCCGCGCGCCACAGGGACGACACGGACGGGGCCACAGCGGCTACGCCCTCACCGCGGAGCGGCACCCCAGCCAAGGGGCGGACCGGGGCGAGAGCCTGAGCACGTCAACTCAGACGGGACACGGCCTGTCCCTGCTCAAGGCTGATCCGGTCGGGAGCGTCGCCGTCCGATCCGCAGAGTCGCCCTACCGGGCGTCGCTCAGCGGGTCGGAGCCTGTATCGGTGCGGACCACGACTGCCGGAGGGGCGAGCCACTCGCGGCCCCCGCCCTCCGGGCTCAGGAAGGCCGTTGCCCGCTTCCGTCGTTCCCCGGGAGGGTCGGCCGGGTCTTCGTAATCCGGGATCAGGTCAACGAGGATGCCGATGCGACCGGCCCCGTCCCGAACTCGCTGCCCGACATCAGCATGCGTGATCATCTGCGGCCCTCCGCGGGGAGCGGGGACTCCTCGTCACCTTCAACGTCTCCGTCGTCCGGTGCGGGGATGCGAGCGCCCCGGCTCTCCGCGATCCGGAGGACCTCGCGCAGGGACTCGGTCAGGCGAATGGCCGTGTATCTCACCTCGGCATGCGGCGACATGGGGTCGGTGAGCACCTTCTCAGCCGCCTCCTGCACGTCGCCGGCCATCTCAAGCTGGACGTCCTCCACGTCGTCTGCGAGACGGGAGACGAAGCTACGCGGCCCGCCGTCGGTGCTCAGGAAGCACACCTTGCCGTCCCTCGACCACGGGAGTAATCGGGGAGGAACCCCCAACGCCGCATCGGCAAGGTCACGCCGCCGCTTGCGGTCACTCTTGGTCCTGTCTGTCACCTCGGCCCCCTCGGTCCGCCGCGTTCATACAGCGACCGTATGGAGATCCGGGAGGCCAATCCACATGCGCAAGGCGGTAGTTCGGTGGCGTCGAGGAATGATGTACCACGTAGCGTGATAGCTACTCGGCGACACTCAGGTGAGCGGCCATCCCTCGCATGTCCTGCGTCAACGTGCGCTTCCGCGACTTGAGGATGTCGCGCATGAGGTAGCGCGCCATGGACTGGTGCTTGATCCACTCCCCGGACGTGTTCCTGATCGACGTCAGCACGTCCATGGCGTCCTGGTGCGAGCCGAGCAGGACGTGTGCTCGGGCCACGTCCAGCCGGTGACGATCCCAGTTGTTCGCACTGGGCTTTCCGTAGTTGCGGACGGCCTTCTCGCTCAACGGCCCGTCGTCCGTGCGCCGGATCACGCCTCGTGCGTCGCCCATGAGGGACAGGTCCTCCACGGCTTTGAGTTCCGCGGTGACGGGGCCGAAGGTCGTCCAGTGCGACCGGTAGTCGATGTGCTCCTGGTCCAGCGCGCTGGCAGCCGTCGCGGCCATCCTGCGGGCCTCCCGCGCCACGTCCGGGCGGTTGTTCCGCACGGCCGCCGACGCGACCCTGAGCGACAGCTCACCCCACACGGCGAGCGCCCCCGGCGACGCCTGCGAGAACCTGGGCTCCATCTCGTCGGCGGTCATCGCCGCCAGTTGCTCGCTCTCGTCGAACCGGTCCTGCCTGAGCAGCAACCAGCACAGACCCACGACGCCCGTGGCAGCGGTGAGCGTCTGCCCGCATTCCCGCGCCAGGCGGATTCCCTCCGCCAGGGCGTAGTACGCCATGTCGTACTGCCGTACCTGCGTGAGGTATTTGCCGGCGAGCAGCAGGGCGTACGAGCGCGCGATCATCGCCTGTTGCCGCTCGTCGTCCTCAAGGGCGGCAACGGCGGCTTCGGTCGAACGCAGCAACCCCGGCAACTTCTTCGCAACAGAGCTGTACCGGTCCGCCTGGTAGAGCGCGTGCCCGTCCTCGATCTCACGTCGCATCGTGGAGAGTGAGCCTGCCTCTGCCGGTTCGGTGAGCACGGCAGTGAGCCCGATCGGCGGCATGAGGGCCCGACGCAGCTCGGCGAGGTAGCGACGGTTCGCCCCGTCATCGACCACCGGCCGGGGCACCTCGGTCGCGAACAGAGCCGATGTGGTGACCCCCAAGGCGCGGGCGAGGGCGTGCAGTGTTTCCACACGGGCGTCGCCACCCTGCTCCACCTTGCGCACCGTGCTCAGGGACAGGTCCGCCGCCTCGGCGAGACCCTCCTGGCTCAGACCGGCTGTCCGCCGGTACTTCCTCACGTTGTCGGCAAGCCCAGTGGACATGGGATCACTGCTCCTCTCCCTCTCCAGCGTATGCCCGGCGACCTGGCCCGGGTACGCAAAAAGTCCCCGTGCTCGCAGCCCAACTGGGCTAACGAGCACGGGGGATGAATGGACCACTATGCGACGAGAACGTTCGTCAGACGGGCAGCGGCCTTGCCGCCGAACAGCGCGAGACCGCAGTAGAAGTCGATGCGGGTCCGGTAGACGGGCTTGTCGTGCGCCTCGCCCAAGTCGGTCACCTGGACACCACCGTTGGTCAGTCCGGAGACACCGGCGTCAGCTTCGCTGGTACCGAAGCGCACCGCGTAGATGTCACCGGTCTGCTTCCCGCCCGTGCCCGTCGTGAGCGGCAGCACGTCCGCTCCGTCGAGCTTCTGCCCGGCGTCCAGGAGGGGGACGCCCTTCCACATGACGGTGCTCTTCCCCGCAATGACCTCCCTGAGCAATTCGCCGCCACCGAGCCGACGGAACCCGGACTCGATCTTCGCCCGGACGGCAGCGTTCATGTACAGCGCTCCGTTAGAGCCGTTGATGCCACGTACCTGTGCGGTCAGCGCGTCCAAGGTGTCAAAGAAGTCATAGCCGTTGGCGACAGGACCGGTCTCCTTCGAATCCAGCACCTGAGCACCGAGCAACCGCTTGCGCAGCCCGTCGAAACCCTTCGGGTTGACTTCCACGTCACCGTTGAAGAACTGGTCGGCGAAGTGAATCGACGCCGCCTTGACCTTGAGCATGGTCTGAATGGCTCGCTGGTCGTTCAGGTTGCCCCGGGTCTGCACGATGAACTTGTCCAGGTCGGCGTCCCCGCCGAGGATGGCGAGGGTCTCGATCCGCTGGTTCAGCGTGCCCGTACTCTCCGGGTAAGCCTCGTTCACAGCCCGGAAGGAAACACCGGGAAGACTGGACTCCTCGTTGTACTTGTATGCGTTCCCGGTCACCTGAATCAGCGGAAGCCGGTCCAGGATCGGAGACTCCTGCACGAACGTCTCGATCACGCCACGCTGCAACTGGTCAAGCGAAAGCTTCGCAGATTCGACAAGGGTGAGAGCCATAAAAATTCTCCTTTGAGAGATGTGAGGGCGAATGAATGATCGCCCTCTCGTTGGTGGCTGGTGAATGGGCCAGCCCACAGAAATGGCTTATTTAGCCATGCGAAAGAAATCCCTCCCTGCCGATCAGCGGCGGGAGGGGAAGGGGGTACCCCCCTGGTAATTCATTCAAAAACGCTGCGAGTTTGAACGTTTTTCGGCAGCCCAACCGCCCGGTTGATGCCTCGCTGTCTCGCGGTTATGGCACGTCGCACACAACGGACGCAGACAAGCAAACGCATCAGGATCACTCACCCCTTGCGCGACTAACTCACGCCGCGACAAAGGGAAATGGTCAGCAACCGTCGCCATGCGACCACACAGCACGCACCACGGATTCCGGTACAGGTACGCCTTACGGATGCGCTGCCACCGTGTCCCGTAGCCCCGCTCGGCAGACGTACCGCGCTGCCTCTCAGCCTCACGTCGATGCCGGTCGCAGCGACCACCAGTGCGCGTCAGCTCGGGGCACCCGGGGACGCTGCAAGGGGGGCGGGGTTTGCGGGGCATGGGGGATCACCTCCAGGAGGGTGGGGATACTGTCGGAGGCAGCCGCTACAGTCGTTCAGGGCATCGGGAAGGGGGTGTGATGGAAGAGAACGAGACCCAGCCGGCCAGGTTCTACATACCAAGCGCCTTGGCCAAAGAGGTTGTTGAGCTGTTCCTGACGGACGAACGCGTCTCGTACATCAACGATCCGGCCGTGGACATCCCGTACATCAGGCCCACACGCATCAGTGATCTTGACTTCTTCCTAACTCGTGAGGCGTACGCGGCCGTACGCATCGCAAAGGGGCTTCGATCCCGCCTTCACGTAGCCGCTTACGGGATGCGCACCGCAACCACCGCCGAGGAACGACGCGAGGCAGCCCGAGAGTTCCTGAGTGCGCTAGCCGAACTGATCGCGCGCCTAATCGGATTCCTTGCACGCCTACTCCTGCGCCTACTCTCGGGGCTCCTTGGTCGCGCCGCAAGGAACGACTTGCCCGTGTGGACGCCCATCCCGCTCGAACGAACACCAGAAGTCATCCCCCGAGGGCCCAACCCTGCCTTCCCCGTGAACATCAACTGGGGTGGGCATCACAGCAGTCGTGCGCCGGGGAGCGCCGTACTGGCTGCCTAGGTAGCCCGCCGACCAAGCAAGGTCGGAAGGTCAACAGTCGTGTTCAAACTGCCGGAAGGCGCCCCGTGGTGGGCTGTCCTCGCCGTCATCGCACTCGTCACCATCGTTGCCGGAGTTACCCGGTTGGCTCGCCACGTTTGGCCCCAGAACTCCCGGGACCGCAAGGAACTGTGGCAGGAGTGGCAGCGTGCCCGTGCCCAGCGCCGGAGCGAGATCAGGACCCGGGATCGCACCGAGCGTTGAACAGCCATTGTGTTCGGGGCCGTCCAACCCGTCATTCGATGCGAGCGGCCCCGAACTCCGTCCCCGTCTTCAGCGCATGGCACCCCCGGCACAACACCTGAACGTTTCCGTCCGTGTCGGCCCCTCCCAACGCGAGGGGCCGCACGTGATCGACGTCCATCCCGTCCGCGGGGAAGTCGTCCAGGCACCAGTCACACCAGCCATGGCCCTTTCGCTCAAGGGTCCGCCGGAGCCGTGAAGCAGCGTCGAACCGCTTTGCCCGTCGCCGGCCCCGCGAACGCCTGGCCCGAACCGACGGCCGGTCCTGGTGCGCCTGGTCGTGAACATCGCACCGGCCCCGCCGAGTTGCCGGACTGGTGCAGTCGATACAGCCGTTCATCTTCACCGCCTGGTGCTCGTAGTCGTTGGTCCTGGTGCCCGTCGCCGAACAGCAAACGAGCTGGTCAGCAGTGCCCGCCCCCGGGCTCGAACCGGGAACACCGCGGGTCTAAGAGTTCCTAACGCAACGTGTTTTGCAGGCGTCGCCAGCAGATCAGTGAACAGGCGAGTTTAAGGAACGCCTCGTGGATGTCGTCTCGAGTTTCCCAACGGATGCGCAGGCGGCCGAACCAGTGCAGGAGCGCGATCGTCTGTTCCACGACCCATCGCTTGGTTCCCAGGCCGGAGCCGTGTTCGGTGCCGCGTCGGGCGATGACCGGCTTGATGCC
>NZ_JBJMAB010000035.1:0-98738 GCF_045799175.1 Streptomyces sp. VTCC 41912
GATGGCGGGCAGGGCGCCGCCCACGCGTTCGGCGAGGCCGCTGACGTCGCTCTCGCCCTGGGCGAGCGCCCAGACGATGTGCAGCCGCGGCGGCGAGGCCAGCAGGCCGAACATCCCGGCCGCCTCGGCCAGCACTTCGGCCGACGGGTCGACCGCCGCGCCCGTACTCCCGCCCGCACCTTCGACGCTCTTCACCACTGCGGCTCTCCCCGTATTAGGCCCCCGGTCGGCCCAGTCTAGGCGGCGCACCCCCGGCCCGTACGGTCGCCGGGGCGGGCGGTGCCCCGGGGGCGGCCGGGGCACCCGGTGGCCGACGGGGCCACCGGCCGCCCCTCGGGCGTCAGTTGACGCACGGGATGCCGCCCTCCTTGACGGAGTCGCCGGCGAAGGCGTCGGACGGCACGGGCGTGGGGGCGGCGTCCTGCCCGCCCGAGCCGGTGGACTTGCCCGACGTCGCCGGCGGGGTGGTGGCCCCGGTGGCCGGCGGGGCGGTGAAGTCGGCGCCGAGGACGACCTGTACGTGCCCGGCGGGCACCGAGGCCGAGGAGACCGGCGCGCCGGCGCTCACGCGGTCGGCGATCTGCCGGGCGGCGTCCTGGGCGCCGGCGCCGTACAGGACGGTGGTGCGCTGCCGGGGCGCGGCGTTGTCCGCGCGGCCCGGGGTGTAGCCGAGCGCGGTCAGCGCCTTGAGTTCGTCGCCGGCGGCCCCCGGCTTCGTCTGCCCGGCGCCGTTGAGGACGTCGACGGTGCCCGGCGCGGCCTTCGTCGACGGCGCGGGCGACGATGCGCCGTCGCCCGCGTCGCCCGCGCTTTCGGACTTCCCGCCGATCAGGGACTGCACGATGGACTGGATCTTGGGGACGTCCACCAGGTTGACGGACTCGCGGTTGCGGGTGGCGAATCCGGCGATCGGCAGGGTGTGGAACACCACGTTCCCGCCGGTCAGGTTGGTGGCCTGTTGGGCGAAGTCCAGCACGTCGAACTTGCTGTCGATCACCAGGTCCTTCTTCACCACGTCGAACAGCCCCTGGAGCTTGCCCAGGTCGCCGAAGACCCCCTCGCTCTTCAGCTTGTGGGTCACCGAGGACAGGAACGCCTGCTGGCGGTGGGTGCGGTCCAGGTCGCCGCCCTCCAGGCCGTGCCGCTGCCGGACGAAGGCGAGCGCCTGCTTCGGGTCGAGCTGCTGGCGGCCCGCCGGGAAGTCGGCGCCCGAGTAGCGGTCCTTCACCGGGTGCTTCAGGCAGACCTCGATGGGCTGGAGGACCTTGGCGATGTCGTAGAAGCCCAGCAGGTTGACCTCGGCGAAGTGGTCGATGGGCACCTTGAGGAAGTTCTGCACGGTGGCCAGCGTCGCCTCCCGACCGGCCTCCCGGCTCCGGCTCTCCAGGTCGGCGCCCTTGACCCCCTGGGCGGAGAACTTGTCGTGGGCGACCGTGTAGGCGTTGGCGTACGCCTCCTTGATCTTGAAGTGCCCCTGGGAGGTGCCGTCCCCGTTGAAGGTCTGCACGTAGTCGTCGCGCGGGATGGAGAACGCGGTGACCTTCCCGCCGTCCGCCGGGATGTGCATCAGGATCAGGGTGTTGGTGTTGTAGTAGCCGATGTCGCTGGACCCGGCGTGCAACTGGTCCCGGACGAACTCCCGCGGCAGGTCGTTGCCGTTCATGTCCTTGCGCGAGTCCAGGCCGATCAGCAGCAGGTTGACGGAGTTGTCCAGGTGCTTGGGCGCGTCCTTGCCGCCGATGGCGTTGAGCGCGTCGGAGGTGGTCAGCCCGCTGCTGACCCAGTTGTACGCCGCCCACGACACCCCGCTGGCCAGGAGGACCAGCGCCGAGGACAGCGCCAGCGCGGTCCGGCCGGCGACGACCAACGGGGAGCGCCGTCGGCCGCCCCGCCCACTGGGCGCGCGGCGGCGTGCGGCCCGGCCGCCCGTCCCGCCGGACTCCCGGTCGTCCGGTCCGTACGGACTCCGCCCGTAGGGGCTCCGCTCGTCATGCACCGCTGTTCCTCCCACTCCGCTTCCGGCCGCCGTGCCGGCCCGCCCGCACGCCCCGGACCAACAGCACCGCGATCAGCACCGCCTCGGCCGCCGCCATGGCCGGGAACCCGTCCACGGCCCAGCGCACCGCCGCCGTCGCCAGCCCCTTGCCCTGGAGGGTGGTGATGCCGGCCGCCTCCTCGCACGCCACGGTGACCACCGCCACCACCAGGGGCGGCGCGGATATCAGCCACCAGGCACCGGCCCGGGTGCAGGTCCGCGCGGCCAGCGCCGCACCGAGCGCCGCGGTGACCGCGAACACCCAGCCCGGCCGGCCCCAGAGCACCGTGTCGACCAGGGCGCCGGCGGCGGCCACCACCAGCGCCACCGCGGCGGCCCGGGCCGCCCGGCGCCCGCGGCCCGCCCGGTCCGGTCGGGCGCCGGCCCGCCCTGGCGCCGGCCCGAGGTCCGTTCCCGGATGCCGCTCCCCGCGGCGGCGGGGACCCGGCACCCGGCGTGACACCCGTGTCGGGTTCCGGGCCAGGTCGTCGTAGCCGTCAGGGGCTTCGGTGCGCTGACCTGTCATTCGCATCCTTTGGACGGTCGGACCGGCGAAGCGGTCTCGGGGCATGCCGCACGGTGGCGGAAGAGAGTGGTTCCGGCCAGGAAGACGACGATTGGGCCGAGCCGGTTTCACGTTCGACTGCTTGATTGCGCAATCTAGCAAGTGTGTCGGGGTGGTCCGTGCCAGCCTCCCGGGGCGCGCCGCGACCGGCCGGGGTGCGGGCGAGCGGGCCGCCCCGCCCCGCCGGCACGCCCCGAGGCCCGGACGGCCGCCCGCCCTCGCTGGCCCTTCGACCGGCTCCGGCGGTATGAAGGGGCCGGACCCGGAACGCCCCTGGGGCGCGTGCACCGGGCGGCGGGAAGCCGGGGAAGGTGCAGGCCGAAGCGGGTGTGAGGCGGGAATCATGCGGTTGACGGTGTTCTGGGAGCGGATGGCGGACCACTTCGGTGCGGCCTACGCCGACTCGTTCGCGCGCGACCACGTGATGGCGGGGCTCGGTGGCCGCACCGTCCACGAGGCGCTGGCGGCGGGCTGGAGCGCCAAGGAGGTCTGGCACGTGGTCTGCACGGTGATGGACGTGCCGCAGGACAAGCGCTGAGCCGGCCCGGACCCGGTGTCGGCCCGGTGCGCGACACTGGGCAGCGTGCGCGTGACAGATGAGACCAGCAGCCGCGACGGCTCCCGCCCCGCCGACCCGCCCCCGGCCCGGCCCGACGACGACCGGTACGGGGCGCGGATGCCGCGCTGGCTGCCGCGCGCCATGGTGCTCGCGCTCGCCCTGGTGGCGTGCTTCCAGCTCGCCACCTGGGGCTTCCACCAGCTGATCGGGCTGCTGCTGAACGTGCTGATCGCGTTCTTCCTGGCCCTGGCCGTCGAGCCGGCCGTCGACTGGATGGCCGCCCGCGGCATGCGGCGCGGACTCGCCACCGGCCTGGTGTTCCTCGCGATCCTCGTCGGCACGATCGGCTTCTTCGCGCTGCTGGGCTCCATGGTGGCCGGGCAGATCGCCACCATGGTCGAGGAGTTCCCGCAGTACCTGGACTCCGTCATCAGCTGGATCAACGACACCTTCCACACCCACCTCTCCCGGGTCCAGGTGCAGAACAACCTGCTGAACTCCGACTGGTTGCAGAAGTACGTCCAGGACAGCGCCAACAACGTCCTGGCGGTCTCCGCGCAGGTGCTCGGCGGGCTCTTCAACCTCCTCACCATCGCGCTGTTCTCGTTCTACTTCGCCGCCGACGGCCCCCGGCTGCGACGGGCGCTGTGCTCGGTGCTGCCGCCCCGCCGGCAGGCCGAGGTGCTGCGCGCCTGGGAGATCGCGGTCGCCAAGACCGGCGGCTACCTCTACTCCCGCGGCCTGATGGCGCTGATCTCCGGCGTCTCGCACTACGTCCTGCTGGAGATCCTGGGCGTGCCCTACGCGCCGGCGCTCGGCATCTGGGTCGGCCTGATCTCGCAGTTCGTGCCGACGATCGGCACGTACCTGGCGGGTGCGCTGCCCATCCTGATCGCGTTCACCGTCAACCCCTGGTACGCGCTGTGGGTCTTCGGCTTCGTCGTGGTCTACCAGCAGTTCGAGAACTACCTCCTCCAGCCCCGGATCACCGCGAAGACCGTGGACATCCACCCCGCCGTCGCGTTCGGCTCGGTGATCGCCGGCACGGCCCTGATGGGCGCGGTCGGCGCGCTGATCGCGATCCCGGCCACCGCGACCCTCCAGGCGTTCCTCGGCGCCTACGTCAAGCGCTACGAGGTCACCGCGGACCCGCGGGCCGGCTTCCGGGCGAGGCGTCGGAGCCGAGCCAGGGACGGTGACGGCGAGGGCGCGTCGGAGCCGGCCCGGGCGGCGCACGGGGAGCCGGCGCGGGCCCCGGAGCGGGAGCCGGCCGCCGGTGCGCCGGGCGGTGAGGAGGGGGCCGTGCCGCAGGCGGCGCGGCCGGCCGGCGAGTGAGGCCGGCGGTGCCGCGGTGCCGGGTGCGGCGCGCTTGACACCAAAATCGAACATCCATTCTTATGGGGGCTCCGGCCGCTCCACGCGGCTCCGGCCCACGGGAATCCCGGGCCGAGCGCCGAGTTATCCACAGGCCGGGTCCGGGTCCGGGCGCATTGTCAGTGGCAGGCGTTAGCGTCATGGACGTGAAGCGATCGACTCAAGCAAACCGGGTGGAACCCATGGCAGGCACCGACCGCGAGAAGGCGCTGGACGCCGCACTCGCACAGATTGAACGGCAATTCGGCAAGGGCGCGGTCATGCGCATGGGCGAGCGGTCCAGGGAGCCCATCGAGATCATCCCGACCGGCTCGACCGCCCTCGACGTCGCGCTCGGCGTCGGCGGCCTGCCGCGCGGCCGGGTCGTGGAGATCTACGGACCGGAGTCCTCCGGTAAGACCACCCTGACCCTGCACGCGGTGGCGAACGCACAGAAGGCCGGCGGCCAGGTCGCGTTCATCGACGCCGAGCACGCCCTGGACCCCGAGTACGCGCAGAAGCTCGGCGTCGACATCGACAACCTCATCCTGTCCCAGCCGGACAACGGCGAGCAGGCGCTGGAGATCGTCGACATGCTGGTCCGCTCCGGCGCCCTGGACCTCATCGTGATCGACTCCGTGGCCGCCCTGGTGCCGCGGGCCGAGATCGAGGGCGAGATGGGCGACTCCCACGTCGGCCTCCAGGCCCGTCTGATGAGCCAGGCCCTGCGGAAGATCACCAGCGCGCTCAACCAGTCCAAGACCACCGCGATCTTCATCAACCAGCTCCGCGAGAAGATCGGCGTGATGTTCGGCTCCCCGGAGACCACGACCGGTGGCCGTGCGCTGAAGTTCTACGCCTCCGTCCGGATCGACATCCGCAGGATCGAGACCCTCAAGGACGGCACCGAGGCGGTCGGCAACCGCACCCGCTGCAAGGTCGTCAAGAACAAGGTCGCACCCCCCTTCAAGCAGGCCGAGTTCGACATCCTCTACGGCCAGGGCATCAGCCGCGAGGGCGGCCTGATCGACATGGGCGTCGAGCACGGCTTCATCCGCAAGTCCGGCGCCTGGTACACCTACGAGGGCGACCAGCTCGGCCAGGGCAAGGAGAACGCCCGCAACTTCCTCAAGGACAACCCCGACCTCGCCAACGAGGTCGAGAAGAAGATCAAGGAGAAGCTGGGCGTCGGCGTGAAGCCCGAGGACGTCGTGGCGGAGCCCGGTACGGACGCCGCCGGCCCGGCCGAGGCGCCGGCCAAGGCCGCCGCACCGGTCGCGGCCGCCAAGAGCGCCAAGGGCGTCAAGGCCGCGGCGGCCAAGAGCTGACGGGCCATGACACGGCGAACGGAATGGCCGGACAGCGCCGGTTTCGGCAGCGCTGCCGGCGACGCCGAGAACCGTAGCCGCCGCAACCGCGGTGCCGCCCCCGAAGAGGACGGCGCCGTCAGGGACGGCGGTGGCTCCCTCCCGTCGAGGGCCGGGTCGGGGCCGCCGCGCACACCCGAGGAGCAGGCGCGGGCGATCTGCCTGCGCCTGCTCACCGGGAGCGCGCGCACCCGCCGGCAGCTGGCGGACGCCCTGCGCGAGCGGGGCATCCCCGACGAGGCCGCGGAGGAGGTGCTCGCCCGCTTCGAGGACGTCGGGTTGATCGACGACGCGGCTTTCGCCGACGCCTGGGTGGAGTCCCGGCACCACGGCCGGGGCCTGGCCCGCCGCGCCCTCGCCCGGGAGCTGCGTACCAAGGGGGTGGACTCCGCCCTGATCGACGAGGCCGTCGGTCGGCTCGACGCCGAACAGGAGGAGTCCACCGCGCGCGAGCTGGTCGCGCGCAAGCTGCGCACGACCCGCGGTCTGGACCGCGACAAGCGGTTGCGCCGGCTGGCCGGCATGCTGGCCCGCAAGGGCTATCCGGAGGGCCTCGCCCTCCGCGTCGTCCGCCGAGCCCTGGAGGAGGAGGGCGAGGACCCGGACCTCCTCGACCACCACCTCCCGGACGCCTGACCGGGCCCGGGATACCGGACCGCGCCGCGCTCGCCCCGGCCCACGACTCCCGGGGCCCGGCCGACCCGGTCGGGGGAGTTGAGCGGGCCGGGCCGCGGCGCCGCCCAACCCGCCGCCCCACGACGGGAGTCGACTCGCCGCCGGCGCTAGCCCTCCGCCGGCAACCCCGCCCCCTGCACCGGCAGCCCCGCCTCCCGCCACGCCTGGAAGCCGCCGATCAGGTCGGTGGCGCGGTGCAGGCCGAGGGCGTGCAGGGAGACCGCGGCGAGGCTGGAGGCGTACCCCTCGTTGCAGATCACCACGATCGGCAGGTCGTGGTGGGTCGCCTCGGGGGCGCGGTGCTCACCCGTGGGATCGAGGCGCCACTCCAGCTCGTTGCGCTCGACGACCAACGCCCCGGGGATGGTCCCGTCGCATTCCCGCAGCCGTGCGTAGCGGATGTCCACCAGCAGCCCGCCGGCCTCCTGGAGCGCCGCGGCCCGTGCGGGGTCCACCCGGTCCAGTCCGCGCCGGGCCCGTGCCAGCAGTTCGTCGACCGCGCTCATCACCACTCCTCCGGACGTTCGACCTCTTCCAGCCGCAGCACCGCGCCGGTGCGGCTGTACCGCCGCATCAGCGGCAGTGGCGGGTAGTAGGCGTGCACCGACACCGCATGGGTGTCGGACGAGAGGTTGAGCACCTGGTGCACGTGGTGCGGGCCGAACGCCCTTCCCCGGCCGTCGCTCAACCGACGCTCCCGGTCGACGTCGTCGGCGAGTTCCAGGGTCTTCCACCCCTCGGTGGGGATCGCGGCGGCGAGCGACTGCTCGGTCAACTCCCCGGCGGCCGCCGCGAAGGCGCCGCGGGAACCGCCGTGGTCGTGCCAGCCGGTGCCGGTGCCGGGCGGCCAGCCGATCAGCCACGCCTCGCTGCCGCCGGGCCCGTCCAGCCGGACCCAGGTGCGGCCTTCCGGATCGAGCGGCAGGGACGCGACCAGCGCGCGGTCGGCGGCGGTGCGGCGGGCGAAGTCGAGGAGTTCGGCGGCGCTGGGGCCGCCGTCCTGGGCGCGGGCGCGCGAGCGCGCAGGCAGATGTACGTCGGGCACGGGAACCGTCCTGAGTGATCGGGAGCGCGACCGCCGGAGTCCGGCGCACTGCCGCGCGGGGAGGACCACCGCGGCGAACGGCCGCGGCGGTGGGGATCAACAGGACGGACGACACGTGCAGCCCGCGTAGCGGACCAGGTCCAGATGGACCCTCCGCCAGAACCGCGAGCTGTGATCAGTCACCCTCGGAGTCAAGCACGGAGCTTCCCGGAGGGTCAACCGGCACCGCGTCCCCCACCGGCTCCGCCACGGCGTCGAGCGGTCCGCCCCCTTGGGCCGGCACGTCCGCGGTCGTTCGGCGGCCCGCCGCCCCGTCCGTCCCGTTCGCCCCGCCGCGCACCGCCTCGGCGCAGGCGGCCAGTTCGTCGGGCCGGACCCCGGACAGCGCGGCGACCAGATGGCCGTCGGGCCGCACCACGAGCACGGTGTGCGCCGCGGCGCCCGGATACGCCTCGGTGACCAGGATCTCCGCACGCATCGGCAGCGCCCCGACCGCGTCCGTCAGCCGCGGCATCAACCCCGCCGACTGCCAGTGCCGTCGGTCCCAGACCCCGGTGCCGGGCGCCACCAGCACCACCAACAGCCCGCGCCCGAGCCGGTCGCGCAGCCCCACCGACGCACCGTCGGAGGCGGTCACCGGCACGTCCACCACCGGTGCCCCCGGGAGGGTGCCGACCGCCGTCTCGCCGGGCAGGCCGTCGGGGGCGGCCAGCGGCGTCCGCGGGTAGGCCGGGGCCGCGCCGAGCGGACCGCGGCCCAGATGGCCGTCGGTCAGCAGGGTGCTGCGTCCGCGCGCCGCGCCGGGCAGCACCGTCCGCCACCGCACCGCGCCACCGTCCCGCAGCAGCGGCAACGCCGAGTCCGCGGCCCGCAGCCGGGCGGCGACCGCGCCCCGCCGCTCGATCTGGTAGCTGTCCAAGAGGTCCTCGGTGGCACCGTGATGCCAGGCCAGGCCCAGTTTCCAGGCGAGGTTCTCGGCGTCCCGCAGGCCCTCGTCCAGGCCCTGGGTGCCCAGGGCGCCGAGCAGGTGGGCGGCGTCGCCGGCCAGGAAGGCGCGACCCCGCCGCCAGGTCCGGGCCAGCCGGTGGTGGACGGTGTGGACGCCGGTGTCGAGGAGTTCGTAGGGCGGGACCAGGCCGGTGTGCGGGCGTCCGCCCGCGGCGCCCTCGTCGGCGGACCCGTCGGCGGCCTCGGCGGCCCAGCCGGCCAGCGAGTCGCGGATCCGGGCCACCAGCGCGTCCGGGGTGACCAGCTCGCGGCCCGGGGGCAGCAGCCAGTCCAGCCGCCAGACCCCGCCGGGCAGCGGCCGGGCGGACACCTCGCTGACCCGGCCGCCCCCGTGCCGGGCCGGCGCGCGGTGCAGCAGGGCCTCGTCGGGCCAGGGGAGTTCGGTGCGCAGCGTGGCCACCGCGTGCCGCTCGACGGCGGTGCGGCCCGGGAAGCGGACGTCCAGCAGCTTGCGGACGGTGGACCGCGGGCCGTCGCAGCCGACCAGGTAACTCCCGCGCCACCACGTCCCGTTGTCCCCGCGGGTCTGGGCGCTGACGCCCTTGTCGTCCTGTTCGACGGCGGCCAGCCGGCTGTCGTGGACGATCTGGGCGAGCGGTTCGCCGGCCAGCGCGGCGCGCAGCGCGCGGGTCAGCGCGTGCTGGGGCAGGTGCACCGGGGACGCGCCGGCACCGGAGTCGTCCCGGTCCGGCGCGCCGGTGCCGTCGGCGGCGAACGCGACCCGTTCCAGCAGTCGGCGGCGGCGCATGGTGCGCCACGCCGACCAGCGGGCGCCGTCGGCCGCCAGGGACTCCGCGCAGCCGAGCCGGGCGGCGAACGCCGCGGTGTCCGGGCGGAGCACGACGGTGCGGGCCGGCCGGACCTCCTCCTTGCCGCCGGTCTCGTCGAGGACGACGACGGGGACGCCGTGCCGGGTCAGGGTGAGGGCGAGGGCGAGACCGACCGGGCCGGCCCCGACGACGATCACCGGCTCCACGGGGCGGCTCCCTGGATCCGGCGGTGCGTACGGGACGTGCGGGAACTGACGGTGGGGGCCCGGTGCGTGATCACACAGCGTATGCAACCCATTGCGGCCGCTGGCGTCAAGTGACGGAGGCGGTGGCGCCGTTGCCACCGCCTCCGGACGGTCGGTGCCGGCCGCGGGGCGACCGGACGTTCCGTCAGTCCTTCGTGGCCGCCGGCGCGTCGGCGACCGGACCGGTCGGTTCCGCGGCGTCCGCGGCCGCCACCGGCTCCGCGGCCGGGGCCACGCCGATGCCGGTGCGGGCCCGGCGGCCGCGCCGCTCGATCCAGTTGGCCAGGGCGGACAGCGCCAGGCACATCGCCACGTAGATGCTGCCGATGACGGTGATCACCGGGATGTAGGTGTCGTTCCCGTTGACGATGATGTTGGTGCTCATCAGCCGGGCGGTGTAGAGGAGTTCCTCGAAGGTGATGATGTAGCCCAGCGAGGTGTCCTTCAGGGTCACCACCAGCTGGCTGATGATCGTCGGCAGCATCGCGCGGATCGCCTGGGGGACCAGCACCGTCGTCATGACCTGCGTCTTGGTCATGCCGAGCGCGTACGCGGCCTCCCGCTGGCCCTTGGGCACGGCGTTGATGCCGGCCCGCAGCACCTCGGCCTGCACCGAACCGTTGTAGACCGTCAGGCCCACGACCAGGGCCCAGAACTGCGGCTGGCTGCCGGTCAGGCCCAGCGCGTCACGGTTGGTGAGGAGGATGACCCACAGCGCGTAGATGGTGATCAGCAGCGGGACGGCGCGGAACAGCTCGATGAAGCCGGTGGCCAGCCAGCGGACCGGCTTGTGGTCGGAGAGCCGGGCCACCGCCAGCAGCACGCCCAGGGCCAGCGACAGCACCGCCGCCACCGCGAAGACCTGGAGGGTGGTCAGCACGCCGTCGCGGATGCTGGTCCGCACGCCGGCGTAGTTGAAGATCCGCCAGACCTCGGGGTCCAGCTGGCCCTTGGAGTCCAGCCGCAGGATCGCGAAGGCGATCAGTCCCAGCACCGCCAGCGCGCCGATGACGCTGTAGATGCGGTTGCGGGCCTTCGCCTTCGGCCCCGGCACGTCGTAGAGGACGCTCGCGCCACTCATGCCCTTACCTCGCTTCGTCCCGTTGCGCCGGTGCGCGGCGACGGCGCCCGTCCGTGGGTGTCGTTCCTGGTGTTGCGGCCGTCGGATCCGCTCATCGGGCGACCCCCATCCGGCGCTCCAGCAGCCGGAACAGGCCGCTGATCGCGAAGGTGATGACGAGGTAGGCGAGCGCCGTCCACAGGAAGATCCAGGCGATCGCGTAGCCCTTGTCGTTGAGCAGCTTGGAGACGTTGAAGAGCTCGCCGTACCCGAACGCGCCGGCGATCGCGGAGTTCTTGGTGAGCGCGATGATGATGCTGCTCAGCGGCGGGATCACGGTGCGGGTGGCCTGCGGGAGCACGATCAGCCGGAGCGTCTGGGAGAAGCTCATGCCCAGGCTCCGGGCCGCCTCCGCCTGCCCCAGCGGCACGGTGCTGATGCCGGACCGCACCGCCTCGCACACGAACGACGACGTGTAGAAGCCGAGCGCCAACGTGCCCAGGACGTAGGGGCTGGCCCCCTGGAAGATGATCTGTGGCACGACGAAGAACGCGACCAGGAAGAGCAGCGTCAGGGGCGTGTTGCGCAGCACCGTCACCCAGGCCGTGCCGAAGACGCGCAGCGGCGGGACCGGAGAGACCCGGAAACCGGCTATGAGCACGCCGAGCACCAGCGCGAGCAGCGCGGCGGACGCGGTGATCGCCAGGGTTCCGAGGAACCCGTCCCGGAACTCGGGCAGATAATCGAGGAGTACGTTCATGGGGTCTCCGCGGTAGCGGTCGGGTCGGCGGCGGGGAACGGCGGGGTACTACGGGGGCACCGCGCGGCACCGCCCGCAGGTCGGTGGGGCGCGCGGAAGGCAGCGCGCCCCGCACACCCGTCGCGGCGGGCGTACGGGGCGGCGCTGTCCGGTGCGTTGCGCGGGCCGTCAGTAGCGCGGCAGCGGCGTCTCCGGGGCGACGTAGGGGGAGCCGGACTTGCCGAGCGTGCCCTCGTACGCCTTCTTGTAGTCACCGTTCTTGATGTGGTTCTCCAGCGCGGTGGTGATCGCGTCGCGCAGGGCCTTGTCGTCCTTGCCCAGGCCGACGCCGTAGGGCTCCTTGGTGAAGGGCTTCCCGACGACCCGCAGCTTGCCCGGGCGCTGGGCGGCGTAGCCCTTGAGGATCGCGTCGTCGGTGGTGACCGCGTCGACCGACCCGTCCAGCAGGGACTTCACGCAGTCCGAGTACTTCGACAGCTCGGTGGTGACCGCGCCGTACTTCGGCTTCTTGATCTCCTGGAGCGGGGTGGAGCCGACGATCGAGCAGACCTTCTTGCCCTGGAGGGCATCCGGCCCGGTGATGGCCTTGTCGTCCTGGCGCACCAGGAGGTCGGCGCCGGCGGTGTAGTACGGGCCCGCGAAGCTGACCTGCTTCTTGCGCTCGTCGTTGATCGTGTACGTGCCGACGTAGTAGTCGACCTGGCCCTTGGAGATGGCGGTCTCACGGACGTTCGAGTCGACCGTCTGGAAGTTGATCTGCTTGTCGGAGAAGCCCAGGTCGGCGGCGACCATCTTGGCGATCTCGATGTCGAAGCCGGAGTAGGTGTTGGTCGCCGGGTCCTTGAAGCCGAGGAACGGCTGGTCGGCCTTGACACCGATGGTGATCTTGCCGGCCTTCTGGGCCTTCTTCAGCGTCGCGGAGTCGACCTTGACGTCCTTGGCGACCTTGTAGTCGGCGCTGTAGACGTCGCTTCCGGGCTGCTTGTCGCCCGCCGAGCCCGACTCGCCACCGCAGGCGGTCGCCGTCGCCGCGAGCGCGAGCACCATGGCACCCGCAGCAGCCGTCTTACGCATCCTCATGGTGAACATCCTTTGGTTCAACAGGTGTTGGCAATCATGGTGGCCCAACCGCGGCCTCAGTGATGGAGGATCTTCGACAGGAAGTCCTTTGCCCGGTCGCTGCGCGGGTTGTTGAAGAACTGGTTCGGTTCGGCCTCTTCGATGATCTTGCCGTCCGCCATGAAGACGACCCGGTTCGCCGCGGAGCGCGCGAACCCCATCTCGTGGGTGACCACGACCATCGTCATCCCGTCCCGGGCGAGCTGCTGCATGACCTCCAGCACCTCGTTGATCATCTCCGGGTCCAGGGCCGAGGTCGGCTCGTCGAAGAGCATCACCTTCGGGTCCATCGCCAGGGCGCGGGCGATCGCCACCCGCTGCTGCTGGCCGCCGGAAAGCTGTGCGGGGTACTTCTCCGCCTGGGCGCCGACGCCGACCCGGTCGAGCAGCGCGCGGGCCTTCTCCTCCGCGGCCGCCTTGTCCGTCTTGCGGACCTTGGTCTGGCCCAGCATCACGTTCTCCAGCACCGTCTTGTGCGCGAAGAGGTTGAAGGACTGGAACACCATGCCCACGTCGGCGCGCAGTCGGGCCAGCTCGCGCCCCTCCTGGGGCAGCGGCTTGGCGTCGATGCTGATGTCGCCGGTGTCGATGGTCTCCAGGCGGTTGATCGTGCGGCAGAGGGTGGACTTGCCGGACCCGGAGGGCCCGATCACCACGACCACCTCGCCGCGTCGGATCGTCAGGTTGATGTCCTGGAGCACGTGCAGCGCGCCGAAGTGCTTGTTCACCTTGTCCAGGACGACCAACGGCTCACCCGTGGGCGCAGGGCCCCCGGCGTTCTTGGTCACCGGTACTTCGCTCATCGGCGTACAGCTCCGTCCTCCTCGGTTGGGAGGACCCTAATGACGGCCCGCGACCAGCGTCATTACATCTGAGGGAGAATTGAGCATAACGATCCGGCCGCAAACGGACACTTAGGGTGAACGGGCGGCTGGGGGCCCTCGGCGCGGTTACCGACGGTATGCGGTCGGGGGGTACCGGCTGGGTAACGGATGGCGGCGCGGAGGCGGCGTCCTCTTGACGGGCGGGCCACCCATCGCCGTAGATGCCCTGTGGCCCGTACGCACACCGGAGGGGAGGGGCCCATGAGACTGCTGCTCGTCGAGGACGACGACCACGTCGCCGCGGCCCTGTCCGCGGTGCTGTCCCGGCACGGGCTGACCGTCGTGCACGCCCGCAGCGGCGGGGAGGCGCTCCAGGCGCTGCTGCCCGACGACGCCGAACCGTTCGCCGTGGTGCTGCTCGACCTCGGGCTGCCCGACCAGGACGGCTTCGAGGTGTGCGGCCGGATCCGGAAGGTCTCCGCCACCCCGGTCATCATGGTCACCGCGCGCTCCGACGTCCGCTCCCGGATACACGGCCTCAACCTCGGCGCCGACGACTACGTCGTCAAGCCCTACGACACCGGTGAACTCCTCGCCCGCATCCACGCGGTGAGCCGGCGCACCGGCGCCCCGGGCGGTCCCGGCGACGCACCGGTCGAGGAACCCGGCCCCGGCGAGCCGCTCCGCCTCGGCGCGCTCACCGTCGAACTCCCCACCCGCCAGGTGTCCGTGGACGGCTCCGTGGTCCCGCTGACCCGCAAGGAGTTCGACCTGCTCGCGCTGCTCGCGCAGCGCCCCGGCGTGGTCTTCCGCCGGGAGCAGATCATCAGCGAGGTCTGGCGGACGAGTTGGGAGGGCACCGGCCGCACGCTGGAGGTGCACGTCGCCTCGCTCCGCGCCAAACTCCGCATGCCGGCGCTGATCGAGACGATCCGCGGCGTCGGCTACCGCCTGGTCGCACCGGCCGCCGGCCCCGCCGCGGGCCTCCGCCCGCCGGCCCCCTGACGGCTGCCCGGCCCCGTGCGCACCCGACTCCTCCCGCTCCTCATCGTGCTGATGGCCGGCGTGCTGCTCGCGCTCGGCGTCCCGCTCGGCGTGATCACCGCCGGGGTGGAGCAGCAGAAGGTGGTGGTCGACCGGATCGACGACGCCGCCCGGTTCGCCTCCCTCGCCCAGTTCGTCACCGCCCGCCCCAGCGCCGCCGCCGACAGCAAGACCCCCGAGGAGGACGAACGGCTGGCCACCCTGCGCGCCGAACTCCTGCGCTACCAGGAGCTCTACGGGATCCGCGCCGGCGTCTTCTACCGCGACCGCACCCCGATGGCCGCCGCCCCCCGGGACCTGACGGTGCCCGCCGACGGCGAGGGCGCCCAGGCGTTCAGCGAGGCGCTGGCCGGCCGCCGCAGCCACGACCCGCACCAGGTCTGGCCCTGGGACGACACCGGCCGGATCGCGGTCGCCTCGCCCGTCGTCCGGGACGGCGACGTGATCGCCGTGGTCGTCACCGACTCGCCCACCGGGCAGATGCGCAGCCGCATCCTGCACGGCTGGCTGCTGATCGCGGCCGGCGAGTGCGCGGCCATGCTGGTGGCCGTCGCGGCGGCGTTCCGGCTCACCGGCTGGGTGCTGCGGCCGGTGCGGGTGCTCGACGCGGCCAGCCACGACATCGCCACCGGCCTGATGAAGGCCCGGGTCGCCGCCACCGCAGGACCGCCCGAACTCCGCCGACTGGCACGCTCGTTCAACGAGATGGCCGACCACGTCGAGGACGTCCTGGAGCAGCAGCGCGCCTTCGTCGCCGACGCCTCGCACCAACTGCGCAACCCGCTCTCCGCGCTGCTGCTGCGGATCGAGCTGCTGGCCCTCGAACTCCCCGAGGGCAACGAGGAGATCGCCTCCGTGCGCACCGAGGGCAAGCGGCTGGCCCGGGTCCTGGACGACCTCCTCGACCTGGCGCTCGCCGAGCACACCGCCGCCGACCTCCACCTCACCGACATCGCGGCGCTGACCGTCGAACGCGTCGACGCCTGGCGCCCGCTCGCCGAGGACCGGGGCGTCCGCCTCAGCTACGAGGGCCACCTGGCGGTCACCGGCTGGGCCGACCCGGTGGCCCTCTCCAGCGCCCTGGACGCGGTGGTCGACAACGCCCTGAAGTTCACCCCGGCCGGCGAACCCGTCACGGTGGCCGTGGCCCCCGACGGCGAACGCGTCACCGTCACCGTCGCCGACCGCGGCCCCGGGCTCACCGAGGACGAACTGGCCCGGATCGGCGACCGCTTCTGGCGCAGCAGCCGCCACCAGAACGTCTCGGGCTCCGGCCTGGGCCTGTCCATCACCCGCGCACTGCTCGCGGCCGGCGGCGCCACCATCGACTACGCGCCGCACCCGCCGCACGGCTTGGAGGTCACCGTCTCGGTCCCGCGCAACGCCCCCTGAGCGGCCGGCCCCCGCGCCGCGGCGCGCCGACGCCGCCCGGACGCGCCGCGCGCACCGCCGCCGTCACTGCTTGGCCGAGACGTAGTACTCCCGGGCACCGGCGTGCAGCGGCAGTGGATCGGTGAACACCGCCGTCCGCAGGTCCACGTTCTGCGCCGCGTGCACCACGTGCCCGATCGCGTCCCGGCTGTTGATCACGGCCTTGGTGATCCCGAACGTCAGCGCGGCGTCCTCCCGGTCCGTGGTCACCAGCAGGTTCGCCACCGCGATCGTCTTCACCGCCTCGCCGTTCTGCACCCGCGGATACGCGTCGGCCGGCATCACCGCCGCCCGGTAGTAACGGGTCGACTCGCCCTGCCGGTGCAGGGCCGGGATCAGATCCCCGAGCTGCACCAACCGCACCGGGAACCGCTGTGCCAACCGCTGCACCGCCAGCGTCGGCAGCCCGCCCGACCAGAAGAACGCGTCGATCTGCCCGTGCTCCAGCATGCTCGGCATCCGGTCGATGCCCACCCGCACCGGGGTGATGTCGGTGGCGAAGTCCAGCCCCGCCGCCTCCAGCAGCCGCCGGGTGATGAGCTGGACGCCCGACCCGTCGGAGCCGACGCCCACCCGCAGCCCCTTCAGGGCACGGGCCGAACCCACCGCGGAGCCCCGGGGCACCACCAACTGCATGTAGTCGTCGTAGAGCCGGGCGCAGGCCCGCAGCCGGTCCGCGCCGGACTCGTCACGGGCCTGGTAGTCGGCCACCGCGTCCGCGGTCGCGATGGTGAACGCCGCCCGCCCGGTGGCCAGTTGGCGCAGATTGTCGATCGACCCCTCGCTCCGCAGGAGCCGCAGGTCCACGCCCGGCAGGTCCCGCGCGACGTCGTCCTTCAGCAACTCCCCGTAGCGCGCGTACACCCCGGTCGGCACGCCGGTGGCCAGCGTCACCCGGCCACGGGGCGCGGCGGTCCCGCCCGGCTGCAGACACCACAGCACCAGCCCGAGGAGGGCCAGGGCCGCGGCAGCCGCGGTCAGCGCCCGGCGCCGGCCAGGGCGGGGGAGTATCGCCATGGGCGAGATCCTGCCAGTCCGCAGGCCCCGACGGGAGGGTCCGGAAGGTTACGGCTTCGCCGCCGTCCGATCACCCTTGCGGCCCGGTGTTCCCAAGGCCGTCCGCAGGTGGTCCAGCAGCGCCCTGGCCGCCGGTCCGGCCGGTCCGTCGGCCCGCCACGCCAACGCGATCCGGCCACGCGGCCGGGCCCCGTCGAACTCCAGCGTCCGCACCCCCTCGGCCCTCACGGCGGCCGGCGCCGGCACGACCGCCACGCCCAGACCGCGGGCCGCGAGCCCGGCCAGCAGCTTCGGCGCGGCCGCCTCGAACGCGATCCGCGGCCTAAACCCGGCGTCGGCACAGACCCGCTCCAGCACCCCGCGGACCCCGGTGCCGCGCGGCAGGCAGATCAACGGCTGGTCGCGCAGCGCCGCCGGCGGGATCCGCCCGTCCTCCGCGAGCGCCAGCAGCGGACTGTCCGGGGCGACCACCGCGACCAGCGCCTCGTCCACGACGATCCGGAACGACAGGCCCGCCGGCGGCTCCGCCTCGGCGGTCCCCAGCAGTGCCAGGTCCAACTCCCCGCGCTGCAGGGCGAGGAGCATCCGTTGTGAACCGTCCGTGGTGACGGCGACGTCCACCTGGGGATGTGCGTCGTGGAAGTCCGCCAACAGCGACACCGCCCGGCCCTCCCAGCCCGCGTCGGCCCCCGACACCAGCCCGAAGGCCACGTGGCCGCGCAGCAGCCCCGTGAACTCCGCCACGGTCTGCCGCGCACCCTCGACGGCGGCCAGCGCCGCCCGCGCGTACGGCAGCACGGCCGCGCCCACCTCGGTCAGCGTCACCGACCGGCCCGAGCGGTCCAGCAGCGTTTCCCCCAGCTCCCGTTCGAGCTGCCGGACCTGCGCGCTGACCCCCGGCTGCGCCAGGTGCAGGCGGGCCGCGGCCCGGGTGAAGTTGGCCTCCTCCGCCACCGCCACGAAGTAGCGCAGCTGCCGCAGTTCCATAACCACCGATTCTAGTGACCAGAAGAACCCACTCTTGGACTTATGGCCGGTCCCCCACCAGCCTGGAGGACGAGCGGCCCACCGCACACCCGGGCCGCACCGGACAGGGGGAGCACCGATGGACATCCGCGCCGCGATCGCCGCCGAACGCCGCGAACTGGCCGACCTGCTGGACACCCTCACCCCCGCGCAGTGGGACGCGCCCTCGCTGTGCGCGGGCTGGCGGGTCCGGGAGGTCGCCGCCCACATGTCGCTGGGCTTCCGCCGCCCGCTGCGCACACTCGCCGTCGAGCTCCTCAAGGCCCGCGGCAGCCTGGACCGGATGACCGACCGGTGCGCCCGCCAGGACGCCGCCGCCCTGACGCCGGCGGCCCTCGCCGCGGCCCTGCGGGACCACGCCCACCACCCCTGGACGCCGCCCGTCGGCGGCCTGGCGGCGGCCCTGGGCCACGACGTCGTGCACGGCCTCGACATCGCCGTCCCGCTCGGTCTGGACCGCCGCGTCCCCGAGGACCGGCTGCGCGTCCTGCTCGACGGCCTCACCCCGCGCGGCACGAAGTTCTTCGGCGCCGACCTCGACGGCGTCGCCCTGCACGCCGACGACCTCGACTGGTCCTACGGCACCGGCACCGCGCTCCGCGGCGCCGCCCAGGACCTCCTCCTGGTCGCCTTCGGCAGGAAGCTGCCCCCGGGCCGGCTGCACGGCGCGCCGCAGGCCCGCTTCGCCGCGGCCTGAGCCCGGCAGCGCCCCGTGGTACCGCCGCGCGTGGCAGGCCGCCGAACGCCCCGCCGGGAGCCCGTACCCTGGACGGGTGAGCGGTAACGACGTGCCCGGTGGAGCAGTGGCCGAAGTGAAAACGTACGAGGTGCGCACCTACGGGTGCCAGATGAACGTCCATGACTCCGAACGGCTCTCGGGCCTGTTGGAGGACGCGGGCTACGTACGGGCCCCGGAGGGCACCGGCGAGGGCGATGCGGACGTCGTCGTCTTCAACACCTGCGCGGTGCGGGAGAACGCCGACAACCGGCTGTACGGCAACCTCGGCCGGCTCGCGCCGATGAAGGCCCGCCGCCCCGGCATGCAGATCGCGGTCGGCGGCTGCCTGGCCCAGAAGGACCGCGACACCATCGTGAAGAAGGCGCCCTGGGTGGACGTCGTCTTCGGCACGCACAACATCGGCAAGCTGCCGGTCCTCCTGGAGCGCGCCCGCGTCCAGGAGGAGGCGCAGGTCGAGATCGCCGAGTCGCTGGAGGCGTTCCCCTCCACGCTGCCCACCCGCCGCGAGAGCGCCTACGCGGCCTGGGTCTCCATCTCCGTCGGCTGCAACAACACCTGCACCTTCTGCATCGTCCCGGCGCTGCGCGGCAAGGAGAAGGACCGCCGCCCCGGCGAGATCCTCGCCGAGGTCGAGGCGCTGGTCGCCGAGGGCGTCTCCGAGATCACCCTGCTCGGCCAGAACGTCAACGCCTACGGCTCCGACATGGGCGACCGCGAGGCGTTCAGCAAGCTGCTGCGGGCCTGCGGCGCGATCGAGGGGCTGGAGCGGGTCCGCTTCACCTCCCCGCACCCGCGCGACTTCACCGACGACGTGATCGCGGCGATGGCCGAGACGCCCAACGTGATGCCGCAACTGCACATGCCGCTCCAGTCGGGGTCCGACACCGTCCTGAAGGCGATGCGCCGCTCGTACCGCCAGGAGCGCTACCTCGGCATCATCGAGAAGGTGCGCGCCGCCATCCCGCATGCGGCGCTCACCACCGACATCATCGTCGGCTTCCCCGGCGAGACCGAGGAGGACTTCGAGCAGACCCTGCACGTCGTCCGCGAGGCCCGGTTCGCCCAGGCGTTCACCTTCCAGTACTCCAAGCGGCCCGGCACCCCGGCCGCCGAGATGGCCGACCAGATCCCCAAGGAGGTCGTGCAGGCCCGCTACGAGCGCCTGGTCGCCCTCCAGGAGGAGATCTCCTGGAGCGAGAACAAGAAGCAGGTCGGCCGCACCCTGGAGCTGATGGTCGCGGAGGGCGAGGGCCGCAAGGACGGCGCCACCCACCGCCTCTCCGGCCGCGCCCCCGACAACCGCCTGGTCCACTTCACCAAGCCGGACGAGCCGGTGCGCCCCGGTGACGTGGTCACCGTCGAGATCACCTACGCCGCCCCGCACCACCTCCTGGCCGAGGGCGAGGTGCTCGGCGTGCGCCGCACCCGCGCCGGCGACGCCTGGGAGAAGCGCAACGCCAAGGACACCGCGCAGCCCGCCGCGTCGGCCGGGGTGCTGCTGGGCCTGCCGAAGGTCGGCGTCCCCGAGCCGCTGCCGGCCGCCGCGGGCGGCTGCGGCTGCGACTGATCCCGGCCACCCAGGATCCGGGCGGCGACCCGGGCGTTACGCTGCGTGCATGCTCGTAGCCGCCGCCATCTGCCCCTGCCCGCCGCTGCTCGTCCCCGAGGTCGCCACGGGCGCCGCACCGGAACTGGACCCGGTGCGGGCCGCCTGCCGGGACGCGCTCGGGGTGCTCGCCGCGGCCCGTCCCGACCGGCTGGTCGTGCTCGCCCCGACCACCGACGGGGGGACCACCGAGGCCCGGTATCCGCAGGGCTCCACCGGCTCCTTCCGCGGCTTCGGGGTGGACCTCGACGTGACGCTGGGGGCCGCCGGCCCGACGCCGTCGGGCGGGCCGCAGCTGCCGCCCGCGCTGGCCGTCGGCGCCTGGCTGCTGTCCTGGGCGGACCGGTGGGAGATGCCCGTGGAAGGGTTCGGCGTGCCCGAGTCCCTGCCCGGCGACCGCTGCCGGCCGCTGGGCCGTGAGCTCGCCGGATCCGCGCCCCGAGTGGCCCTGCTGGTGCTCGGCGACGGCAGCGCCCGCCGCTCCGTCAAGGCGCCCGGCTACTTCGACGAGCGGGCCGAGGCGTTCGACGCCGGCGCGGCCCGCGCCCTGGGGGCCGCCGACACCGCCGCCCTGGAGGCCCTGGACGAGCGGCTCGCCGCCGACCTCATGGTGTCCGGGCGGTCCTGCTGGCAGGTCCTGGCGGGCGCCGCCGAGGGCGCCGGGCTGCGCGGCCAGCTGCTGCACGAGGAGGCCCCGTACGGCGTCGGCTACGCCGTGGCGGCCTGGACGTAACCGCACCGGCGGCGCACGCCACCCGCACCGCACGCGAGGGCGCGGCGCACCGGGAGCCCCACCGGCTCCCCGTCCGCCGCGCCCTCGCGTCGAGCGGCTACTTCTGCGCGCCCTCGCCGGCCTCGCTGTCCACCGCGGCCGCCACCGACTGCTGCCGCGGGATCGCGGCGCCGCCCTCCGCCGGACCCGCCCCGGCCGGCTCCGGCGCCGCTTCCGCCCGCTCCGCCGAGTCGGCCTCCGCGGTGGCCCCGGCGCCCTCCGCGCCGGCCGCACCGTCCGCCGCCGGTTCCCCGACCGGTTCGACCGGCTCGGCCGGGGAGTCCGTCACCACGGCCTCCGGCACCTCCGCGGCGCCGGCCGCCGCGGGCTCCGCCGCAGCCTCGGCCGGCGCACCCGACTCCGCCGCTTCCGGGGCGGCGGCCTCGTCCGTCCCCGGCGTCCCCTCCGCCGCAGCCTCCGCCGCGGCCGCCGCGGCACTCTCCTCCGCCGCGTCGGACTTGCGCCGGCGGAACCGCGAAAACACGCCCATAACTTGCTCCTACGCTCCTCGTGTGGGGGAAATCCCGCGTCGCCCGGAGCGTCACCTTGCGCCGCCCGACGGGCCCCGGCAGCGCACCGGCATTCGGGATCTCGCAACAGGCAACGACGCCGTCCGTGCCCCGTCACGTCGCTCGTTCGAGATGACCGGGCGAGGTTTGCGAGACTGACGGGGTGAACACCGTCGTCCCCACCCCCCGGGTCATCGCCGTCGTCGGCCCCACCGCGGCCGGAAAGTCCGACCTGGGCGTCGCGCTCGCCCAACACCTCGGCGGCGAAGTGATCAACGCCGACTCGATGCAGCTCTACCGGGGCATGGACATCGGCACCGCCAAGCTCACCCCCGAGGAACAGCAGGGCGTGCCGCACCGCCTCCTCGACATCTGGGACGTCACCCGCGCCGCCAACGTCGCCGAGTACCAGCGGCTCGCCCGCGCCGAGATCGACCGGCTGCTCGCCGAGGGCCGCACCCCGGTCCTGGTCGGCGGCTCCGGCCTCTACGTCCGCGGCGCCCTCGACGCCCTGGAGTTCCCCGGCACCGACCCCGCGGTCCGGGCCCGCCTGGAGGCCGAGCTCGCCGAACTGGGCAGCGGCGCCCTGCACGCCCGGCTCGCCGAGGCCGACCCGGAGGCCGGCCGCGCGATCCTGGCCGGAAACGGCCGCCGGATCGTGCGCGCGCTGGAGGTCATCGAGATCACCGGCCGCCCGTTCACCGCCAACCTCCCCGGGCACGAAGCGGTCTACGACACCCTGCAGATCGGCGTGGACGTCGAGCGCCCCGAACTCGACGAGCGCATCGCCACCCGGGTCGACCGGATGTGGGAGGCCGGCCTGGTCGACGAGGTGCGGCGGCTGGCCGCCGAAGGGCTGCGCGAGGGCCGGACCGCCTCGCGGGCGCTCGGCTACCAGCAGGTGCTCGGCTACCTGGCGGGGGAGTGCACCGAGCAGGCCGCGCGCGACGAGACGGTGCGCGCCACCAAGCGCTTCGCCCGCCGCCAGGACTCGTGGTTCCGCCGCGACCCGAGGGTCCACTGGCTCAGCGGGGCCGCCGACCGCCGGGCCGACCTCGCGCCCCTGGCACTGGCGTTGCTCGAACGACCGGTCACAGCCTGATCACGTCATGGCATCGGGACGCTCCGGCCGTCATCCGGGTCGCTGAGGGCGTGTCATCATCGACCTTCGATCGAGGCGTGCAATCTGGCAGTGGGGAGGGCGCGTGGCAATGGAGGCCAGCCCTCGCAACCGTGCCCAACAACCGGACCAGGACGGCGCCGGAACCGCACCGCCGGCCGAGGACGGCCCGCCGGTCCACGACGCCGACGGCCTCCCCGACGGTCCCCCGGCCACCCTCGACGCCTCGGACGGCCCCGACGCCGAGCCGGGCCCGTCCCCCGAGGGCGGCGAGTCCTTCCGCGACCTGCGCCCGCCCCGGCGGCTGCGGCTGTGGCAGCTCGCCCCGATCGTGGCGCTGGCCGCCCTCGGCTCGCTGATGTTCGCCTTCCCGTTGGCCTTCGAGTTCGGCGGCGACGGCGGCGCGGTCATCGCGATGCTCGGCCTGCTGCTGTGCTGCTGCGCCGCCGGCACCGGCATGATGGCGGCCCGCCGGGTCGGCCACACCTGGCCCGGCCTGCCGGCCCGCGGTTCCGGCCGCCGCGCGAACTGGCGGGTGGTCCTCCTCTACACCGCCGTGGTCGCCGTCCTCGCGGCCCTGGCCATCTGGCGGGTGGCCCGCCTCCGCTGAGGCCCGCGGCCCGGTCCGTCGCCGGGCCCCGCCCCGTCCGGCCGGCGCGCCGCGCTGGCCGTAGGATTCAGGGGTGACCAGCACGCAGCGCATCGCCTTCCTCAAGGGCCACGGCACCGAGAACGACTTCGTGATCGTCCCGGATCCGGACGGCCGGCTCGACCTGCCCGCGACCGCCGTCGCCCGGATCTGCGACCGCCGTGCCGGAGTGGGCGGCGACGGACTGCTGCACGTGGTGCGGTCCGCCGCGCACCCCGACGCGCGGGCGATGGCCGACGAGGCCGAGTGGTTCATGGACTACCGCAACGGCGACGGCTCGATCGCCGAGATGTGCGGCAACGGCCTGCGGGTCTTCGCCCGCTACCTCCTGCACGCCGAGCTGGTCGAGGCCGGCGACGTGGCGATCGCCACCCGCGCCGGAGTGCTCCGCGTGCACCTCGCCAAGACCGGTGACGTCACCGTCGCCATGGGGCGCGCCGCGCTCCCCGAGGACGGCGTGGTGGTCGAGGTCGACGGGCGCAGCTGGCCGGCCCGCAACGTCAACATGGGCAATCCGCACGCCGTCGCGTTCGTCGAGGACCTGGCGCACGCCGGGGAGCTGCGCGCACAACCGCAGTTCAGCCCGGCCGCGGTCTACCCGCACGGCGTCAACATCGAGTTCGTCGTGGACCGCGGACCACGCCACGTGGCGATGCGGGTCCACGAGCGCGGCTCCGGCGAGACCCGCTCCTGCGGCACCGGCGCCTGCGCGGTGGCCGTCGCCACCGCCCGCCGGGACGGCCTGGACCCGGCCGTGACCGGCACCCCGGTCACGTACACCGTCGACGTCCTCGGCGGCAGCCTGACCATCACCGAGCTGCCGGACGGCACGGTCGAGATGACCGGGCCGGCCGTGATCGTCGCCGAGGGCACCTTCGCACCGGAGTGGCTGGCGGGCGCACTCGCCGGCTGACGGGGACGGGCCGCGAGCGCCGGAGCACGCCCCTCGACCAGGGGAAACGGTTTCGGCGAGGAGAAACGATTCCGGCCAGAAACTTCCCTCGAATGGGTGATCCGTTTCACGCTGAGCGAGAGGCGGACAGCGCTGCGTGATGGGCTCGGTAGCATCAAGCACCGGCCCGGGCGCCCGAACTGACGGCCTCCCACCGCCGGTCGACGCCGCCGGAGGTGCCCATGAGCGCAGAGGCCACGAATCCTGGAAACCCTGAAGCAGCGGATCGCAGGCGCGGCCGCCCCCGGCCGGCGCTCCGGGGGCTGCGCCGCATCGGTCGTGCCGCGCTCCTCGGCCCGGCCGCCCGCGACGGCCTCCCGGACGCCCTGGAACACGTCGCCAAGGTGCACCGCCGCCACCACCCCGACGCCGACCTGGACATCCTCAGCAAGGCGTACCAGCGCGCCGAGTCCTCGCACCGCGGTCAGACGCGCAAGAGCGGCGAGCCGTACATCACCCACCCGCTCGCGGTGACCCTGATCCTCGCCGAACTCGGCGCGGAAACCACCACGTTGACCGCCTCCCTGCTGCACGACACCGTCGAGGACACCGACATGACCCTCGATCAGGTGCGCACGGAGTTCGGCGCCGAGGTCTGTTACCTGGTCGACGGCGTCACCAAGCTGGAGAAGGTCGACTACGGCGCCGCCGCCGAGCCGGAGACCTTCCGCAAGATGCTCGTCGCCACCGGCAACGACGTCCGGGTGATGTCCATCAAACTCGCCGACCGGCTGCACAACATGCGCACCCTCGGCGTGATGCGCCCGGAGAAGCAGGCCCGGATCGCCGGCGTCACCCGGGACGTGCTGATCCCGCTCGCCGAACGCCTCGGCGTCCAGGCGCTCAAGACCGAGCTGGAGGACATGGTCTTCGCGGTCCTGCACCCCGAGGAGTACACCGCGACCCGGCACCTCGTCGCCTCGTACGCCGGCCGCCCCGACCCGCTCGCCGCGATCGCCGCCCGGGCCCGCGCGATCCTCGCCGACGCCGGCATCGAGGCCCAAGTCCTCGTCCGACCGCGGCACTTCGTCTCCGTGCACCGGGTCCTGCTGGCCCGCGGCCGGCTCACCGCCGCGGACCTGGGGCGCCTGCTGGTCCTGGTGGCCGAGGACGCCGACTGCTACGCCGTCCTCGGCGAACTGCACACCTGCTTCACCCCGGTGGTCTCGGAGTTCAAGGACTTCATCGCGACCCCCAAGTTCAACCTCTACCAGTCGCTGCACACCGCCATCAGCGGCGAGACCGGCGACGTCGCCGAAACCCTGATCCGCACCCACCGCATGCACCGGGTCGCCGAGGCCGGGGTGATCGCCCTGGGCGATCCGCACGTCCCCACCGACGGCGCCGACGCCCCCGAGGGCGAGCGGGCCGACCCGACCCGCCCCGGCTGGCTCGACCGGCTGCTGACATGGCAGCGCACCACCCCCGATCCGGACACCTTCTGGACCTCGCTCCGCGACGACCTCGCCCAGGAGGGCGAGATCACCGTCTTCTGCACCGGCGCCGCCGCGGACGACCCCGGCGGCACGATCGGACTGCCCGCCGGGGCGAGTTGCGTGGACGCGGCGTACGCCCGGCACGGCGACGCGGGGCACGGCTGCATCGGCGCCCGCGTCAACGGCCGCCTGGTCACCCTCGGCACCGTCCTGCACGACGGCGACAGCCTCCACCTGCTGATGGCCCAGGACGCCGCCGGCCCCTCGCCGCAGTGGCTCGACCACGCACGCACCCCCGCCGCCCGGCTCGCCATCTCCCGGTGGCTGGCCCGCCCACAGGACACCGGCGAGCCGCCCGCCACGCCCGCCGGCCGGCGCACCGAACGCCGTCGGGTGCCGGCCGGCGGGCGTGCCGGGCGGCTCGCCGGCCCGGACCACGCCGCCACCGCCTCCGGCCTCGCGGTGGCCGACCTGCCCGGCGCCGCCGTCCGCCTGGCCGGCTGCTGCACACCGGTGCCGCCGGACACCGTCACCGGCTTCGCGGTCCGCGGCGGCGCGGTCACCGTGCACCGCGCCCTGTGCCCCGCGGTGGCCCGGATGGCGGCGATGGGCCGGCAGCCGGTCGGGGTGCGCTGGCGCGGCGCCGGCCCGGACGGCCCCGGCTGTCGGGTGACGCTGCTGGCCGAGGCGTTCAGCCGGCCGCACCTGCTGCCCGACCTGACCGAGGCGATCGCCGCCCAGGGCGCCGCCGTGGTCTCCGCTGCCGTCGAACCCCCGCACGAGCAACTGGTCCGGCACACCTACACCCTCCACCTGCCCAACGCCGCCGGCCTGCCCTCCCTGATGCGCGCGATGCGCGACGTACCGGGCGTCTTCGACGTGGTCAGGGCCACCACGACGGTGCGTTCCTAGCCCCCGGGCACCCGCGGGCAGGACCGGGGTCAGATCCGGCGCGCGGGCGCAAGCCGGATGGCCGAGGTGCCGCTCGTTCGGGTGCCGTGCTGACGTGCCGTCCACGGGCGGGCGGGCCGCGCTGATAGCGGTAGCCCATGTCGCTTCCCTTGCGCCGCCCGTCCCGCGAGCCCGACGGGACCGCTTTCGACCGCACCACCGACCGTTCCGCGGACGCCACCGCCGGCCGGCGCCCCGGCGCCCGCCACGGCCGGACGCCCCGCCGGGTCGCCGCCCTCGGCCTGGCGATCGCCGCCACCGTCGCCGCGGCCGCCCCGCAGCCCGCCGAACCGCAGGGCATCGGCGACCGCCTCTTCCCCTTCCTCGGCAACCCCGGCTACCACGTCACCTCGTACGACATCTCCCTCGACTACTCGGGCCACAACGACCGCCCGATCGACGCGGTCACCGTGATCAACGCCGAGGCCACCGCCACCCTCGAACAACTCAACCTCGACTTCGCCGACGGCGCCGTGCGCTCCGTCCAGATCGACGGCCGGCCCGCCGCGCACCAACAGGCCGGCGAGGACCTCGTGCTCACCCCGGCCGCGCACATCTCCCCCGGGCAGAAGCTCCGCATCGTCGTCCACCACACCAGCGACCCGCGCGGCAAGGGCAACGGCGGCTGGATCCGCACCACCGACGGACTGGCGATGGCCAATCAGGCCGACGCCGCCCACCGGGTCTTCCCCTGCAACGACCACCCGTCCGACAAGGCCTACTTCACCTTCCACGTCACCGCCCCCCAGGGGCTGACGGTCGTCGCCAACGGGCTGCCCGTCGGCGAGGGCACCCGCGGCCCGCGCCGCACCTGGACCTACCGCACCGCCCACCCCATGGCCACCGAACTCGCGCAGGTGTCCATCGGCCACTCCAGCGTGGTGACGCACCGCGGGCCGCACGGGCTGCCGCTGCGCGACGTCGTCCCGGCCGGCTCGCGCGGCGCGCTCGACCGCTGGCTCGCCAAGACGCCGGACCAGGTGGCGTGGATGGAGCAGAAGGTCGGCCCGTACCCGTTCGAGACGTACGGGGTGCTGATGGCCGACGCCAGCACCGGTTTCGAGCTGGAGACGCAGACGCTCTCGCTCTTCGAGAAGCGGCTGTTCACCACCACCCAGCTGCCGGACTGGTACGTGGAGTCGGTGATGGTGCACGAGCTGTCCCACCAGTGGTTCGGCGACAGCGTCAGCCCCCGCCGGTGGTCCGACGTCTGGCTCAACGAGGCCCACGCCACCTGGTACGAGGCGCTCTACGCCCAGGAGAAGGGCGGCCCGCGGGCCTCCCTGGAAGCCCGGATGCAGCGGGCCTACCAGGCGTCCGACGGGTGGCGCGCGGAGGGTGGCCCGCCGGCCCTGCCCAAGCTCCCCGACCAGGGCCGCAAGATCGGCATCTTCCGGCCGGTGATCTACGACGGCAGCGCCCTGGTCCTGTACGCCCTGCAGCACAAGATGGGCCAGGCCGGCTTCGACCGTCTGGAACGGGAGTGGGTGGCCAAGCACCACGACGGTTCGGCCGGCACCGCCGACTTCATCTCGCTGGCCTCCGACATCTACGGCCACAACCTCTCCGGCTTCTTCTGGGAGTGGCTCTACGGGGCCAAGACCCCGCCGATGCCCGGACACCCCGAGTGGAAGCCGCAGGCGGCCAAGCAGGCCGCGGCGGACGGCAAGACGCCGCAACCGGCACCGAGGGTCGCCGTCACGCCGGGTGCGCCGCACCTGCACAAGGCGTGACCGCGGTCGGGGGCGGGCGCCCCGCGGCCCGTGCGGGAGCCCCCGCCCCGCACGGGAACCCCGCCGAAAGCACCGGAAAACCCGCGTGACGCCCGTCTCCCGGCCGTGCGACCATCATCGGGTCGGGCCGGGCCGGCGCCCGGGAATCTCCGGGCCGGCCCGGACGTTGACACAGCGAACGGCACAGCCAACCAGCCCCGGCGGGACCGACCGGTCCCCGGGGGCTCCCAACGACACAAAGGATCAAATGACCTCCTCTTCTTCCCTTCCGCAGGACCGGCAGCGCCTCCCCGAGAGCCTTCGGGCCGACGCCCTGATGGAAGAGGACGTCGCCTGGAGCCACGAGATCGACGGGGAGCGCGACGGCGACCAGTACGACCGCTCCGCACGCGCGGCACTGCGCCGCGTCGCCGGGCTCTCCACCGAGCTCGAGGACGTCACCGAGGTCGAGTACCGACAGCTGCGCCTGGAGCGCGTGGTGCTGGTCGGCGTCTGGACGTCCGGGACGGTGCAGGAGGCGGAGAACTCCCTCGCCGAGCTGGCCGCGCTGGCCGAGACCGCCGGTGCGATGGTGCTCGACGGCGTCGTCCAGCGCCGCGACAAGCCGGACCCGGCCACCTACATCGGCTCCGGCAAGGCCCTGGAGCTGCGCGACATCGTCCTCGAATCCGGGGCCGACACCGTGGTCTGCGACGGTGAGCTCTCCCCGGGCCAGCTGATCCACCTGGAGGACGTCGTCAAGGTCAAGGTGGTCGACCGGACCGCCCTGATCCTCGACATCTTCGCCCAGCACGCCAAGTCCCGGGAGGGCAAGGCGCAGGTCTCACTGGCACAGATGCAGTACATGCTGCCCAGGCTCCGTGGTTGGGGCCAGTCGCTGTCCCGGCAGATGGGTGGCGGCGGCTCCGGTTCGGCGGGCGGCGGCATGGCCACCCGTGGTCCCGGTGAGACCAAGATCGAGACGGACCGGCGGCGGATCCGCGAGAAGATGGCGAAGATGCGCCGGGAGATCGCGGAGATGAAGACCGGCCGGGACGTCAAGCGCCAGGAGCGCCGGCGCAACAAGGTCCCCTCGGTCGCCATCGCCGGCTACACCAACGCCGGCAAGTCCTCCCTGCTCAACCGCCTCACCGGCGCCGGCGTCCTGGTGGAGAACGCCCTGTTCGCCACCCTGGACCCGACCGTCCGGCGGGCCGAGACCCCCAGCGGGCGGCTCTACACCCTCGCCGACACCGTCGGCTTCGTCCGCCACCTGCCGCACCACCTTGTCGAGGCGTTCCGCTCCACCATGGAGGAGGTCGCCGACGCCGACCTCATCCTGCACGTGGTCGACGGCTCGCACCCGGTGCCGGAGGAGCAGCTGGCGGCGGTCCGCGAGGTGATCCGCGACGTGGGCGCCACCGAGGTGCCCGAGATCGTCGTGGTCAACAAGGCCGACGCGGCCGACCCGTTGACGCTCCAGCGGCTGCTCCGCCAGGAGAAGCGCGCCCTGGTGGTCTCCGCCCGCACCGGCGAGGGCATCACCGAGCTGTTGACCCTGCTCGACGAGGAACTCCCGCGCCCGCAGGTCGAGATCGAGGTGCTGGTGCCCTACACCCAGGGTGCCCTGGTCTCCCGGGCGCACGCCGAGGGCGAGGTCCTCTCCGAGGAGCACACCGCCGACGGCACGGTCCTCAAGGCCCGCGTCCACGAGGAACTGGCCGCCGAATTCCGGCCGTTCGTCCCGGCCGCCTGACCGGCCGCCTGACCGGCCGCCTGACGGCCGCGGAGCGCACCGCGGCGCGCACGTGACGAAGGCCCGCCCCCGGATCGTCGGGGGCGGGCCTTCGTCGTGCGCCGAGCGGAGCGGACCGCGCGGCGGGGTGGCGCCGTGACCCGGCGCCACCCAGTGGGTCGCTACTGCTGGTTGGCCCACTTCTTGCTCATCGCGTCGAAGATCGACTTGGCCTCGGTGCCCAGGTGCGGACCGGCCAGCCACTGGGCCGGACGCGGCCCCATCGAGGTGTTCGAGATCAGCACCGGCTGACCGTCGGAACCCTTGATGAACCAGGGGCCACCGGACGAACCGCCGGTCATGGTGCAGCCGATCCGGTACATGGTCGGCTTCTTGGCGTCCATCGTCAGCCGGCTGGGCTTGTCGGTGCAGGACTGCTGCGCCGCACCGTCGAACGGGGCCTCGGCCGGGTAGCCCTGCGCCGTCAGGCTCGGGATCTTCGACATCGCCGGGGCGCCGAAGTCCACCGCGTACGCGCCGCCGGCCATCTCCTCCAGCGACTTGCCGCCGGTGCTCTCCTCCGGCTTCACGTGCATCAGCGCGAAGTCGTACGGGGCCATCGGCACGCCCGGCACGGCGCCGCCGCCGGCGATCCACTCCTTGGTCGTCGCCATGTCGTCCGCCCACCACTTGCCCGACGGGACTCGGTCCTCGTAGGGCGTGGTCTTCATCTGGGCGGCCGAGACGCCGGTCCGGTTGAAGTTCGGGACGAACATCATGTTCCGGTACCAACCGCCGCTCTTGCCGGCGTGCACGCAGTGCGCGGCGGTCCACACGAGGTTGGACTTGCCCGGGTGCGCCGGGTCCTTGACGACGGTGGCGGAGCAACGGGACTCGCCCTGCGGCGTGCTGAAGAGCAGCAGGCCGACGCCCGGAGCGGTGGAGGTGTACGGGGTCTTCACCGCCTGCGCGGGCACCGCGGTCGGCTCCGGGTCCGTCTTGCCCTGGTCCTCGGTGATGTCCGAGATCTTGCTCGGGTCCTGCGGGGGCTTGACCTTACCGATCTTGTCCGGGTTCCAGAAGTTCTTGATGACCGGGTTGATGAACTCGCCGGCCTCGCGGAGCCAGGTGTCCTTGTCCCAGTTCTTCCACTCGCCGTTCTTCCACTTGTCCAGGTCGACGCCGTGTTCCTTGAGCTTGTCCTGGAGCTCCTTGGGGATCTTGATCGCACCTCCGCCCGCGGTGTCCTGGGCCGACTCGGACGGCTTGGCGTCCGCGTTGTCGCCCGAGGGCCCGCAGCCCGTCGCGGTGAGCGCCACCACGGCGGTGAGGGCGGCGGCGGCCAGCACGGGCCGACGTATCGATCGCATGGGTGGTTCTCCCCCTGTGTCAAACGGACGGAGCCGGTAGGGCTCGTGAGCGGTGCCCCGGTCAGGGCCTTGTCATGAACCGCAAGATCCGGGTGCAGCCCCCCACTATGCCGGTGTTCGCAGGGACGGCGGTACCCGGGTCCCCGGTTCCCGGCCGGCAAGGATCTTGCCGTCGGCCGTGTTCCCGTGCGGCCGGCGTCGTTGGTACGTACGGGGGACGGCCGGGCCGCCGGCCGGGCCCGCGCGGTATCCAGCCGTTCACCAGCAGGAGGACACAACTGCCGTGGCGTTGACCGAAACCGTGCCGGCGGCCGTGCCGCCGGCCCACGAGGGGATCCTGCGCCGCCAGGCCCTGCGTGAGTCCGCCGCCCGCACCTACGCGCGCTCGCTGCCGATCGTCCCGGTACGCGCCCGCGGGCTGACCATCGAGGGTGCCGACGGCCGGCGCTACCTCGACTGCCTCTCCGGAGCCGGCACCCTGGCCCTGGGCCACAACCACCCCGTGGTCCTGGAAGCCGTCCGCGCCGTCCTCGACTCCGGCGCGCCGCTGCACGTCCTCGACCTGGCCACCCCGGTCAAGGACGCGTTCACCACCGAGCTGTTCGCCACCCTGCCCGGCGAGTTGGCCGAAAAGGGACGGATCCAGTTCTGCGGCCCGGCCGGCACCGACGCCGTCGAGGCCGCCTTCACCCTCGTCCGCACCGCCACCGGACGGGACGGCCTGGCGGCCTTCTCCGGCGCCTACCACGGCATGACCGCGGACGCCCTGGCCGCCTCCGGGGGCGCCCGCCACCCCGGCGTGACCCGGCTGCCCTACCCGTACGCCTACCGCTGCCCCTTCGGCGTCGGCGGCGAGCACGGCGCCGAACTCTCCGCGCGCTTCACCGAGAACCTCCTCGACGACCCCAAGGGCGGGGTGCCCCGGCCCGCCGGGATGATCCTCGAACCGGTCCAGGGCGAGGGCGGCGTGATCCCCGCGCCGGTCGGCTGGCTGCGCCGGATGCGGGAGCTCACCGCCGCCCGCGGCGTCCCGCTCATCGTCGACGAGGTGCAGACCGGCGTCGGCCGCACCGGCACCTTCTGGGCCGTCGAACAGAGCGGCATCGTGCCCGACGTCCTGGTGCTCTCCAAGGCCATCGGCGGCAGCCTCCCGCTCGCCGTCATCGTCTACCGCGAGGAACTGGACGCCTGGCGCCCCGGCGCGCACGCCGGCACCTTCCGCGGCAACCAACTCGCCATGGCCGCCGGCACCGCCACCCTCTCCTACGTCCGCCGCAACGGCCTCGCCGCCCGCGCCGCCGAGCTCGGCGCCACGATGCTCGGCCGGCTCCGCGCCCTCGCCGCCGCCCACGACTGCATCGGCGACGTCCGCGGCCGCGGCCTGATGCTCGGCGTCGAGATCGTCGACCGGGACGGCGCCGCCGACGCCCTGGGCGCCCGGCCCGCCGACCCGGCCCTCGCCGCCGCCGTCCAACGGGCCTGCCTGGACCGCGGCCTGATCGTCGAACTCGGCGGCCGGCACTCCGCCGTCATCCGCCTGCTGCCGCCCCTGACCCTCACCGACGAACAGGCGGACGCGGTCCTCGACCGCCTCGCCGACGCCATCGCGGCGGCCGTCCGCGCCACTCCCGGGCCCCTGGGCTCGCCACCCACCACCCTGCGAGGCACCCCCGCATGAACGAACGCCCCGGTCCCGACGGCACCCAGGCGACCGAACGGTTCCCCGCCCACCACCCGGGCGCCGGCCTCATCGAGTCCGTCCCCCGTCAACAGCGCCGCCCCGGCGACGACACCTGCCACCAGCAGACCCCGGCCGCCGACCACCGCGAGCCCGACCCGTACGACCCCGTGCGCCACCCCGACGCCGACCCCCTCGACCACCCCGACCCGGCCGCCGCCGCCGACGCCGCCGGCATCGAGAACCTGCTCCGCTGCTGGCTCCGCGAGCACGGCACGCCCCGCCCGGCCGCCGGCCGGCTGCGCCTGGCCCTGCACGCCAGCGCCGCCGCCCTGCACATCCCCGTCCGCTACTGGTCACCCACCGGCTGGCACCGCCTGGGCGCCCCCACCCTCGAAGGCGCCCCGCCCGGCTCCGCCCCGTTGGACGCCGTCACCCTCGCCGCCCTCCTGCGCCGCGAGGCCGCGCACCACGGCGACCGACGGGCCTCCGACGGCGGCGAGCACCGGGTCGCCGACGGCGACGGGCCGCCCGCCGCCGACGACGCCCCGCAGGCCCCGGACGGCGACGGCGCCGAACTCGTCGGCCGGGTCGCCAACTCCGTCCGCACCACCGCCCTGTTCATCGCCGACCGGCGCGCCCACCCCGCCGCGGACCAGGGCTCCCGCTTCCTCGAAGCCGAGCAGTCGCTCCTGCTGGGCCACCCCCTGCACCCCACGCCCAAGAGCCGCGAGGGCCTCACCGAAGCCGAGACCCACGCCTACTCGCCCGAACTCCGCGGCGCCTTCCCGCTGCACTGGATGGCCGTCCACCCCTCCGCGGTCGCCACCGACTCCGCCTGGACCGAGCGCGGCCGCACCGTCCCGGCCGCCCAACTCGCCGCCGAACTCGCCGGCGACGGGCTGCCGTTGCCCGACGGCACCGTGCCGCTGCCGCTGCACCCCTGGCAGGCCCGGGATCTCGCCGCCCGTCCCGAGACCGCGGCCCTGCGCGACGCCGGACTGCTGCACGACCTCGGCCCGCACGGACCCCACTGGTACCCCACCTCCTCCGTCCGCACCGTCTACCGCCCCGGCGCACCCGCGATGCTCAAGCTCTCCCTGGGACTGCGCATCACCAACTCCCGCCGGGAGAACCTCCGCAAGGAACTGCTCCGCGGCGTCGAGGTCCACCGGCTGCTGCGCACCGGCCTGGCCGCGCAGTGGCGGGCCGCCTTCCCCGGCACGCCCGGCTTCGACGTCGTCCGCGACCCGGCGTACCTCGCCGTCGACGGACCGGACGGCACCCCCGTCCAGGGCCTCGACGTCGTCATCCGCCACCAGCCCTTCGGCCCCGCCGACGACGCCGTCTGCATCGCCGGGCTCACCGCCCCGCGCCCCTGGCCGGGCCACGGCGCGATGCGCTCGCGCCTGGAGAGCGTGGTCGGTGCGCTCAGCTCCCGCACCGGCCGGCCGGCCGGGCCGGTGGCCATCGAGTGGTTCCTGCGCTACCTCGAAACCGTCGTCCGGCCCGTCCTCTGGCTCGACGGCACGGCCGGCGTCGCCCTGGAGGCCCACCAGCAGAACACCCTGGTCCTGCTGGACGCCGACGGCTGGCCGGCCGGCGGCCGCTACCGAGACAACCAGGGCTACTATTTCCGGGCCTCCCGCCGCGCCGAGTTGGAGCGCCGGCTGCCGGGCGTCGGCACCGCCAGTGACACCTTCGTCGCCGACGACGTCACCGACGAGCGCTTCGCCTACTACCTCGGCATCAACAACGTCTTCGGGCTCATCGGGGCGTTCGGCGCGGCCCGCCTGATCCGCGAGGAGGTCCTGCTCGCCGCCTTCCGGCGGTTCCTCGTCGACGCCGCCGCGGCCCCCCGGGCCCACCGCTCGACGCTGCCGGAGCGGCTGCTCTCCGCCCGCACGCTGCGCTGCAAGGCCAACCTCGCCACCCGCCTGCACGGCCTGGACGAACTCGTCGGCCCGGTCGACACCCAATCCGTCTACGTCACCCTGTCCAATCCGCTCGCGCCCTAGGCCCCGTCGTCCCCGTCGACCCAGCCCCACAGGAGTGCGTCACGTGTCACCCCTCGAATCCGGCCTCACCCCCGCGCCGGACGACACCCTCGGAGGCCCGCCCGCGCCCGACCCCGGCGCGCTGCCGCCCGCTGCCACCACCCCGGCCGCGGGCCCGCTGCTGGACGACCTCGCCCACTGGCCGCCGGCCGACACCCCCGCCGGGCCGTTCGCCCTCGTCCCCGTGGACCCGGACCGCGACCTCGACCGGATCGCCGCCTGGATGAACGACCCCGCCGTCGCCGCCTTCTGGGAGTTGGCCGGCTCCCCGGAGGTCACCGCCGCCCACCTGCGTCCCCAACTGGCCGGCGACGGCCGCAGCGTGCCCTGTCTGGGCGTCCTGGACGGCGTCCCGATGAGCTACTGGGAGATCTACCGCGCCGACCTGGACCGCCTCGCCGGGTACTACCGGGCCCGCCCGCACGACACCGGCATCCACCTGCTCATCGGCCCCGACCGCGACCGCGGCCGGGGCCTCGGCACGTCGCTGCTGCGCGCCACCGCCGACCTCGTCCTCGACCAGCGCCCCCGGTGCGGCCGGGTCCTCGCCGAACCCGACCTGCGCAACACCGCGTCCGTCGCGGCGTTCCTGGGCGCCGGCTTCCGCTACGCCGAGGAGATCCGCCTACCGGAGAAGCGCGCGGCGCTGATGGTCCGCGACCGCGCCCACCGCCACCAGCTCTGACCCCGGGGCCGTCCGTCGACGGCCCCGGTCCGGTCCGCCATCCATCCCGCCGGCCCGGTTGTCCCCCGCACGTGCCGGGCCGGTCCCGTACCGAGGAGTCCCACCTTGTCTCCCGTGTCCCGTCCCTCCGTCCCCACCGGCCGGCCCGGCCCGGCCACCGCCGGCCCGTCCCCCGCGCCCGCCGGACCTCCCGCGTCCGACGCCTGGCAGCGCGCCGCCCGCCGGCTCTTCGCCAAGACCCTGGCGGAGTTCGCCTACGAGGAGATCCTGGCCCCGCAACCCGACGGCACCGCCCCCGACGGCAGCCCCCGCTACCGCCTGCCGATCACCGACGACCTCACCTACCGCTTCACCGCCCGCAGGGGCTCCTACGGCCACTGGCGCATCGACCCCCACTCGATCACCCCGCACGCCGACCCGCTGCACTTCCTCACCCACGCCCACGACACCGTCCTCGGCCTGTCCGGCGACACCACCGGCCACCTCATCCGCGAACTGACCGCCACCCTCGCCGCCGACACCCGCCTGGACGCCACCGCGCTGAGCGCCGCGGAACTCGCCGACCTCGACTACGCCGCCCTCGAAGGCCACCAGACCGGCCATCCCTGGCTCGTCGCCAACAAGGGCCGGCTCGGCTTCTCGGCGACCGACGCGCAGACCTGGGCCCCCGAAGCCCGCAGCCCCCAGCGCCTGCCCTGGCTCGCCGCGCACCGCAGCCTCGCCCACTACCGCGGCGTCCCCGCCCTGGCCACCCCCGACCGCCTCTACCGCGAGGAGCTCGCGCCCGCCCTCCGGCACGCCTTCGCCACCACCCTCACCGACGCGGGCCACGACCCCGCCGACTACCTCTACCTCCCCGTCCACCCCTGGCAGTGGGACGAGACCATCGCCCCGCTCTTCGCCCCGCAGCTCGCCGACGGCTCCCTCGTCCCGCTCCCCGTCGACGGCGACCTCCGGCTCCCGCAGCAGTCGATCCGCACCTTCCTCAACCTCACCCGCCCCCACGCCCGCACCGTCAAGCTCCCGCTGTCCATCCTCAACACCCTGGTCTGGCGCGGTCTGCCCACCGAGCGCACCCTCGCCGCCCCCGCCGTCACCGGCTGGGTGCACGGCCTGCGCGACGGCGATACGTACCTGCGCGACGAGACCCGGGTGATCCTGCTCGGCGAGACCGCCTCCGTCACCGTCGAGCACCCCCTCTACGACCGGCTGCCCGGCGTCCCCTACCAGTACAAGGAACTGCTCGGCTGCATCTGGCGGGAACCGCTCGCCGACCACCTCGACCCGGGGGAGCGGGCCCGCACCCTGGCCTCCCTCCTCCAGACCGACCCGAGGGGCCGGGCGCTGACCGCGGAGCTGGTGCACCGGTCCGGCCTGCCCGCGCGGACCTGGCTGGCCCACCTGTTCGCCGCCCTGCTGCCGCCGCTGCTGCACTTCCTCTACCAGTACGGCACGGTCTTCTCCCCGCACGGCGAGAACGCCATCGTCGTCTTCGACGAGGACGACGTCCCCACCCGCCTGGCGATGAAGGACTTCGTCGACGACGTGAACACCAGCGCCCAACCGCTCCCCGAGCACGACGCGATGCCGGACGACGTGCGGGCGGTGCTGCTGACCGAACCCCCCGCGTTCCTCACCCAGTTCATCCACTCCGGCCTCTTCGTCGGCGTCTTCCGCTACCTCGCGCCGCTGTGCGAGGACCAACTGGGCGTGCCCGAGGAGGAGTTCTGGTCGCTCGTCCGGGCGGAGATCCTGCGCCACCACGAGCGCTTCCCGCACCTCAAGGCGCGGCAGGAGACCTTCGACCTGCTCACCCCGGAGATCGAGCGGCTGTGTCTGAACCGCAACCGGCTGCACGTGGACGGCTACCGCGACCGCCGCGACCGCCCGCACGCCGCCGTCCACGGCACCGTCCCCAATCCCCTGCACGGTCCGTGACCCCTGTACGCCACGTGACCGCCGCGTGCTGTCGGTGGTCCCGCGTAGGCTTGCAGACGCTATGACGAAGCCCTCTCTCCCCGATCTGCTCCACGCCGCCGTCTCCGCCGTCGGCGGCACCGAGCGGCCCGGCCAGGTGGCCATGGCCGAGGCTGTCGCCGACGCCGTGGACGACCAGGCCCACCTGCTGGTCCAGGCCGGCACCGGCACCGGAAAGTCCCTCGGCTATCTGGTGCCGGCGCTGGCCCACGGCGAGCGGGTGGTGGTGGCCACGGCCACCTTGGCCCTCCAGCGCCAGCTCGTCGAGCGCGATCTGCCGCGGACGGTCGAGGCGCTCCATCCCCAGCTGCGCCGCCGGCCGCAGTTCGCGATGCTCAAGGGCCGCTCGAACTACCTCTGCCTGCACCGCCTCCATGAGGGCGTCCCGCAGGAAGAGGAGGACGGCCTCTTCGACGTCTTCGAGCAGGCGACGCCGACCAGCAAGCTCGGCAAGGACCTGCTGCGGCTGCGCGACTGGGCGGACGAGACCGAGACCGGCGACCGCGACGACCTGACCCCCGGCGTCTCCGACCGCGCCTGGGGCCAGGTCTCGGTCGCCTCCCGGGAGTGCCTGGGCGCCTCGAAGTGCGCCTACGGCGCGGAGTGCTTCGCCGAGGCGGCCCGGGAGCGGGCCAAACTCGCCGACGTGGTGATCACCAACCACGCGCTGCTGGCGATCGACGCCATCGAGGGCGCCCCGATCCTGCCGCAGCACGAGGTCCTGATCATCGACGAGGCGCACGAGCTGGTCTCCCGGGTCACCGGCGTGGCCACCGGCGAGCTCACCCCAGGCCAGGTCAGCCGGGCGGTCCGGCGCGCCGCCAAGTTGGTCAACGAGAAGGTCGCCGATCAGCTCCAGACCGCTTCGGACACCTTCGAGCGCCTGATGGAGCTGGCCCTGCCCGGCCGTCTGGAGGAGGTCCCCGAGGACCTGGGGTACTGCCTGATGGCGCTGCGGGACGCGGCCCGCACGGTGATCGTCGCCCTCGGTTCGACCCGCGACAAGTCCGTCCAGGACGAGGACGCGGTCCGCAAGCAGGCCCTGGCCGCGGTGGAGAACGTCCACGACGTCGCCGAGCGGATCGTGAACGGCTCCGAGTACGACGTGGTCTGGTACGAGCGCCACGACCGGTTCGGCGCGTCGCTGCGGGTGGCGCCGCTGTCGGTCTCCGGCCTGCTGCGGGAGAAGCTCTTCACCGACCGTTCGGTGGTGCTGACCTCCGCCACCCTCAAGCTGGGCGGTGACTTCAACGGCGTGGCCGCCTCGCTGGGCCTGGGCCCGGAGGGCACCGCGCGCGAGGACGAGCCGGTGTGGAAGGGCCTCGACGTCGGCTCGCCCTTCGACTACGGCAAGCAGGGCATCCTCTACGTCGCCAAGCACCTCACCCAGCCCGGCCGGGAGGGCAGCCGCGACGACATGCTCGACGAACTCGCCGAGCTGATCGAGGCGGCCGGCGGTCGGACGCTGGGGCTCTTCTCGTCGATGCGGGGCGCCCAGGCCGCGGCGGAGACGATGCGCGGCCGGCTCGACGTCCCGGTCCTGCTCCAGGGCGAGGAGACCCTCGGCGAGCTGATCCGGACGTTCGCGGCGGACGCCAGGACGTGCCTGTTCGGGACCCTGTCGCTGTGGCAGGGCGTGGACGTGCCGGGGCCGAACTGCCAGCTGGTGGTCATGGACCGGGTGCCCTTCCCGCGGCCGGACGATCCGTTGATGAGCGCCCGGCAGAAGTCGGTGGAGGAGGCCGGCGGCAACGGCTTCATGGCGGTCGCGGCGACCCATGCCGCGCTGTTGATGGCCCAGGGGGCGGGCCGTCTGGTGCGGGCCACGGGGGACCGAGGCGTGGTGGCGGTGCTGGACCCGCGGGTGGAGCGGGCCCGCTACGGCTCCTTCCTCCGCAAGTCCATGCCGGACTTCTGGTACACCACCGACCGCAATCTGGTCCGCGGTTCACTGGCCCGCATCGACCAGGCGGCCAAGGCCGCCGTGGGCGAGGGTGCGGCGGGCGCGGACGCGGCGGGGGAGTAGCGGGCCCGTCGGGGCAGCACAGAGCCCCGGGACGGAACCGGCGCAGTGGTTCCGTCCCGGGGCTCGGTCGTGGGGGCCGGGCGGTCAGACCCGGCGCAGCACCGCGACCACCTTGCCGAGGATCGTCGCCTCGTCACCGGGGATGGGCTGGTACGCGGCGTTGTGCGGCAGCAGCCAGACGTGGCCGTCCTCGCGCTTGAAGCGCTTGACGGTCGCTTCGCCGTCGAGCATCGCGGCGACGATGTCGCCGTTCTCGGCGACCGGCTGGCGGCGGACGGTGACCCAGTCGCCGTCGCAGATCGCGGCCTCGATCATGGAGTCGCCGACGACCTTCAGCACGAACAGCTCACCGTCGCCGACCAACTGGCGGGGGAGGGGGAAGACGTCCTCGACGGACTCCTCGGCGAGGATCGGGCCGCCGGCCGCGATCCGGCCGACCAGCGGGACGTAGGACGCCGCGGGCTTGCCGGCGGTCTCGGTCGCCGCGCTCGTGGGCTGGTCCGAGGCGCGCACCTCGTACGCCCGCGGGCGGTGCGGGTCGCGGCGGAGGAAGCCCTTCCGCTCCAGCGCCATCAGCTGGTGGGCGACGGACGAGGTGCTGGAGAGCCCGACGGCCTGCCCGATCTCCCGCATCGACGGTGGATATCCGCGCCGCTGCACCGAATCCCGGATCACTTCGATCACGCGGCGCTGGCGGTCGGTGAGTCCGGAACTGTCGGCGCGAATACCCGGCGGGCGCCCCGGGAGCGAGCGGGTCGGCTTGTGCTCTTCGGAGTCCGACGTGGTGTCGTCCATCGGCCGCGGTGCCCTTTGCGGTTGCTCGAATCGGCTCGGGGAGTGGCTTTGTGCGGTGATGGTCGCGCTGTCTGCGGTGGTGGTCACGTCGGCCCCTCTCGAAATGTTCTCCCTAGTTAGCCAACGGTAGTTGCTTTCGAAAGGTTGCGCCAAACACACGTTCGAGTGAAAAATTCCGCGATTGGCTGACCTGATCAAGCAGCGAGGTGTATGGCCGAATGGCAATTCGGGCCTCCGGGACGTCCTGCCCCGGATTCCCGTCCGGAATCCCCTGCGGAATGCCGGCTGGAACCCGTCCCGAAAAGCGGCGGGCGGTACCGCGGCGGAGCTTCTCCGCGGCCTCGCCGATTGTGTCATCCCCGCCCCTCCGGTCCCCGCGCCGGGTGGCTTCCCGTACTCTCGTGGACGGCCCGCCGGCCCGCCGCCGCCGCGACACGCGGTAGGCAGATATAAGCGCCCCGACACCACATGTAGTGCTTAGATGCGTTCGGCCTCCTACAAGTTGTGGTGTCGGGTCTGTCGGGCCCCAAGGATCGCCTATGCTTGTGACTGCTCCGAAGGGCCCGTACGGACCGGCCGGAGGTCAGTCGCCGTACGCCGGTTCTCTTCGGCGTGCGTCCGTTTCCGAGGGTGAGGAGGGTGGAGCCATGCACTGCCCCTTCTGCAGGCACCCGGACAGCCGGGTCGTCGACAGCCGCACCACGGACGACGGGACGTCGATCCGTCGGCGTCGCCAGTGCCCGGACTGCTCCCGCCGTTTCACGACCGTCGAGACGGCGTCGCTGATGGTGATCAAGCGGAGCGGGGTCACCGAGCCCTTCAGCCGCACCAAGGTCATCGCCGGGGTGCGCAAGGCGTGCCAGGGGCGGCCGGTCACCGAGGACGCCCTCGCCAAGCTCGGCCAGCGGGTCGAGGAGGCGGTGCGTGCCACCGGCAGCGCCGAGCTGACCACCCATGACGTCGGGCTCGCCATACTGGGCCCGCTGCAGGAACTCGACCTCGTCGCGTACCTGCGCTTCGCGTCCGTCTACCGGGCGTTCGACTCGCTTGAAGACTTCGAGGCGGCCATCGCCGAGCTGCGTGAGCAGCGCGAGCAGGGGCCGCCCGCGCACGGCGGGAGTGACGAGGAGGCCGGCGACCCGGCCGTTCCCGTGCCCGCCACCGCTGCCGACTGAGTTCGGCACGCATCCAATCCTGAACCGGGGCGAGAGCAGGGCGCCCCGGTTCCGGCAAGACATACACCGTGCCACGGAATTTGTGTGCACATATGGGCGTTTGCCCGTATAGGGAGGCGGAATGACAGAGACGACGAGCGGCCCGGCACGAGGCTCCCGCGCCAAGGGCAGCAAGGCGAGCAAGGGTCTGCGCATCGAGCGCATCCACACCACCCCCGGCGTGCATCCGTACGACGAGGTTGAGTGGGCGCGCCGTGACGTCGTCATGACCAACTGGCGCGACGGCTCGGTCAACTTCGAGCAGCGTGGCGTCGAGTTCCCCGACTTCTGGTCGGTGAACGCGGTCAACATCGTCACGAGCAAGTACTTCCGCGGCGCGGTGGGCTCCCCGGCCCGCGAGTCGAGCCTGAGGCAGCTCATCGACCGCGTGGTCAAGACGTACCGCAAGGGCGGCGAGGACCACGGCTACTTCGCCTCCGCGGACGACGCCGAGATCTTCGAGCACGAGCTGGCCTACGCCCTGCTCCACCAGGTCTTCAGCTTCAACTCCCCGGTCTGGTTCAACGTCGGCACCCAGCAGCCGCAGCAGGTCAGCGCCTGCTTCATCCTCTCCGTGGACGACTCCATGGAGTCGATCCTGGACTGGTACAAGGAAGAGGGGATGATCTTCAAGGGCGGCTCCGGCGCCGGCCTGAACCTCTCCCGCATCCGCTCCTCCAAGGAGCTGCTGTCCTCCGGCGGCAACGCCTCCGGCCCGGTCTCCTTCATGCGCGGCGCCGACGCCTCCGCCGGCACCATCAAGTCGGGCGGCGCCACCCGCCGCGCGGCCAAGATGGTCGTCCTGGACGTCGACCACCCCGACGTCGAGGCGTTCATCGAGACCAAGGTCAAGGAAGAGGAGAAGATCCGCGCGCTGCGCGACGCGGGCTTCGACATGGACCTGGGCGGCGACGACATCACGTCCGTCCAGTACCAGAACGCCAACAACTCGGTCCGCGTGAACGACGAGTTCATGAAGGCCGTCGAGTCCGGCTCGAAGTTCGGCCTGCGCGGCCGGATGAGCGGCGAGGTCATCGAGGAGGTCGACGCCAAGGGCCTGTTCCGCAAGATGGCCGAGGCCGCCTGGGCCTGCGCCGACCCCGGCATCCAGTACGACGACACCATCAACCACTGGCACACCTCGCCGGAGACGGGCCGGATCACCGCGTCCAACCCGTGCAGCGAGTACATGCACCTGGACAACTCCTCGTGCAACCTCGCCTCGCTCAACCTCCTGAAGTTCCTCCGCGACGACGACAAGGGCAACCAGTCCTTCGACGCCGCGCGGTTCGCCAAGGTCGTCGAGCTGGTCATCACGGCCATGGACATCTCGATCTGCTTCGCGGACTTCCCCACCGAGAAGATCGGTGAGACCACCCGCGCCTTCCGCCAGCTGGGCATCGGCTACGCCAACCTCGGCGCGCTGCTGATGGCCACCGGTCACGCCTACGACTCCGACGGCGGCCGCGCGCTGGCCGGTGCCATCACCTCGCTGATGACCGGCACCTCCTACAAGCGCTCCGCCGAGCTGGCCTCGGTCGTCGGCCCGTACGACGGCTACGCCCGCAACGCCGACGCCCACAAGCGCGTCATGAAGCAGCACTCCGACGCCAACGGCGTCGCGCTGCGCATGGACGACCTGGACACCCCGGTGTGGGCCGCGGCGACCGAGGCATGGCAGGACGTGCTGCGCCTCGGCGAGAAGAACGGCTTCCGCAACGCCCAGGCGTCGGTGCTGGCCCCGACCGGCACCATCGGCCTGATGATGGACTGCGACACCACCGGCGTCGAGCCGGACCTGGCGCTCGTCAAGTTCAAGAAGCTGGTCGGCGGCGGCTCCATGCAGATCGTGAACAACACGGTCCCCAAGGCGCTGAAGCGGCTCGGCTACCAGCCCGAGCAGGTCGAGGCGATCGTCGCCCACATCGCCGACCACGGCAACGTCGTCGACGCCCCCGGCCTCAAGCTGGAGCACTACGAGGTCTTCGACTGCGCCATGGGCGAGCGCTCCATCTCCCCGATGGGCCACGTCCGCATGATGGCCGCGGCCCAGCCGTTCCTGTCCGGTGCGATCTCCAAGACGGTCAACGTCCCGGAGACCGCCACCGTCGAGGAGATCGAGGACGTCTACTTCCAGGGCTGGAAGCTCGGCCTGAAGGCCCTCGCGATCTACCGCGACAACTGCAAGGTCGGGCAGCCCCTCTCCGCCAAGAAGAAGGAGGAGGAGGAGAAGAAGCCCGAGGCCGTCGCGCAGACCGCCGAGAAGAAGGTCGTCGAGTACCGCCCGGTCCGCAAGCGCCTCCCCAAGGGGCGCCCGGGGATCACCACGTCCTTCACGGTCGGCGGTGCCGAGGGCTACATGACCGCCAACTCCTACCCGGACGACGGTCTCGGTGAGGTCTTCCTGAAGATGTCCAAGCAGGGCTCGACCCTCGCGGGCATGATGGACGCCTTCTCCATCGCGGTGTCGGTCGGCCTCCAGTACGGCGTGCCGCTGGAGACCTACGTCGCGAAGTTCGTCAACATGCGCTTCGAGCCGGCCGGCATGACGGACGACCCGGACGTGCGGATGGCGCAGTCGATCGTCGACTACATCTTCCGCCGCCTGGCGCTGGACTTCCTGCCGTTCGAGACCCGCTCGGCCCTCGGCATCCACTCCGTGGAGGAGCGTCAGCGCCACCTGGAGACCGGCTCGTACGAACTGCCCGAGGACGAGGTCGACGTGGAGGGCCTGGCCCAGTCCGCACCGCGGCAGATCGAGCCGCCGAAGGAGGCCGCGCCGGTGGCGAAGGCCGTCGAGGAGGCCGCGGCGCCGGCTCCCAAGCAGGCGCACACCAACGCCGAGCTGGTGGAGATGCAACTGGGCATCAACGCCGACGCGCCGCTGTGCTTCTCCTGCGGCACCAAGATGCAGCGGGCCGGCAGCTGCTACCTCTGCGAGGGCTGCGGCTCGACCAGCGGGTGCAGCTGAGCCCGGCGCCCCTCGGGGCGGCGGCCGATGACCGGCCGCCGGGCATGAGCTGAACAGGGCGGCGGCCCCGGATGACCCGGGGTCGCCGCCCTGCCGTGCTGGGAGGCCGGCGCGGTGCCGGCCGGCCCAGGGGGGGAGGGTCGGCCTACGCCGGGACCTTTGCCGCACGGAGGAATGCCGTGACGGTCCGGGTGAAGCGTTCCGGGGCGTCGAGCCAGGGGTAGTGACCGGCCCCCGGCTGGACGGTCAGGGCGGCGCCCGGCAGCAGTGCGGCGACCTCCTCGGCGACGCGGGGCAGCGGGCCGCTGTCCAGGGCGCCCACGAGGAGCAGCACCGGCGCGTCCAGCGCGGCCAGGGCGGCCCGCGTCGCGGCCGGGTCGAAGGCGCCGGCGGCGGCGTACCGCTCCCCGGCCTCCTCGTTGCTCTGCGGCACCTCCTGCGCGGCGTGCCGTTGCGCGGCCGCGTCCCAACGGCCGTAGAAGAACGGCGCGATGGCGTCCCAGTCGGCGTCCGTTGCGGTACCCGACCACACCGCCTCGTAGCTGCGGTACGCGGCCGGGAACCACGGTTCGGCGGACCGCAGGGCGGCGGCTTCGCGCCGGTGCTCCTCGGTGAAGTCGATCCCCAGGGCGCGGGCCCGGGCGGTGACCAGGGTGAGGCTGCGGATCCGGTCCGGGTGACGGGCGGCGTGGAGCAGGGCCAGGTCGCCCGCCGCGGAGTGCGCGAGGACGTCCACGCGGTCGAGTCCGAGGTGGGCACGCAGCGTTTCGACGTCGTCGACCTGCCGGTCGCAGCGGTAGGTCGCCGGATCGGCCGGCACGCCGGATTCACCGGTGCCGCGCAGATCGAGCCGGATCAATTGGCGGTGGGCGGCCATTCCCCCGAGATCACCGAGGTAGGCGGAAGCGCGCATCGGTCCGCCGGGCAGGCAGAGCAGCGGTTCGCCCTCCCCCACGACGTGATAGGCGAGCGGGGTCCCGTCGGGCGCGGTGAGAACAGGCATGGCGGCAATCCTCGGTATGTGGGAACGGTGCGGCAAGGGGTGATGAGGGGGCTGGCGGACGGCAGTGGACGGCAGTGGAAGCCGGTGAACGGAGGAAGGAGGAAGGAGGAAGGAGGGAGGGGGAAGGCGGGAATGGAGGAACGGGTGAATGGCGGAATGGCGGAATGGCGGAAGGGGGGAAGACGGCATTCCCCTGGGCAGGGTGGGGCGGGAGAGCCTTATGTGGTGGCGGGGGAATTGCTCGGTGGGGGCGGCCCTCCCGACGTGGAACGCGGGCGGGCGGACGACGGGTGCGCCGCGCCCCGGGAACGTCGGAGGGGAGGCGGCTCGTCACCGCCTCCCCTCCGCGTCCGTCGACCGAGCCGTCAGCCGCCCATCAGCCTGCTGAACGCGTCCGGTTCGGCGTCGAACCCGCGTAGTACGGACCGGAACCGCCATTCGCCGGACGCGTCCCGCGCGAACTCGGCGACGGTCGCCGCGGTGGCGTCCGCGACCCCGGCGAAGTCCTCGTGCGCGAGCCTGCTGTAGCCCTCGCGCACCTCGATGAGGGTGTTCGCCACCTCGCCGAAGACCCGCCGGCCGTGCACCTGTTGGATCACCACACCCACCACGACGCGGGAGTAGCGCTCGGACAGTCGCTCCAACTCCAGCGTCATGACCTCGTCGTCGCCGAAGCCCTGACCGGTGCGGCTGTCGCGGTTGAGGGTGATGGTGCCGTCGGGCGACCGGCTGTCGAAGTGCACCAGATAGGCCGGTTCGCCCTGCGGCGCGTCCGTCGTGTACGTCGCCGCGATGATGTCCAGGTCGATGTCCGGCTCACCGATGGGGCTGGGATCCCATCCGAGCGCCACCACGACCTTCTCGATCCCTTTGTTGAGCGTGCTCACCGGGCTCCCCTTCCGTCAGCTCCCGCGGCCCAGCCCGTCCGCGTCCCCGCGGACAACTCCCCGGGATTTCCCCGTGTTCGACCATCGTCCCACGCTGCGGGGAAACCCGGCCCCGTATGCGCGCAGCCGCGCGCGGCGTCTGCGCCCCCGCTCGGAGCGTTCCGAAGGCGCGAGGCGTGCTTTGCCGACAAGTCGGCTTTGCCGTGCGGTAGTTCAGCGGGGTGATGGGCGGCTCGGTGCGGCCTGTCCGCGCCGCCCCGGGGCGACCGGGGTCACCGTCACTCCCCCGTAAGGGAGTTCGGGCGGTCGATAGTCGGTGAACAGGGGTTTCGGTGGCTGTCGGGCCGTACGATGGCGCGGTGCTGGTCAAGTGGATTCGCCTCACCGTCGTGGACCGCCGAGGGTTCGAACGGGGGCAGCGGAAATGGGCCGGGCTCTTGGGCGAGCCCGGCTTCCGGGGGCAGGCCGGGGGCTGGAGCCGGTCCCGCCCCGGTGTGGCCCACCTGGTCGGCTTCTGGGAGAGCCGGGCGTTCTACGACTCCTTCATGGCCCGCTCGCACGACCGGTTGGCGGCCGCCCAGTCCGGCACCTACAAGGACACCCAAATCCGGCTGTTCGAGCATGAATTCGACGTGAAGGTGGGGTTCCGGCCGACGTTCGGGGACGCGGACGTGTTGCGGTTGGCGCACTGCCAGGTGCGCCCGGACCGGGTCGAGCACTTCGTGCTCATGCAGGAGAAGGTCTGGAACCCGGCGATGGCCGGATCGCCCGGCATGCTCCGGGGGATGGTCGGCCGGGCGCCGGGGGAGGAGTTCCTGGTCCTGTCGATGTGGCAGTCGGCGGCCGAGCGGGGCAAGTACCGCCCGGAGCGGGTGGAGCGGCTGGCGCTGCGCGCCCAGATAGCCGCCGACGTCCAGGCCATCGCGGGCGACGTGGTGCAACTCGAGCCCTCCTGGACGGTGTGAGCGCGACGCTCGACCGGCCCGCTGCGGCGACCGGTCCGTGCCGTGGACCGGGGCGCGCCACCGGCCGGTCGGAGCCGGAACGGGGACGGCGCTCGCGCCGAGCCCCCTCCACGCAATGGCTACTCCTGTCGCCTTAGTGGCCGCATGGCGCGCCGTCCCCCACGCCGTCATGTCGCGCGAGCCGCGAGGGCCGACGGGTCGGGGCGCCGACCCAAGCGCACGACGCCCCGCCGGCCCCGCCCACCACGCCCGGCATGTACAGGGCAGGCGATCTAGGCTGGCCGCATGGCCAGGCCCCGACGCATCGTCCTGCTCCGCCACGGCGAGTCCGTGGGGAACGTCGACGACACCGTCTACGAGCGCGAGCCCGACCACGCGCTCGCCCTGACCCGGACCGGGCTGCGCCAGGCGCAGGAGGCCGGCCACCGGCTGCGCGCGATGTTCGGCAACGAACGGATCTCCGCCTACGTGTCGCCCTACCGCCGCACCCACCAGACCTTCCGGAGCCTCGACCTGGACCCCGGCAACGTCCGGATCCGCGAGGAGCCCCGACTCCGCGAGCAGGACTGGGGCAACTGGCAGGACCGTGACGACGTACGGCGCCAGAAGGCCTACCGCGACGCCTACGGCCACTTCTTCTACCGCTTCGCACAGGGCGAGTCCGGTGCCGACGTCTACGACCGCGTCGGAGCCTTCCTGGAGAGCCTCTGGCGCAGCTTCGAGGACCCCCACCACCCGCCCAACGTCCTGATCGTCACGCACGGCCTCACCATGCGGTTGTTCTGCATGCGGTGGTTCCACTGGTCGGTCGCCGACTTCGAATCGCTGTCCAACCCGGGCAACGCCGAATGGCGCACCCTGATCCTCGGTCCGGACGGCCGCTACGTCCTCGACCGGCCCTTCGACCGCTGGTGCGAACCCGAGCCGTACGGCATCACCGGTTAAAGTGCACAGCGATGACGACCCCCGACCCCCGTGACGCGCACCGCTGTGCGCGGGCTCTGGCGAGCCTGCGCGGTCTCTCCGTGGGCGACGCCCTCGGAGCGCAGTTCTTCGTCCCCGCCCACTACCCGACCCTCAAGCGCCGCGAGCTGCCGCCCGCGCCCTGGCGGTGGACCGACGACACCGAGATGGCCTGTTCGGTCCTGGCCGTCCTCACCACCCACCACCGCGTCGACCAGGACGCCCTGGCCCGCTCCTTCGCCGACCGCCACGACGACGCCCGCAACTACGGCCGGGCCGTCGACCGCCTGCTCCGCCTGATCCGGGGAGGCGGCGACTGGCGCGAGCTGTCCGCCGCGCTCTTCAACGGCCACGGGTCCTGGGGCAACGGCGCCGCCATGCGCATCGCCCCCCTCGGCGCCTGGTACGCCGACGACCCCGAGCAGGCCACCCACCAGGCGGAGATCTCCGCCTACCCCACCCACCAGCACCGCGAAGCCGTCGTCGGCGCCATGGCGGTGGCCGCCGCGGCCGCCCTGGTCGCCGACCCGGACCGGACCCTCCGCCCGGAGGAGCTGATCGACGGCGTACTGGCCCTCATCCCGCGCAGCGCGGTACAGGCCGGCCTCCGCCGGGCCCGCGACATGCTCGACTACGCCGACCCCGGCACCGTCGCCGCCGTCCTGGGCTGCGGGCGCCGCACCAGCGCCCACGACACCGTGCCGTTCACCCTGTGGGCCGCCGCCCGCAACCTCGGGAACTTCGAGCAGGCGTTCTGGACCACCGCACGGGCCGGTGGCGACGTCGACACCACCTGCGGCATCGTCGGCGGCATCGTCGCTGCGTCCCCCGGTGGTGCCCCGCCCCGGGAATGGCTCGACCGCACCGAGCCGCTCCCCGCCTGGACCCCCGCCCTCTGACCGCCGCCCCCGCACCGCCTGCCCGCCCGACCCGTCCGCCCCGCCACCCAACGGGCCGTGCCGACGGGTGACTTCACCCACCGTGCCCGCCTGCCGCGCGCCCGCCCGGCCGCCCGAACCGACCCGCCGAAGGGCGCTCCGGCCCGCCGCGTCCGGCTCTTCGGACAGGCCCGTGGGCGCCAGCTTCGGATCCGATGCGGACGGCCGCGCCGAATAGGCGTAATCTGGCTGGCGCCATGCCGTACGAGCCCCCCACCCATACCGTCGAACGATCGCTGCGCGCCACCACGGGCGCCAAGATCGTCGCAGGGATCGACGAGGTCGGGCGCGGAGCCTGGGCCGGCCCGGTCACCGTCTGCGCCGCCATCACCGGACTGCGCCGACCACCGGACGGACTCACCGATTCCAAGCTGCTGACCCCCAAGCGCCGCACCGAGCTCTGCGAGGTGCTCGCCACCTGGGTCACCTCGTACGCCCTGGGGCACTCCTCTCCGGAGGAGATCGACGCCCTGGGCATGACCGCGGCACTGCGGCTCGCCGCCGTGCGTGCCCTGGAGGCACTCCCGGTCCCACCGGACGCGGTCATCCTCGACGGCAAGCACGACTACCTGGGCGCGCCGTGGCGGGTCCGTACGGTCATCAAGGGAGACCAGTCCTGTATCGCGGTCGCCGCTGCGTCCGTGATCGCCAAGGTGCAACGGGACGCCATGATGGCCGAACTCGGTCTGGAGTACGCCGACTTCGACTTCGCGACCAACGCCGGCTACCCCTCGCCGACCCACCGCACCGCCCTGGAGGAGTACGGTCCCACGCCGTACCACCGGGTGTCCTGGTCCTACATGGACGCCCTGCCCAGGTGGCGGCACCTCAAGAAGGTGCGCGTCACCCCCGAAGCAGCCGCTCTGGAGGCCGGAGGCCAACTCGGCTTCGACTTCTGAGCGGAGCGGGGCAGGAATTCGGTACCCACTGACATGTCCCGCACCTACGTTTGATAGACATCCCTTTATGCCTCTCATCCCCGAGGAGCCTCAGATTCACGAGAGTGTCCCGGGTCCCCGCGCAACTCCGGCCGCCGGCCGCACCGCGCCGACCCCCCGTCCCGTCCCTGGTCCTGGTCCCCGCCCCGCCCCGCCGCGAGGCGCCCCGGCTTCCAGCGCCCGTCCGGGCAAGCCCGGCCCCGCCGCCCCGTCGCGCGGGCCCGTTCCCGCCCCGCCGGTGCAGCGCACCGACTCCCCGCAGCCGCCGGTCGCCCCGACCGGCACCGCCGCGGGCCCCCAGCTCCAGCTGATCCCGGCGCCCGCCGGGGGAGCTGTCGACGCCGCCGACGAGGCCGTCGACCTGCTCCTCGACTCCGGCCGCCCGCCGGGCGAGATCCTGGTGCTGACCACCGGCGAGAACCACCCGTGGGCCACCCACGAACTGTCCTTCGGCGCGGCGTCCTACTGGGCCCAGCAGGACGCCGCCGACGACGTGTTCTACGCCGACGCCGGCGCCGAACGCGTCACCGGGCGGCCCGTCGTGGTCGTCGCCGTCAACGACGGCAACGCCGTCAACGACGGCAATGCCGCCAACGAAGACGCCACCGCGCGGGCACTGCCCGCTGCCCTGGCCCGAGCCGGAGCGCTGCTGATCGTCTGCGGCGACCCGGAGCGGATCAACGCGGTGCTCGGCGCCCACGCCTGATCGCCGCTGCCCGGCGTGGCCCGCCGGCCCTCATGGCCGGTCGGGCTCGTTGGCGCGCCCGGACTGCGGGCGTCCGCCCGGGCCCGCGGCGCTCAGCGCGACGCCCGGCTGCGCCGGGCGTCCGCCGTACCGCCGGCAGTCCGCACGGACGCGCCCCGACCGCCGTTCCGCGGCTGCTCGCCCGGCGCGGCACTCCGCGCCGACGGCACATGCTGCGCGGCCGCCTGCCCCTGGCCGGACGGCATGTCCTGGGGGGCGGCCGGCCCCCCAGGGGGCCGCACGTCACGCGGCGGTGCCGCAGGCGGGGGAGTGACGTCCCCGGGGGCGGCTGCTCCGGTCCCGCCGCGCGCGCCGTGGCCGGGGCCCGCGCGCACCGCGTCCGCACCATGGGGCTTGCCGGGGGCCGGCGCCCTGGGCCGCCGCCCGCCCCGCCCTTCGCCCAGGACCTGCCAGTGGTCCCGGGTCAGCGCGATGAACGCCCCGCAGCGGAGCCCGTGCAGGGTGCAGGCGTCCCGCAGCCCCCACATCCACGCACCGTCCGCCTCCGTCCACCGGAGCCCGTCCTCCCGGCAGTGCAGAAGCACGGCCGTCCGGACCGGAACGCGCAGCCGCAGATCGTGCGGAATGACCCGACGCAACTGGTCCAACAGCGCGTTGCGGTACGCCCAGCCGTCGGGGGCCACCGTCGGAGCGGTGAACGACGCGCTGGCGACGACCCGTTCCTGACCGTCCAGCACCGCCACGATCACGCTGGACGGACCCGGCAGATGGAGGCCGTACAGGTCGGCGACGACGTCACGGGGGTTGCGCAGGAGGGGGATTCCGGCCGACGCCCACTCCGCAGGTTCCAACAGTCGCCCCAGGCGAGCGGTGGAATCGGCCGATTCGGGCGGCGGGTCCTGCGGGGGCCGGGCGAATCCGAAGGCCATCGTCCTCCCTTCGTCTGCGCGTCCACGCTCCGGGCTGCTACCGGGCGCGCCGGCGCACCACGGCATGACCCTGTCGGACCGCGCACGGCCGGACACCGGGAAGCACTTCCCATTCTCGCGGCTCGTACAGGCTTGCGGCAACGAGCAAATCCCCGCGCACGGCTGGAAATCCCGGTACACCGCCGCTATCCCTGCCCACCGCACCGCCCTCCGATACCCGGGTGATCCGTCCCGTCCCCCGCGGCCCCGGCGGCCGTGCCGGCTACCCCTGCACGGCGAGGACCAGCGGGAACACCGCGTCGGCCCCGGCCCTGCGCAGCAACCGCGCGGCCACCGCCAGCGTCCAACCGGTGTCCGCGAAGTCATCCACCAGGAGCACCGGACCGCCGGCCGACGCCAACGCCTCGGCCAGTTCCGGCGGCACCACCAGCGTGCTGTGCAGGGCCCGCAGCCGTTGGGCGCTGTTGCTCCGCGGGATCCTCGTCCCGGGGTCGTCGTCCATCGAGGCCACGGTGCCCAGGAACGGCATCCGGCCCACCGCCGCGATCCGTTCGGCGAGCGACCGGATCAACTGCGGGCGGCTGTGCGAGCCGAGGCTGACGACGCCCGCCGGGCGCGCCGGGGCGTCCGGGGCCCCCGAGGCCCAGCCCCCGGGACCCTTGGCCCAGTCGGCGAGCACCGTCACCACCGCGGATGCCACGTCGTCGGGCACCGGACCGTCCGGCGCCTGCGGGGCGAGCATCGGCCGCAGCCGGTTGCCCCACCCGATGTCCGAAAGCCGCCCCAACGCACGGCCCGTCGCGGCCAGTTCACCCGCCGGGATCCGACCCTTGAGGTCGACGCCGACGGCCGGCAGCCCCGTCGGCCACATCCGCCGCGGTTCCACCTCGACGCCGGGGCGGCCCAGCTCACCACGGGCCGCGTCCAGCGCGGCGGCGGACACCTCCGGGGTGAACCGCGCTCCCGCGCAGTTGTCGCACCGGCCGCACGGGGCCGCCTCCTCGTCGTCCAACTGCCGCCGCAGGAACTCCATCCGGCACCCCGACCCCGCGGCGTAGTCCCGCATCGCCTGCTGCTCGGCCGCCCGCTGCCGCGCCACCCACGCATAGCGCTCCGCGTCGTACGCCCACGGCCGGCCGGTGGCCGTCCAACCGCCCTTGACCCGGTGGACGGCACCGTCCACGTCGAGCACCTTGAGCATGATCTCCAGGCGGGAGCGGCGGAGTTCGACCTGCGGCTCCAGCGCCGGCAGCGACACCGGCCGGTCCGCCGCCGCCAACACGTCCAGCGTCCGCCGTACCTGCTCCTCCGGCGGGAACGCCAGCGAGGCGAAGTACTTCCAGATCGCCTCGTCCTCCCGGCCCGGCAGCAGCAGCACCTCCGCGTGCTCGACACCGCGGCCGGCCCGGCCCACCTGCTGGTAGTACGCGATCGGCGACGACGGCGAACCCAGGTGCACGACGAACCCCAAGTCGGGCTTGTCGAAGCCCATCCCCAGCGCGGACGTCGCCACCAGCGCCTTCACCCGGTTGGCGAGCAGGTCGTCCTCCGCCTGCTGACGGTCGGCGTTCTCCGTCTTGCCGGTGTACGAGGCGACCGTGTGCCCCCGGTGCCGCAGGAACGCGGTGACCTCCTCGGCGGCCGCGACGGTGAGCGTGTAGATGATCCCCGAGCCCGGCAGGTCGTCCAGATGGTCCGCCAGCCACGCCAGCCGGTGCGCGGCGTCCGGCAGCGGCAGCACCCCCAGGCTCAGGCTCTCCCGGTCCAAGGGCCCGCGCAGCACCAGGGCCTCGGCGGCGCCCTCACCCGTCCCCAGCTGCTCGGCGACGTCGGCCGTCACCCGGGCGTTGGCGGTGGCCGTCGTGGCGAGCACCGGAACCCCGGGCGGGAGATCGGCCAGCATCGTGCGCAGCCGCCGGTAGTCCGGACGGAAGTCATGGCCCCAGTCGGAGATGCAGTGCGCCTCGTCCACCACCAGCAGCCCGGTGGCCGCCGCGAGCTTGGGCAACACCTGATCGCGGAAGTCCGGGTTGTTGAGCCGCTCGGGGCTCACCAGCAGGACGTCCACCTCACCGGCCGCCACCTCGGCCTGCACGGTGTCCCACTCCTCGGTGTTGGCGGAGTTGATGGTGCGCGCCCGGATCCCGGCGCGGGCCGCCGCGTCGACCTGGTTGCGCATCAGCGCGAGCAGCGGCGAGACGATCACCGTCGGCCCGCTGCCGCGCGCCCGCAGCAGCGCCGTCGCGACGAAGTAGACCGCGGACTTGCCCCAGCCGGTGCGCTGCACGACCAGGGCACGGCGGTGGTCGGCCACCAGCGCCTCGATCGCCCGCCACTGGTCCTCGCGCAGCCGGGCCGTCCCGCCGGGATCCCCGACGAGTCGGCTGAGGACGGCATCGGCCGCGGCACGCAGGTCTTCGTTGCTCATGCCCCCATGCAACCCGATGTCACTGACAACGCGCGAACCCCCACCTCGAACTGTGGAAAACCGCGCCGGTCGAGAGTTATCCACAGGGGTCGCGGAACCCCGCACGACCGCGGGATCTTCGAGCCATGAATCCGCACAGCGAACCGCACGAGCCGCACTCCGACGACCCCCGCGCCGACGGCGCCCCCTCGCCCGACGACAACGGCGCCCCCGACCGCGGGAGCCGAGTGCCCGGCCCCCGCGGTCGGGGCAGCACCCGGCCCGGCACCGGAGGCGACCCCGCACCGCCGACCACCACGCCCGGCCCGGACCCGTCCCGCCCGCCGACCCCCGACCGCACCCCCGGCACCCCCTACGACCCGCCGACCCCCGCCCTCTCCTGCAGCGCCTACGGACCACCCACCACCGACCCCGCCGCACCCCACACCCCGGCCGACCCCACCGACGGATCCGGATCCCCCGACGCGGCCGCGAGCCCGCCCGCCGCACCCCAGGTCGTCCTGCGCGGCCCCGCCGAGCTCGCCGACGCACTGCCGTACCTGCTCGGCTTCTACCCGGACGACAGCATCGTGATGGTCGCCCTGCACGGCGAGCGCACCCGCTTCGGCGGCCGGCTGCGCCTCGGCATCCCCGCCGACCCGTCCCACTGGCCCGACGTCAGCGACCAACTCGCCGACTCCCTGATCTCCGGCGCCCGCAAGCGCACCGACCGCCTCGTCGGCATCCTCGTCTTCCTCTGCAAGGAACCGGCGCCGGGTGAGAGCGGCCGGGACGTCAAGGAGCGTCTCCGCCCCCTGGCCCAGCGACTGCGCACCGCCTGCGGCGCCCTGGACGTGCCCGTCCTGGAAGCCCTGTGCCTCTCCAACGGCCGCTACTGGTCCTACTGTTGCCCCGACTACCGCTGCTGCCCCGCCGACGGCACCGCCCTGTGCCTGCCCGGTACGTCCGTGATGGCCGCGGCCGCCGCCTACGCCGGCATGCAGGTGCGCGGCTCGCTCAAGGAGATGGAGTCCCGGCTCGCGCCCCGCACCGGCCGGCGCGGCACCGACCAGGAGGAGGCGCTCGACACCGCCGCCTCCGAACTCCTGCCGCAGATGCTCCGACCGGACGGCGTCACCACCGTCCACCGCGCCACCCTCCGACTGGCCACCGCCATGATCCACCGGTTCCGCCAGGACACCCCCGCCGGCAGCAACCGCGCCCGCGACGCCTGCGACGACGCACTGATCACCGACGCCGAGGCCGCCACCCTCATCCTCGGCCTCCAGGACCGCGCCACCCGCGACCGGGCCGCGGAATGGATGGACGGCCCCGACGCCGCCGCGGCGCTCCGCCTGTGGCGCGCCCTGGCCCGCCGCTGCACCGGCGGCTACGTCGAACACGCGGCGGCGCCCCTGACCCTCGCCGGCTGGGTGTGCTGGTCCACGGCGGACGGCCCCTCCGCCCGCGTCGCCCTCAGCCGAGCCCTGGCCGCCGACCCCGACTGCCTCTTCGCCCAACTGCTGCACCGCGCCATCAACGAGGGCCTGGACCCCGAGCCGCTCCGCCGCTGCCTGCGCCAACAGCGCGACGAGACAGAGGCCGCCGCCGGCGGCGGCACCGCCACGCCGGGCCGACGACGATCCACCAAGCGGCCGGCACCCTCGCGCCCGGCGAACGCCACCCGCTCCCGCGGGCCACGCGGCGGCACCGGCCCCCGTCCCCGCACGACCGACACCCGCCGGACGGGGAAGGACGGTGACCGAAGCCGACAGTGACCGCACCGGGCCGGGCACGGCCGGCGTGACCTGGGCGCCGGCCGCACCGTTCACCTGAGTGGCGTAGGCCGTATTGGAGCCCCGACCTCACCAGGGAGCGCAGAGCGTGCCAGGGATCGTCCCCCTCACCCAGGCCCACCGAACCACCACGGAACGGCACACCCCGCCGACCCGTCCGCCCCAACCCCAAGCGGTCCATGCGGTGCTCGTCTGCATGGCCCTGCCGTCGCTCGCCGTGTCGCCCCCCACGGGCCAGCTGACCGGCCAGGGACTGGACGGCTGCTACCGCGACGGCCGGCGGATCCTCGCCCGCTGCGAAGTACGCGTCGCGGGCGAGGAACCCCTCGCCGTCCAGGGGCGGTTGGTCGGCGCGGACCGTGCCCACTTCACCGGCGTGATCCGCAGATCGGGCGAGTGCGGGCCGGACCCGGAGATCCGCATGGAGCGCCTGCGGTCCGCCGACGGCACCGAGCGGATCACCTTCCACAGCAGCGCCACCCGCCCCGTCCGACTGCCCGTCGAGATCCACCTGGGCACCGACCTGGCCGACCTCGGAGCGGCCGCCGTCGGCCTCCCCGGCGCCGAACTCCGCGCCGCCGTCCACGGATCCGGCCTCCGCTGGTCCGGACGCGGCGCCCACGCAGTGGTGACCGCCACCCCCGCGCCCCAGGACGTCCTCGCCGCTGTGGGCCTACTCCGCTGGGAACTCGACCTGCCGCCCGGCGGCCGACGCACCATCGAACTCCACCCCCGCCTGGAGAGCGGCCCGGCCGGCCCGCCCAGTCCGGTCAGGCGGAACGGCGGAACCCTCGTCCCCGGCCCCCGCACCGGCCACGCCGGCCCCCGCAGCCGACACGATCGGCCCCCGCGGTCCTGGTCCGCCGGCCGCCTCGAATGCGACGACCCCCGGGCCGACGCCCTCATGGCGGGCAGCCTCGACGACCTGCACGGGCTGCTCATGCGCGACCCGGCCCTGCCCACCGACGTCTTCGTCGCCGGCGGCTTCCCCTGGCGCTGCGGCCTCGCACCCGCCGAGGCCCTCTGGACCGCCCGGATGCTCCTCCCACTCGGCACGCGGCTCGTCGCCAGCACCCTGCGCACCCTCGCCCGCACCCAACAGGCCACCCCGGGAGCGGATTTCGGCCGAATTCCCGGCCCGCTCCGGGACGCCGGACCACACGCCCCGGCCGGGTGCACCGGCATCGAAGCCACGCTCCTCTTCCCGGCCGTCCTGGCGGAGGCCCGCCGCTGGGGCCTGCCCGACGAGGAGACCGAGCGACTGCTACCCGCCGCCGCACGCTGCCTCCAATGGCTGCGCACCGCCACCGACCCACGCGGCGCGGACCGCGGCGGCTACCTCCCCGACCCCGCACCCGACGGCCCCTACCGCTGCGAAACCCAGGCCCACGCTCACCGTGCCGCCGTCCTCGGCGCCGACCTCCTCGACGCCTGCGGATCCCCCGGCGCCCCCGAGCTCCGCGACTGGGCGGCGGAACTGCGCGCCCGCTTCCGCACCGACTTCTGGGTGGACGACCGCAGTGGCGGCCACCCCGCCGCCCTGCTCACCGGCGACGGCCGCCCCGTCCCGCACCTCGGGGCCACCGCGGCCCACCTCCTCGACACCGGCCTGCTGGGCGGCGGCGCCTTCGCCCCCGGCCTGCTGGACGCACCCCAGACCGATCAACTGTCCCGACTGCTCCGCGGCCCCGCCCTGGACTCCGGCTGGGGCCTGCGCGGACTCGGCGCGAAGGAGAGGGGCTACAACCCCTTCGGCCACCGCAGCGGAGCGGTCCGCGTCCACGAAACCGCCGTCGCCGCCATCGGCCTGGCCGCCGCCGGCCACGAAGCCGCCGCCGGAGCCCTGGCCAAGGGACTCCTCGACGCCGCCGAGCACTTCGGCTACCGCCTGCCGGAGATGTTCGCTGGGGAGCAGCGCACGGCCGGCAGCGTCCCCGTCCCGCACCCTGCGGCCTGCCGTCCCGCAGCCCTCGCGGCGGCCGGCGCGGTGCAGATACTCATCACCCTCGCCGGACTGCGCCCCGACGTGCCGGCCGGCACGGTCGCCGTCCGCCCGCTCGGCAACGCCCCGCTCGGGGCGGTGCAACTGACCGGACTGACCATCGCCGAGCACCCCTTCGCCGTGCGGATCAGCCGCCTCGGGATGGGCATGGTCGAGGAAGCCGCGGACGGTCTGCAACTGAGGGCCTGACGCCCGCATGACCTGTTTATCGTCAGGCGGACGACTATGATCACGACATGCCTCCCTACGACCCGTCGGCCTTCCCGCCCTTCGCTGTCACCGTCGACCTGGTCGTGCTCACCGTGCGCCGCCACGCCCTGTGCGCGCTGGCGGTACGCCGCGGTGAGCCGCCGTTCCAGGGCCGCTGGGCCCTGCCCGGCGGGTTCGTCCGGGCCGACGAGGACCTGGCGGAGGCGGCCGCGCGGGAGCTCGTCGAGGAGACCGGCCTGCACGCGTACCCGCCCGAGGGCAGCCCGCCGCCCGCGTACGGCGCGCACCTCGAACAGCTCGCCACCTACGGCGATCCGAAGCGCGACCCCCGCATGCGCGTGGTCAGCGTCGCGCACCTGGTCCTCGCCCCCGACCTGCCCGCACCCCGGGCCGGCGGGGACGCCCACAGCGCCCGCTGGGCCCCCGTCGAAACCCTCCTGGACCAGGAGAACAACACCCACGCCCGCGAAGGCGACCTGGCCGCCCCGCTCGCCTTCGACCACGCCCGCATCCTCACCGACGGGGTGGAACGCGCCCGATCCAAGATCGAATACTCCTCGCTCGCGACGGCCTTCTGCCCGCAGGAGTTCACCGTCGGCGAGCTGCGCCGCGTCTACGAAGCGGTCTGGGGCGTCGCCCTCGACCCGCGCAACTTCCACCGCAAGGTGACCGGCACCCCCGGCTTCCTGGTCCCCACCGGCGGCACCACCACCCGCCAGGGCGGCCGCCCGGCCCAGCTCTTCCGCGCCGGCGGCGCAACCCTGCTCAACCCACCGATGCTGCGCCCGGAGGTCTGACCCACCCCCGCGCCCCGCACGGACCGGTGCCGTCCCACGGCAGCCGAGCCCTCCCGCCACCACCGGGCCGGGTTGCTGGCTTGCGCCCTCGGGCGGCGGCCAGCCACCAACCTCCGCTGCGCGCCACCTGCCGGTTCCCGGGCTTAGATGCTCCTCACCGTCAACGAGCCGCCACCGAACCCACCGTCCTCGGTGACCTCGGCACTCCAGCGGCACCGGCGACCACCGCATGCCCACCCCCACCGTGATGCCGGAACCCGGCGACCCCGCGACGGTGAATCCCCAGGCGACTTCACCGACACCGCCACATTTCCGCCCCACGGTCATCACCCGGCCCGCCAGGCAGCACCCGGCAACTCCCCGTCCACCCGTCCCAACTGACCGCCGGGCACGATGGCGCACCACGACAACGACGGCCCGCGCCACGGCACCCTTCCCACGTCCGCCCGCCGCGCACCACCTGGCGTCCGGAAGTGATCGACGCACACCGTTCGCGCCGTCATCCAAAGCCCCAACCGGCCCCGGTCATAAGGCGGTTGCTGCCCCTGGCTCTGGTCTGCGCTTATGTGTTCACCGTGCTAACGCGATGGCGGCCCTGTGTGACCAAAACGCCCGCTTTCAGGCCCCGTTGTTGCGCCCGCTGCCCACAACTCGCCCCCGAAAGCGCATTTCTTTCCGATAAAGCGTCAATTGCGAGATAACGGGCGATCACCCTTTCGTGTGCTTTTCACCAAAGACCTCAAGGCCGTTCAGCGTGCCGCCGACAAAAGATGCGTGAGTACCCTTGCGCACACCATGATGACCGCGGCTCGCCCCGGCGACACCGGCCTCGCAGGCCCCGGCGAGCTTGACCGCTATCCCTACGCCAACGCTGCCAACGCCGCCAACGCGACCGGCCAGGAGCGCTCGGAGCGCGTCTCCTCGGTCTGGGACGGCTCCGAGACAGACATCGGCCGGGTCGGCCGACGCGCGGCGGGCAGCCGCGGTCGCGGCCTGCACGGCCAACTCGTCCAGCAGCTCGGCCAGATGATCGTCTCCGGTGATCTCGGCGCCGACCGTCCGCTCGTCCCCGAGGAGATCGGCCAGCGCTTCGAGGTCTCCCGCACCGTCGTCCGCGAGTCACTGCGCGTCCTCGAGGCCAAGGGCCTGGTGAGCGCGCGCCCGAACGTCGGCACCCGCGTGCGTCCGGTCAGCGACTGGAACCTCCTCGACCCCGACATCATCGAGTGGCGTGCCTACGGGCCGCAGCGGGACGACCAGCGACGCGAGCTGTGCGAGCTGCGCTGGACGATCGAACCGCTCGCCGCCCGGCTCGCCGCCGGCCACGCCCGGGAGGACATCCAGCAGCGGCTCGCCGACATGGTCGAGATCATGGGCCACTCCGCGGCCCAGGGGGACACCATGACGTTCGCCCGCGCGGACGCCGAGTTCCACACCCTGCTCCTCCAGCTCGCCGGCAACCGCATGCTCGAGCACCTCGCGGGCATCGTCACCTCCGCCCTGCACGTCTCCGGCGGAGCCAGCGGCGGCTGCGAGCGGCCGGTCGAGACGTCCGTGGGTCAGCACATGCGGGTGGTCGACGCCATCGGTTCCGGCGACGCCACCGCCGCCGAGTCCGCGATGCGCCAGCTCCTCGCCTCCCACGGGGAGAACGGCGGTCAGGGTGCCGGCACCCCCGCGGACCACGTCGTCCCCGCGCCGCGCGAGCACTGAAGGCGCGTACCCGACCACGTGCGGACCGTAAGCACCGCGCGCGCTCGTGCTCCGTATGCCGCTGTCGAGGGCGCGCCGTACGTACCGAAGGAGCACAAGATCGCCGGATCCGGGCCCTCTACCGGATCCGGCGGAAGGTTTTGAGAGGATTGCATGGCATATGGCGGGGAAGGGGTCGTTATGGGGTGTGACTCGGGCCACGCAGATTGGGCGTAACGCTCTCGGGGGGAGCGCGATGACGTAAGAGGTGATAGCCGAGGAGGGAATACGAGCGGCGTTCGTGGCGCTGTTCAACTCCCCGGTTGCCCCTGCGCCGTCGGTCCATCCCCACCGGCGGTCGTCGGCTCCGATCCACAGTGGACGGGGTCGGAAGCCGTTTCCATCGTTCCGAGAGGTTGTTCGTGTCGGCCAGCACATCCCGTACGCTCCCGCCGGAGATCGCCGAGTCCGAGTCTGTGATGGCGCTCATCGAGCGGGGAAAGGCAGATGGGCAGATCGCCGGCGATGACGTGCGTCGGGCCTTCGAGGCTGACCAGATTCCGCCAACCCAGTGGAAGAACGTTCTGCGCAGCCTCAACCAAATCCTCGACGAGGAGGGTGTGACGCTGATGGTCAGTGCCGCAGAGGCGCCCAAGCGCACCCGCAAGAGCGTCGCAGCGAAGAGTCCGGCGAAGCGCACCGCCACCAAGACCGTCGCGGCCAAGACCGCCACGGTGAAGAAGACCACCACCGCCGCGACCGCCGCCCCCATGGCGGACCCGGCCGCCGGTGAGTCCGAGCCCGCCAAGAAGGCCGCGGCGAAGAAGACGACCGCCAAGAAGGCGGTCGCGAAGAAGACCACGGCCAAGAAGGCCACGGCCAAGAAGACGTCGTCCAAGAAGGACGTCGACGACCTGCTCGAGGACGAGCTCACCGAGGAGACCCCGGCTCCCGGCAAGGGCGAGCCCACCGAGGCCGAGACCGCCGAGAACGCCGGCTTCGTGCTGTCGGACGAGGACGAGGACGACGCCCCCGCCCAGCAGGTCGCCGCGGCCGGCGCCACCGCCGACCCGGTCAAGGACTACCTGAAGCAGATCGGCAAGGTCCCGCTCCTCAACGCCGAGCAGGAGGTCGAGCTCGCCAAGCGCATCGAGGCCGGCCTGTTCGCCGAGGACAAGCTCGCCAACAGCGACAAGCTCGCGCCGAAGCTCAAGCGCGAACTGGAGATCATCGCCGAGGACGGCCGCCGGGCGAAGAACCACCTGCTGGAGGCCAACCTCCGCCTGGTCGTCTCCCTGGCCAAGCGGTACACCGGTCGCGGCATGCTCTTCCTGGACCTGATCCAGGAGGGCAACCTCGGTCTCATCCGCGCGGTCGAGAAGTTCGACTACACCAAGGGCTACAAGTTCTCGACCTACGCGACGTGGTGGATCCGCCAGGCCATCACCCGCGCCATGGCCGACCAGGCCCGGACCATCCGTATCCCGGTCCACATGGTCGAGGTCATCAACAAGCTGGCCCGTGTCCAGCGCCAGATGCTCCAGGACCTGGGCCGCGAGCCCACCCCGGAGGAGCTGGCCAAGGAACTCGACATGACCCCCGAGAAGGTCATCGAGGTCCAGAAGTACGGCCGCGAGCCGATCTCCCTGCACACCCCGCTGGGCGAGGACGGCGACAGCGAGTTCGGTGACCTCATCGAGGACTCCGAGGCCGTCGTCCCGGCCGACGCGGTCAGCTTCACGCTCCTGCAGGAGCAGCTGCACTCGGTGCTGGACACCCTCTCCGAGCGCGAGGCCGGCGTGGTGTCCATGCGCTTCGGCCTCACGGACGGCCAGCCCAAGACGCTCGACGAGATCGGCAAGGTCTACGGCGTCACCCGTGAGCGGATCCGCCAGATCGAGTCCAAGACCATGTCGAAGCTGCGCCACCCGTCGCGCTCCCAGGTGCTGCGGGACTACCTCGACTAGCCGTAACGGCCCACCGCGCCGCGAGCCCGGCCCTCCACTCTGTGGGAGGCCGGGCTCGCGGCCGTCCGGGTGCGGGGCGCGCCCGTTTGGGTCACTCTGGGTGGGTGACCGCTGTCCCAGAGTCAGGAGTCCGTATGCGCCCGACCATACGCGCCGCCCTCGGGGCCCTTGCGCTGATCCTCGCTGTGCCGTCCGCGGCGGCCGCGGATGAGTCGGTGGTCGGGGGGAAGCCCGTTCGCCCCTCGCGGAGCCCCTGGGCGGTCGCCCTGGCTTCCCATCAGCGGTTCGGAGAGCAGCGCTCCGGTCAGTTCTGCGGCGGTGTCCTGGTCGGGCACGCCACGGTGGTCACGGCCGCGCACTGCCTGGGGCGGGAAGTGCTGGGACTGCCGTGGCAAGAGGTGAAGGACCTGCGCGTCGTCGTCGGGCGCAACAACCTCACCGCCAAGGAAGGGCAGGAGGTCAAGGTCGCCAAGGTGTGGATCCATCCGCACTACAACAGCTGGACCAACGAGGACGACATGGCGGTCATAGCCCTCCAGGAGCGCGTCCCGAATCAGCCGATCCGGATAGCCCCCCCGAACGACGGCGTCTACGAGGCGGGAAACACCGCCACCGTCTACGGGTGGGGCGACATGACAGGGGACGGCAGCTACGCGTCCCGGCTGCGGTCGGCGAGGGTGAACGTCCTGCGTGACACGGTGTGCGCGCAGGCTTACCCGGGAAGTGCCGACGGGACGTACAACGCGGCCTCCATGCTCTGCGCGGGAGAGCCGAAGGGCGGGCGGGACGCCTGTCAGGGGGACAGTGGGGGCCCGCTGGTGGTGCGGGGGCAATTGGTGGGGCTGGTGTCGTGGGGGACCGGCTGCGGGCGTGTGGGCAGCCCGGGGGTGTACACGCGGGCTTCCGCGCTCCTCCCGGCGGTTTTGACGCACGGCGCCGGCTGAACGGCTCACGGGACCCGTAGGCGCTGCAAAAGGGACGAGTACGGGCGGCCTCCCCGGTGGTGCCGGAAAGACCGCCCGCCGCACGGCACTGGGCCGCTACTCGCTCGTCGTGGATGCGAAGTGTCAGCGTTCCTCTTCGGACGCAGACTGCGGAGTGGTGGTGAGCCGCTCCGTCTCGTCCTGTATTTCCGCGGCGATCTTCTTGAGTTCTGGCTCGAACTTGCGGCCGTGGTGGGCGCAGAAGAGCAGTTCTCCGCCGGACATCAGGACGACGCGCAGGTATGCCTGGGCGCCGCAGCGGTCGCACCGGTCAGCGGCCGTCAGCGGGCTCGCGGGTGTCAGAACAGTAGTCACGTCGCCTCTTCTCTAGCTCGACGAGCTGTCGTACCAGGGTCAACATCCAACCAGGCCGAAAACGTTCCCGCTCGTGCCTTTTCCCCGAAAATTTCTTTCGAGGGAGCCGGGTGCTGCCGGGTGGCGGCGAATGAGCCGTATTGCGTGGTGGTCTGATTCACGTTGGTTGCTGAAGTCTGTCCCCCCGGCTGGCTTGCCGGTTGTTGATGAGGACGTGCCCGGAGCCTAAATGGTTCATGCCTCGAAGGGAACGTGATGTGCACGTCACTCGGACGTCACCCCATCGAGCGATCGAACGTACGAGCGAAATTCTACTACCATGGTCACGCTCACGGGTGGCGTCACATCGGCTCTACTAGGCCTCGGTACCCTCTCACCGGCGACACCGCCACAACCGAGTCCGCGGAATGCGGACTGCCAGAAATTCAGCGAGGAGCGAACCGCGTGACCGCCGAGATGTCCGTGCCGTCCACCGCAGTGCTGACCGGGGCAGACCGGGACGGTTCCAACTACACCGCGCGGCACCTGCTCGTCCTTGAGGGTCTGGAAGCCGTCCGGAAGCGTCCCGGCATGTACATCGGCTCGACGGACAGTCGCGGACTGATGCACTGCCTGTGGGAGATCATCGACAATTCCGTCGACGAGGCGCTCGGCGGCTACTGCGACCACATCGAGGTGATCCTCCACGGCGACGGGTCCGTGGAGGTCCAGGACAACGGCCGCGGCATCCCCGTCGACGTCGAACCCAAGACCGGGCTCAGCGGCGTCGAGGTCGTGATGACCAAACTGCACGCCGGCGGAAAGTTCGGTGGTGGCTCGTACGCCGCCTCCGGCGGTCTGCACGGCGTCGGTGCCTCCGTCGTCAACGCGCTCTCCGCGCGGCTGGACGTCGAGGTCGACCGCAACAGCAAGACGCACTCGATCAGTTTCCGCCGCGGCGTCCCCGGCACCTTCGCCAAGGCCGGCCCGGACGCCCCCTTCGAGCCGGCGAACGGGCTCCACAAGGGCAAGCGCATCACCAAGACGAAGACCGGCACCCGCGTCCGCTACTGGGCGGACCGGCAGATCTTCCTCAAGGACGCCAAGCTCTCCCTGGAGACGCTGCACGCCCGCGCCCGCCAGACCGCCTTCCTGGTGCCGGGCCTGACGCTCGTGGTCCGGGACGAGCGCGGCATCGACGGCGCCGGGAAGACGGAAGAGACGTTCCGCTACGACGGCGGCATCAGCGAGTTCTGCGAGTACCTCGCGCAGGACAAGGCCGTCTGCGACGTCCTGCGGCTCACCGGCCAGGGCACCTTCAAGGAGACCGTGCCGGTCCTGGACGAGCGCGGCCACATGACGCCCACCGAAGTCACTCGGGAACTGGGCGTCGACATCGCCCTCCGTTGGGGCACCGGTTACGACTCGACGCTCAAGTCGTTCGTCAACATCATCGCCACCCCCAAGGGCGGCACCCACGTCGCCGGCTTCGAGCGGTCCGTGACGAAGACGGTCAACGAGGTGCTGCGGTCCAGCAAGCTGCTGCGCGTGGCCGAGGACGACGTCGTCAAGGACGACGCCATGGAGGGCCTCACCGCCGTCGTGACGGTGCGGCTCGCTGAGCCCCAGTTCGAGGGCCAGACCAAGGAGGTACTGGGCACTTCCGCCGCGTCCCGGATCGTCGCGCAGGTCGTCGGCAAGGAACTCAAGGCGTTCCTGACCTCCACCAAGCGGGACGCCAAGCAGCAGGCGCGTTCCGTCCTGGACAAGGTCGTCGCCGCGGCCCGTACGCGCATCGCCGCACGCCAGCACAAGGAGGCCCAGCGTCGGAAGACGGCGCTGGAGTCCTCGTCGCTGCCGGCCAAGCTGGCCGACTGCCGCAGTGACGACGTCGACCGGAGCGAGCTGTTCATCGTCGAGGGGGACTCGGCACTCGGCACCGCCAAGCTGGCCCGGAATTCAGAGTTCCAGGCGCTGCTGCCGATCCGCGGCAAGATCCTCAACGTCCAGAAGTCGTCGGTTTCGGACATGCTGAAGAACGCCGAATGCGGCGCCATCATTCAGGTCATAGGGGCTGGATCCGGCCGTACCTTCGACATCGACGCCGCCCGCTACGGGAAGGTCATCTTCCTCGCCGACGCCGACGTCGACGGCGCCCACATCCGCTGTCTGCTGCTGACGCTGTTCCAGCGCTACATGCGGCCGATGGTCGAGCAGGGCCGGGTCTTCTCCGCCGTCCCGCCGCTGCACCGAGTCGAGTTGATCAACCCCAAAAAGGGCCAGGAGAAGTACATCTACACGTACTCGGACAACGAGCTGCGACAGACCATCCTGGAGCTCCAGCGCAAGAACGTCCGCTACAAGGACAGCGTGCAGCGCTACAAGGGTCTCGGTGAGATGGATGCCGACCAGCTCGCCGAAACGACCATGGACCCGCGCCACCGCACGCTGCGTCGCATCAACATCAGCGATCTCGAAGCCGCGGAGAAGGCGTTCGACCTCCTGATGGGCAACGAAGTCGCACCGCGCAAGGAGTTCATCACCAACTCCGCCGCGACTCTGGACCTTTCGCGCATCGACACCTGAGCCGGCACCCGCGCGACACGGGCGTCTCTCCACCCGCGGGTGGAGAGACGCCCGTCGGCATTTCCACCCGCGCCCCACCCTGGCGCCGATCCAGGAGGCCGGGTCCTCTCCGTAGCGTCGGGAACGTCGAAAATTCCCGTTCCACGGAGGCTCAGGCCATGAGCGGCTTGCTCAACATCGCTGTGCTCATCGCAGTTGTCGCGATCGTCTTCGCCCGGCAGTTCACGGCGCAGCGCATCACGTCCGAAGGCCGGAAATGGTGGCTCATGCCAGTCATCCTGATCTTCATGGGACTGCGGCAGCCCGGTCTCGTGGACCCGTCGCACCGCGCCACCTCCGTGGTGCTGCTGATCGTGACCCTGCTGATCGGCCTGGCCAGTGGTGCGGCATGGGCGTGGACGACACGCATCTGGACGGACGAGAACGGTGCGGTCTGGACCAAGGGAACCTGGGCGGCGGCAGGAGTGTGGCTGGGCGGCATGGCCCTGCGTCTGGGGCTCATGGGCATAGCGGCTGCCTTCGGCGTTCACCAGAGCAGCCAGACGACGCTGCTGTCCGTAGCTGCGATGCTGCTCACCCGTGCCGGCGTCACTGCGTGGCGGGCCCAGGGAGCGCAGCAGACGTACCGTGTCCCTGTTGCGGGCTGAGCCCCTGCGCCCCGCACCGAAAGGACCCGACGTGCCGTCGAACGCCTGGACGAGATGGCCGCTGCGGGAGTCACTCACCCATGAGGGCCTGAGCGAGACTCGTCTGTGGATCGGCCGTGGCGTCCGCGTCCTGGTGATCGCCGGCATGCTCTGGGCCACCTTCGGGAGGGGCACCTTCGACGGTTGGGGGCTGGCTGCAGCGGGCGCCGCATTGGGCATCGCCGTGGTGGCGTTCCGGGGCTTCTTCCGCATGACGTTGCAGCGGCGGCTCTGGCTCTCCATCGGATTGTTCGTCGTTCTGGAGGCCGCGGCTTTCGGCTTCTTCCTGGTCGGCGCCCGTCTGCCGGCGATCGTGCTGTGGTGCGCCTGCGCCCTGACGGCGATGGAACGACTGCCCCTCAGGGCCGCGGTGCCGTGCTCTGCCGTTGCACTCGGTGCGTTCGCCGCGGTGAACAACGGCAACTGGCTGACCACTACGGTGACTGCGGTGGGCCTAGCCCTGGCCGGCTATGTCGTCCGCCTCGATGCCGAGGCGCGGGGGAACGCTCAGAGGCTGTTGACTCAGGAGCGTGCAGCCCGTAAAGCCGAGGCAGAATCGGCAGCGCTCGCTGAACGGGGCCGGATCGCACGCGAGATCCACGACATCCTCGCGCACAGCCTCAGCGCCCAGTTGGTGCACTTGGAGGCGGCCCGGCAGTTGATCCAGCGCAGCGCCGACCTGGAGGCAGACCGTGATCAGCTCCTGGAGCGGGTGGTGGCCTGCCGTGGAATGGCGCGAGAAGGGCTTGACGGCACGCGTGAGGCCCTTTCTGCACTGCGCGGAGAGATGTCCCCGGTCGAGGACTTCCTGCGCCGCCTGACGGCCGCTGAAGGCGCGCAGCTGGACGTCGTGGGCGAGCAGCGCGCACTGACCGCGGAGGCGGGGCTCACGGTGCGACGGGTCGCGCAGGAGGCGCTGACGAACGTGCGCAAGCACGCACCGGGTGCCCAGGTCCGGGTGCGGTTGGAGTACGCCGACGCCAACGTGGGACTGGTGGTGCGTGACCGGGGCGGTCGAGGCCAACCGGGGGAACTCGGGCAGAGCGGTTCCGGGTACGGTCTCCTCGGGATGCGGGAGCGGGCCGAACTCCTCGGCGGAACTCTGGAGTCCGGCCCTGATGAGGAGGGTTTTGTGGTGCGGTTGTGGGTGCCGGCATGACGGCGCGTACTACGGCGCGCGTGGTCGTGGCCGATGACCAGACGGTGGTCCGCGAAGGCATCGTGATGCTGCTGGGACTGCTGCCGGGCATTGAGGTTGTCGGTTCGGCCGCCGACGGTGACGAGGCCGTCCGCATGGTCGCTGAACTTGGCCCCGACGTTGTCCTCATGGACTTGCGGATGCCGCGCTGTGACGGTGTTGAAGCCACCCGCCGCATCCGCACGGATCACCCGGGAACCCAGGTCGTCGTGCTCACCACGTATGCCGACGACGACTCGCTCTTCCCTGCCTTGCAGGCCGGCGCTCGTGGATACCTCACCAAGGACGCGGACGGGGACGAGATCGTCCGCGCCATCGACGATGTGCTCTCGGGCGAGGCCGGGTTGTCGCCGAAGATCCAGCGTCGCCTGCTGGAGCGCATCGCCGAACCTGCCCCGGGCCGCCCCTCACCACCCGATGAGCCGCCGGACGGGCTCACGGCGCGGGAGGTCGACGTCCTGCGTCTCGTTGCGGGAGGGCAGACCAATCCCGAAATTGCCCGGACCTTGCATGTCTCCGCAGCGACCGTGAAGACCCACATCAACAATCTCTTCGCCAAGGCCGGACTGCGTGATCGGGCGCAGGCGATTCACTATGCCTATCGGCACGGCCTTGCCGATCCTCCAGGTACGTCAGCGTCGTGACCGGTTGTGGTGACTCGTCTGCGCTGCGGGATGAGCAGGCGCTGTTGGCGGCGGCGGTTCGGCGGTTCTGATCTGAGTTTTGCGCCGGAGGCGATCTGCAGAGACGGACGCCGGGCGGCGTCCACTTCGTGGGGCTTCGGCAGGGCTCTTCGAAGCATGGTCAAGCCGGTGCCAGGAGCGGAGTTGGGGTTATCCACAGCCTCTGCGGTGGCGCGTTGGGCGTGCGTAATCTCGCGAGGTCAGGTGCGAGAGCCAGTGGGTGTCTCGTGCCCGTTCGTCACGCCGCGGATCACCGTGCGTGGTGACGGAACCAGCTGAGTGCGCGCGATGGCCGCGTGCGGAGGGGAGCGCAGGCGTGTGTGCTGTGGTGGGTCGTGCAGGGACGGCCGGAGCGGTGGTGCGAGGCACCGGGTATCGGGCCATCGGCTTGCGCGCCGCAGGGCTGGTGTTGGGCCTCGGATGTGGCGCTGCGCTGGGACTGGCCCTGGGGATCGTGTTGGCTCGTGCCGTTGGGGCACATGGGGAGCCAGCCAGCGAAACGTGTCAATCGAAGCGAGGTGGGGAGGCCGCCGGGCCGGAACCGCCCCGGACGTCAGCGCGGCGGCAGAGCCGGTACGAGAGGCCCCCCGGCGGCAGCGCTGCCTGCAAGAGCGGTGATGGACGCGACCGCCATACGCGTCGGTGGACCGAGCGGCGCACCACAGCTGGCGGGCGCCGGAGCGCCATCGGTCCGCTGGTCGATTACCACGCGCCAGGCGCGGCCGTCGGTGTGCGCGACAGTAATCGCCCAACTGCGAACGGAGCCCGCAGAAGCCCCGGCAGCGGGAGACTCGCCGTCGGCATCCCCCGGTTCGGGCCGCACCGAGTCGGTCCCTACGACGTCGAGTGCGTCCGCGCGCCATTCCCGAAGCAGTTTACGGACCGCGAGGTCAGCGACCTGGGCCGGTCGGTCCCACGTCGAGCGGCCGCGGCACTGGTCGAGGGCGACGAGGCCACCACGCGCCGCTTCCACGACATTCTCGATGAGCTCAGCCGTGACGCGACCGTAGGCGTAGCCGTAGGGGAGGACAAAAAGGGTGGGGGAGAAGCGGTGGCCGCCGATGTGTGTCACCTCCCAGGTAACGCAGCCCTCGGCGGCCAGGCGGGCGGCCAGCGGGCGGCCGAAAAGCGCGCAACAGCGATCCCGTTTGCCGTTGGTGCACACCAAGACCACAGGTTCGCCGGTGTACGGCTCCCACAGGCCACGATGGTCTCCGGCTCCCGCGGCGCTGAAATCCAGGCCGAGCGCGGCCCGCACATCGGTGACGGTGGTGGTGCGGATCCAGGAGTGGCCCGGCGCGGTGTGCGCGAGAAAGAGCCGGCGTCGGGGAGCGCCATGAAGGTCGGCGTGGCGTCCGGGACGGCGGATGAGAGCAACACGTACGCCAGTGCCGTCTGCCGCGGCTTCCAGGGCCCGGCCGAGGTCCGGGTCGAAGTGGCTGTCCGTCAGCGCCCTGGCACCCCACGGCCCGGTTTGTTCGATCAGAAGCCAGGTCCGGGCGGTGGCTGCCGTTCCGGCGAGGGGTTCGGCGGCGTCGAGAGAAGCGCTGGTGCATGTGCTCACGAAGGTGAGCCTAACCCGGAGCTCCATGTCCGGAATGCCGGAAGAGTGGCGAGGCAAGCTACGACCAGTGGCGGTGGCGTGTGCGGCTTCCGGTACAGCGGAGTCGGGCACGGAGGCCGACGGCTGCGGCGCCGACCGGTGAGCGCGAGGCGCCGGCGGCCAGCGTCAGCCAAACCCCCTGTGGATCAGCGGAAGCCCTGAGCACGGGGCGAGTGGCCTGCTTCAGATGGTCGGCGCGGTAGTCCTTCCAAGTCGGCAGGGTTCGAAGATGTGAGTGCGCCTTGCGGGGTGGTCGGGGGCGTCCGGGTGCCCGGTGCGTCACGGCGGGTGGTCGCGATCGTGGCACGTTTGGCCCGGGGGATCGAATGGGGTGAAGCAGGTCGGGCCGCGACGTAGGTGGTCCGTTACGATCGACAGCCGTCCGCCACCGGGCCGTGCGGCCCGCCGCCCGCTCCATGGAGGCGCTCCCTTGGCCACGCAACAGATCCCGGTCGTCGTCCTCGCGGGCTTCCTGGGGTCAGGCAAGACCACCCTCCTCAACCATCTGCTGCGTGCTGGCGACGGCACCCGGATCGGCGCGATCGTCAATGATTTCGGCAGCATCGAGATCGATGCCATGACGGTCGCCGGGCAGGTGGACTCGATGGTCTCGCTCGGCAACGGGTGCCTGTGTTGTGCGGTCGACACCAGCGAACTGGACGACTATCTGGAGCGGCTGGCTCGCCCTGCCGCGCGTATCGACGTGATCGTCATCGAAGCCAGCGGGTTGGCCGAGCCGCAGGAGCTGATCCGGATGATCCTTGCGAGTGACAACGACCGCATCGTCTACGGAGGGCTGATCGAGGTCGTCGATGCCGCGGAATTCGACGACACCCGTGCGCGGCACCCCGAACTCGACCGGCACGTGGCGATCGCCGATCTCGTGGTACTCAACAAGGCCGACCGGATCGAGGACGAGGCGCGTCACGAACTGATCGGCAGGCTCGCGGATCTTGCTCCTGGTCGGCCGGTGCTCTGTACGGCCTTCGGGCGGATCGATCCGGAGATGTTCTTCGACCGCGGGCCGGGGGAGGACCGCGATGCCACCGTACGCCAGCTGTCGTTCGAAGATCTGCTGCGTGAGGCTTCCGCTGACAGGGTTCCCGGGCGGAGTGAGGAACCAGGCGATGAGCGTGATCACTTGGGCTGTTACGCATGCGACCACGACCACGCCGGGCATCTCCACGCCGTTTACGAAAGCGTGGAGTTCGTGTCCCGCGAGCCGATGCATCCCCGTCGGCTGATGGAGTTCCTTGACAGCCGTCCCGGAGGCCTCTACCGCATTAAGGGGTTCGTCCACTTCGACGTCCCGGAGAACCGCCAGAAGTTCGTGCTGCACGCGGTCGGCAACTTCCTGCGCTTCTTTCCCGAGCCCTGGGCGAAGAGGGAGGAGCGGACCACCCAACTGGTGATGATCGGCAGCGGGATCGACGCCCCGGCGTTGCGTAAGGAGCTGGAGAACTGCCGCCAGCTGATCCCTGAGGAGGCTGACGAGAACAGCATGTGGGGTGTGCTGAGGTACGTGCCTTCGCGGGAGGAATGAAGTGGGGCGGGGGAACTGGTTATGGCCTGTCCACTCCGTCCGCTCGTCCTACGTTGCCCCTGCCGGCTGCGGTCACAGGAGGGAGAAACAGCGGCATGCCCCCGGCGCCCTCCCCGTCGAGGTGATCCCCCGCCTACGAATGACGCCGCCGAGGTGGCTCTTCACCATCCCGGCGGCGTCGCGTACCCAGCTCGTCGTGGTTACACGGGACCGGCCAGTGCTGCCACCTTCGTGGTCAGTGGCATGCCGGAGCCGTCCCGGCGCGGATCTGGTTCCGGCAGTTCCACAGCCGCGCCCTTGGCGTCGGCGGCCCGCACCGGTGCCGAGCCGGCCCAGGCCATCGTCAGGCAGTCCTCGCCCTTGAGGAACCGCTGGCAGCGCACGCCACCGGTAGCTCTGCCCTTGCGCGGGTACTGGTCGAACGGCGTCAGCTTGGCCGTGGCCACCGAATCGTCCAGCGTGCCGTGCGACCCGGCGACCGTGAACACCACGCCGTCCACGGCCGGATCGACCGCCGCGAAGGCGATGACCTTCGCGCCCTCGCCCAGCTTGATGCCCGCCATCCCGCCCGCCGGCCGGCCTTGTGGTCGGACTTGCGACGCCGGGTAGCGCAGCAACTGTGCCTCGTCGGTGATGAAGACCAGGTCTTCCTCCCCGGTGCGCAGCTCCGCCGCGCCCACGATGCGGTCGCCGTCCTTGAGGGTGATGACCTCCAACTCGTCCTTGTTGGACGGGTAGTCGGGCACCACCCGCTTCACGACGCCCTGTTCCGTACCGAGGGCCAGACCCGGCGAGGACTCGTCCAGGGTCGTCAGGCACACCAACTGTTCGCCGTCCTGGAGGCTCAGGAACTCCGAGATCGGGGCGCCACCGGAGAGGCTGGGCGTCGTGGTGTCCGGAAGCTGCGGCAGGTCGATCACCGACAGCCGCAGCAGCCGCCCGTCGGACGTCACCGCGCCGACCTCACCGCGTGCGGTCGCCGGCACCGCCGAGATGATCACATCGTGCCTGGCGCGCCTGGCGTCGGGATCGAACGCCGTTTCCGCCGTGGTGGTGCGCGCCAGCAACCCCGTGGAGGACAGCAGCACCCGGCACGGGTCGTCGGAGACCTCCAGCGGTACGGCGGCGACCGGGGCCCCCGCCGACTCCAGCAGGACCGTCCGGCGCGGCGTGCCGTACTTCTTGGCGACCGCCGCCAGCTCGCCGGAGACCAGCTTGCGGAGTTCGGCGTCCGACTCCAGGATCCGGGTCAGTTCCGCGATCTCGGACTCCAGCCGGTCGCGCTCGGCCTCCAACTCGATCCGGTCGAACTTGGTCAACCGGCGCAGCGGGGTGTCGAGGATGTACTGGGTCTGCACCTCGCTCAGCGCGAAGCGGTCGATCAGACGCTCCTTGGCCTGGGCGCTGTTCTCGCTGGAGCGGATCAGGCGGATGACCTCGTCGATGTCCACCAGGGCGGTCAGCAGGCCCTCGACCAGGTGGAGCCGGTCGCGCCGCTTGGTGCGGCGGAACTCGCTGCGTCGGCGCACCACGTTGAAGCGGTGGTCGACGTAGACCTCCAGCAGCTCCTTGAGGCCCAGCGTCAGTGGCTGCCCGTCCACCAGGGCGACGTTGTTGATGCCGAAGGACTCTTCCATCGGCGTGAGCTTGTAGAGCTGCTCCAGCACGGCCTCGGGGTGGAAGCCGTTCTTGACCTCGATCACCAGCCGCAGGCCGTGCTCGCGGTCGGTGAGGTCCTTCACGTCCGCGATGCCCTGCAGCTTCTTGGTCCCCACCAGATCCTTGATCTTGGAGATGACCTTCTCCGGGCCGACCGCGAAGGGGAGTTCGGTGACGACCAGGCCCTTGCGGCGGGCGGTGACGTTCTCCACCGCGACCGTCGCACGGATCTTGAACGTGCCGCGGCCCTTCTCGTACGCGTCCCGCACCCCGCCCAGGCCCACGATCCGGCCGCCCGTCGGCAGGTCCGGACCGGGCACGAAGCGCATCAGGGCCTCGAGATCGGCGTTCGGGTGCTTGATCAGGTGGCGGGCTGCGGCGATCACCTCGCCGAGGTTGTGCGGCGGCATGTTCGTGGCCATGCCGACGGCGATGCCGGACGTCCCGTTGACGAGGAGATTGGGGTACGCGGCGGGGAGGGCGACCGGCTCCTGCTCCTGGCCGTCGTAGTTGGGCGTGAAGTCGACGGTGTCCTCTTCGATGGACTCCGTCATCAGGGACGTCGCCGACGCCATCCGGCACTCGGTGTACCGCATCGCGGCGGGCGGGTCGTCGTTGCCCAGGGAACCGAAGTTGCCGTGCCCGTCCACCAGGGGCAGCCGCATCGAGAACGGCTGCGCCATGCGGACCAGGGCGTCGTAGATCGACGCGTCACCGTGCGGGTGGAGCTTGCCCATCACCTCACCGACGACCCGGGCGCACTTCACGTACCCGCGCTCGGGCCGCAGGCCCATCTCGTTCATCTGGTAGAGGATGCGGCGGTGCACGGGCTTGAGACCGTCGCGGGCGTCCGGCAGGGCGCGCGAGTAGATGACCGAGTACGCGTACTCGAGGAAGGATCCCTGCATCTCGTCGACGACGTCGATGTCGAGGATCCTCTCCTCGAAGTCGTCCGGCGGCGGGGTCTTCGTGCTGCGGCGGGCCATCGCGGCTGCGGCTCCTTCTGCTGCGTCTACTGCCGATGTGTGATCAACGCTGTGGGATCAACGCTATTGGGTCAACGCTTCGGACCAACGCTGGGATCCACGTTGACCGGCCGGCCGGTGGACCGACCGGCGAGTCTGATGAGTCTGACGCGGACCATTGTGGACCGCCCCACTGACAACGCTCACCACGACTCCCCCCTTCCCGCCCCGCCGTGGAGCGCGGCGCACGTTCGGGGCCTTCCTCACGGGAACTTCGCCAGATGCCGACGCGGTTGCATACAGTGACAGAACTTCCTCGCAAGCGGATCGAAGGGACGTACATGCCCATGGGTCACACGGCCACTGAAGAAGCCGGCTCCGGCGGCCTGACAGCAACCGAGCACCGGCTGGCCAACGGCCTGCGCGTGGTGCTCTCCGAAGACCACCTGACGCCGGTGGCGGCCGTCTGCCTGTGGTACGACGTCGGCTCGCGCCACGAGGTCAAGGGCCGCACCGGCCTGGCTCACCTCTTCGAGCACCTGATGTTCCAGGGTTCCGCGCAGGTGAAGGGCAACGGCCACTTCGAGCTCGTCCAGGGCGCCGGCGGCTCGCTCAACGGCACCACGAGCTTCGAGCGCACCAACTACTTCGAGACCATGCCCGCCCACGAGCTGGAGCTCGCGCTCTGGCTGGAGGCGGACCGGATGGGCTCGCTGTTGGCCGCGCTCGACGAAGAGTCCCTGGAGAACCAGCGCGACGTCGTCAAGAACGAGCGCCGCCAGCGCTACGACAACGTCCCCTACGGCACGGCGTTCGAGAAGCTGACGGCGATGGCCTACCCGGACGGCCACCCCTACCACCACACCCCCATCGGGTCGATGGCCGACCTCGACGCCGCCTCCCTGGAGGACGCGCGGTCCTTCTTCCGCACCTACTACGCGCCCAACAACGCGGTCCTGTCCATCGTGGGCGACATCGACCCCGAGCAGACGCTGGCCTGGGTGGAGAAGTACTTCGGCTCGATCCCCTCGCACGACGGCAAGCAGCCGCCGCGCGACGGCAGCCTGCCCGAGACCATCGGCGAGCAGCTGCGCACCGTGGTGGCGGAGGAGGTCCCCTCCCGCGCCCTGATGGCCGCGTACCGCCTCCCGCACGACGGGACCCGTGAGGCCGACGCCGCCGACCTCGCCCTCACCATCCTGGGCGGCGGCGAGTCCTCCCGGCTCTACAACCGCCTGGTGCGGCGCGACCGCAGCGCCGTCGCCGCCGGCTTCGGCCTGCTCCGGCTGGCCGGCGCGCCCTCGCTCGGGTGGCTGGACGTCAAGGCGTCCGGTGGCGTGGAGGTGCCCGCCATCGAGGCGGCCGTCGACGAGGAGCTGGCCCGCTTCGCCGAAGAGGGGCCCACCCCGGAGGAGATGGAGCGCGCCCAGGCCCAGCTGGAGCGCGAGTGGTTGGACCGGCTCGCCACGGTCAGCGGCCGCGCCGACGAACTGTGCCGCTTCGCCGTCCTGTTCGGCGACCCGCAGCTCGCGCTGACCGCCGTCCAGCGCGTCCTGGAGATCTCCCCGCTGGAGGTGCAGGCGGTCGCCAAGGCCCGGCTGCGCCCCGACAACCGCGCCGCGCTCGTCTACGAGCCCACCGCGCAGACCGACGCCGCCGGCACCGAGGAAGAGGAGGCGGCCAAGTGACCGACGCCACCACCCCCGTGAGCACCATGGAGTTCCACCCGCAGCCGCGCAGCGGTGCCGCCAAGCCGTGGGCCTTCCCGGCTCCCGAGCGCAGCCAGCTGCCCAACGGGCTCACTCTCCTGACGAGCCACCGCCCCGGCCAGCAGGTCGTCGCCGTGGAGGTCAACCTCGTCGCCCCGCTGGAGGCCGAGCCCGAGGGCCTCGACGGCGTCGCCACGATCATGTCCCGGGCCCTGTCCGAGGGCACCGACAAGCACACCGCCGAGGAGTTCGCCGCCGAGCTGGAGCGTTGCGGCGCCACCCTGGACGCGCACGCCGACCACCCCGGCGTACGGGTCTCCCTGGAGGTCCCGGCGTCCCGGTTGCCGCGCGCGCTGGGCCTGCTCGCCGACGCGCTGCGCGCCCCCGCCTTCCCGGACGGGGAGGTCGAGCGGCTGGTCGGCAACCGCCTCGACGAGATCCCGCACGAGCTCGCCAACCCGGCCCGGCGGGCCGCGATGGCGCTGTCCAAGGAGCTCTTCCCGGCCACCTCCCGGATGTCCCGGCCCCGTCAGGGCACCGAGGAGACCGTCGCCCGGATCGACGCGGCCGCCGTCCGGGCCTTCTACGACACGCACATCCGCCCCGCCACCGGCACCGCCGTCATCGTCGGTGACTTCACCGGCGTCGACCTGGACGCCGCGCTGGCCGACACCCTGGGCGCCTGGACGGGTTCCACCGCCGAGCCGCAGAAGCCGTCCCCGGTCGTCGCGGACGACACCGGCCGCGTCGTGATCGTCGACCGCCCCGGTGCCGTCCAGACCCAGCTGCTCATCGGCCGGATCGGCGCGGACCGGCACGACCGGGTGTGGCCCGCCCAGGTGCTCGGCACGTACTGCCTCGGCGGCACCCTCACCTCCCGCCTGGACCGGGTGCTGCGCGAGGAGAAGGGCTACACCTACGGCGTGCGCGCCTTCGGGCAGGTCCTGCGCTCCTCGGCGCCGTCCTCCCCGGAGGGCGCGACCGGCGCCGCCATGCTCGCCATCAGCGGGTCGGTGGACACCGCCTCCACCGGGCCGGCCCTCCAGGACCTGTGGACGGTGCTGCGCACCCTCGCCGCCGAGGGGCTGACGGACGCCGAGCGCGACGTCGCCGTGCAGAACCTCGTCGGCGTCGCGCCGCTGAAGTACGAGACCTCCGCCGCCGTCGCCGGCACGCTGGCCGACCAGGTGGAGCAGCAGCTCCCCGACGACTACCAGGCGCAGCTGTACGTCCGGCTCGCGGAGACCGGCACGGTCGAGGCGACCGCCGCGGTCGTCAACGCCTTCCCGGTGGACCGGTTGGTGACGGTCCTGGTCGGTGACGCGGCGCAGATCGCCGAGCCGGTCAAGGCGCTGGGCATCGGAGAGGTGACGGTCGTCAGCGGCTGACCCCTCCTGTGACGGGGCGTCATCGAACGCCTCGTCAGTCATTGACAAAGCGGCTCCCGTGGCGGTCACTTGCCACGGGGGCCGCTTCGTTCGTGCGCCCCGTGGGGCCACCGGTCCGGAACCTGCGGCTCCGGACAGCCGCCGTCGTGATGGGGCGGTGGTGACCGGCCGGTTGCGTCGGTTGCCCGATTCGCGTGTGGCGTGGCGCACAAAAATCCGGTTCTGTTTGCCGATTGAAAGTTGTCCCGATTAGCGTCGGTCCGGCTGTTCGTCACAAGTCCGCCACAACAGTGGCACCGGACAGCCATCGCCGAGTCCCCGTACGGCGCGAGCCAGGGGAGCCGGGGACCCAACCGTCCCTTGGGGTGAATCGGACCCCTCTCCGGAGGAGCCCGTAGGAGACCTTCCTGCTCCGAACCCGTCAGCTAACCCGGTAGGCGAGAGGGAAGGAAAGGACCAGCCAGTACATGGCGTTCACCCGTGCCACCGGGAAGCACCGCCGTGCGAGCCGCACCGCTCGCACCACCCGCAACCTCGCCGGCATAGCCACCCTCGCGGCCTCCGGCGTCGTCGCCTCCGTCGCGTCGCCCGCCCTGGCCGCGACGGACGAGTCGGCCCCGCATGACACCGGCCTCCAGCAGGCGGTCGTGATGGGCGACGAGCTCGCCGGCCGGATCGAGGCGCAGGCCGACGCGCAGCAGGCGGCCGCCGAGGCCACCGCGGCCCGCGCGAAGGCCGAGGCCGAGGCCGTCCGGCTGGCCGACGCGGCGAAGAAGAGGGCCGACGAGGCGAAGAAGAAGGCGGACGAGGAGCGCGCGGCCAAGGTGCGCGCCGCTCGCGAGGCCGAGCGCAAGCTCCTCAACACCTTCGTCGCCCCCGTCACCGGCTCCTACGTCTCCACCGGGTACAAGGCGTCCAGCGGACTGTGGTCCTCCGGTAGCCACACCGGCATCGACTTCCACGCCGCCTCCGGCACGTCGGTCCACGCGGTGGGCGCCGGCACCGTCGTCGAAGCCGGCTGGGGCGGCGCGTACGGCAACAACATCGTGCTCCGGATGAACGACGGCACTTACACCCAATACGGTCACCTTTCGTCGATCGGGGTGACGGTCGGCCAGTCCGTCAGCCGGGGCGAGCAGATCGCCCTCTCCGGCAACACCGGCAACACCACCGGCCCGCACCTCCACTTCGAGGCCCGGACCGGCCCCGACTACGGCTCGGACATCGACCCGATCGCCTACCTCCGCGCGCACGGCGTCAGCGTCTGATCCGACCGCGAACCTCTCCGCCGCAGTACCGTCCCCCGGAGCCCCGGCCCACCACCTGGTGAGCCGGGGCTCTGCTGTTGCCCCAGGGTGGGCGGCCCTCCTCCTGGCCACGCGGGCGCTTCCGCATGGCCATCGACCCGCCGCCCGAATGGCGCCCCGCCCGCCGTCCGAAAAGCACCCATGAATTCCCGACCTCGCGAGAGGAAATGCGCGCCGGTCGAATACAGTCGGGGAAAGCCGTCGAACGGCGGCGGTTTCCGGCGATTACGGTGGAGGCGCAGACGATGCGAGGTCACATTTCCGCGCATGCGGTGTGCACGGCAATTCGCGACGACATCGTCTCGGGAGCACTCGCGCCGGGAAGCCGGCTGATCGAGGACGTTCTCGCCACGCGATACGGCGTTTCCCGGGTCCCGGTGCGGGAAGCGCTGCGCACCCTCCAGTCCGAAGGATTCGTCACCACGCGCCTGCACGCGGGTGCCTGCGTCGCCGAACTCACCGAACGGGAGGCCGTCGACCTCCTCGACATCCGGGCCGCCCTGGAGCCGCTGGGCGCCGCCCGCGCGGCCGCCCGGCGCAGCGCCGCCCACCTCAAGGTGTTGCGCGGCCTGGTGCGACTCGGTCGTGAGCGGGTCCGGCACGGCCACCCCGCTGACCTGCACCAACTGGACGCCTGGTTCCACGAAACGCTCGCCCAGGCCACCGGCAGCCCCAGCCTCAGCGCCCTGCTCATGCAACTACGGCGCAAGATCGAGTGGATGTACGTCGTGGAGCCGCCCGCCCGCCCCTCCGCCTCCTGGGACGAGCACGGCGCCGTGCTGGACGCCGTGGTCCGTGGTGACGCGGAGCGGGCGCGCGCCCTCATGGCGGCGCACATCGAGCGGTCCCGGCCCGTGTACCGGCTGCGTCGCGCCGCTCCCCCTGTGAGCGAGGCGAAACGGCCCGTCAACACGGCACGCGCCCGCGCTTAACAATCACCCCGTATACAAAAGGGGAGTGGCAGGAATGTGCCGATGTCCTCGGGAATGGCCGGTGCACGCGAGCGAGAAGTTCGGGAACGGAGAAGCGGCGCGAAATCGGGCGGGCAAGTTCGAGCACGGTTGTGCTGATTTCCGAATCTCGGTGTCGGGAACGTGCCGGGCACTGTTCGTGGGCCGGTGACTCATTTCCGTGCGCGAGGAGATTGTTCGCCCGGCCGGTTGATTCTTTACGCGGGGAATTGAACGAGGGGCGGGCTCCGCCGCCGCGCAACAGAAAACGACCCCGCCGCAGCAGCCGGATGTCCCGGTTGCCGCGGTGGGGCCGCATCAGGAGAAGGGAAGGAGGGGCGAGTGGCCCCGGTGCTCCTCAGACGGTCTCGGGGAGCTCCTCGAGACCTTCCGCGACCAGCTTCGCCAGGCGGTCGAGCGCGGCCTCGGCGCCGTCCGCGTCGGAAGCCAGCACGATCTCCTCGCCGCCCTGGGCGCCCAGGCCCAGGACCGCGAGCATGGAGGCGGCGTTGACGGGGTTGCCGCCGGCCTTGGAGATCGTCATCGGGACACCGGAGGCGGTGGCCGCTCGGACGAAGATCGACGCGGGGCGGGCGTGCAGGCCCTCGGCCCAACCGACATTGACGCGGCGCTCAGCCATGGTGTTGCCCTTCAAAGTCGTGACTGTTGTCTAGACCATTCTCGCACGCTGCCAGGAGTGGTCCCGCAGCCCTTCGTCCCGGTTCCCGACCGCCTTGCGGCCCTCTTTCCGGGCCCTCGGACCCGCTGCGGTGGGCCCGGGAAATCGAGCGTACGCACGTCGAGCCGGTTGTCGGTGCCCCGCCGTACGCTGTCCGCATGCAGACGCCGCCGGATCACGCGTACCCGTCCCACTGGGAAGCCGACGTGGTGCTGCGCGACGGCGGGACGGCGCGCATCCGGCCCATCACGCCGGCCGACGCCGAGCGGTTGGTCTCCTTCTACGAGCAGGTCTCGGACGAATCGAAGTACTACCGCTTCTTCGCGCCGTATCCGCGGCTGTCGGACCGGGACGTCCACCGGTTCACCCACCACGACTACGTCGACCGGGTCGGCCTGGCCGCCACCGTGGGCGGCGAGTTCATCGCCACCGTCCGCTACGACCGGATCGACGCCCGCGGGCTGCCCGCCAAGAGCCCGGAGGACGACCAGGCCGAGGTCGCCTTCCTGGTCCAGGACGCCCACCAGGGCCGCGGCGTCGCCTCCGCCCTCCTGGAGCACATCGCCGCCGTCGCCCGGGAACGCGGCATCCGTAGGTTCACCGCCGAGGTGCTGCCCGCCAACACCAAAATGATCAAGGTGTTCACGGACGCGGGCTACACCCAGAAGCGCACCTTCGAGGACGGCGTCGTCCGCCTCGAATTCGACCTCGAACCGACCGAGCAGTCCCTGGCCGTGATGCGCGGCCGCGAGCAGCGCGCCGAGGCCCGCTCCGTCCAGCGGCTGCTCGCACCCGGCTCGATCGCCGTCGTCGGCACCGGGCGCGCCCCCGGTGGCGTCGGCCGCACCGCCCTGCGCAACATCCTCGACGCCGGCTTCACCGGCCAGGTGCACGCCGTCAACCACGCCTTCCCCGAGGACCTGCGCCGTCTGGAGCCCGAGGGCGTCCCCGCCGCCCGCACGCTGCGCGACATCCGCGAACCGGTCGACCTGGCGGTGATCGCCGTCCCCGCGGACGCAGTCCCGGACGTCGTCCGCGACTGCGGCGAACACGGCGTCCAAGGAGTACTGGTCCTCTCCTCCGGCTACGCCGAGGCCGGCACCGACGGCCGCGAGCGGCAGCGCGCCCTGCTCCAGCAGGCCCGCTCCTACGGCATGCGCCTCATCGGCCCCAACGCCTTCGGCCTGATCAACACCGCCCCCGACGTCCGGCTGAACGCCTCGTTCGCCCCCCAGATGCCCGGCTCCGGCCGGATCGGCCTGTTCACCCAGTCCGGCGCGATCGGCATCGCGCTGCTCAGCGGTCTCCACGAGCGCGGCCCCGGCGACGGCGGCATCGCCGGCATCTCCACCTTCGTCTCGACCGGCAACCGCGCCGACGTCTCCGGCAACGACCTCCTCCAGTTCTGGTACGACGACCCGCACACCGACGTCGCGATCCTCTACCTGGAGTCCATCGGCAACCCCCGGAAGTTCGCCCGGCTGGCCCGCCGCACCGCCGCCGTGAAGCCCGTGGTGGTCGCCAAGGGGGCCCGGCACCACGGCACCGCCCCCCTGGGCCACGCCGTCCCCACCGTCCGCGTCCCCGACAGCACCGTCGCCGCCCTGATGCGCCAGGCCGGCGTGATCCGCGTCGACACCGTCACCGAACTCATCGACGCCGGCCTGGTGCTGGCCGCCCAGCCACTGCCGGCCGGCCCGCGCATCGCCATCCTGGGCAACTCCGAATCGCTGGCCCTCCTGGCCTACGACGCCTGCCTCACCGAAGGACTGCGCCCCCAACGCCCCCGGGTGCTGCCGTCCGCCGCGACCCCCGAGGACTTCCGCGCCGCCCTGGCTGAAACGCTCGCCGGGGACACCTGCGACGCCGTCGTCGTCACCGCCATCCCCTGGATGGGGGAGGAGGGCGCCACCGCCCACGGGGAGAGCGAGGGCACCGCACTCGCCGCCGCCCTGCGCGCCGCCGCCGCCACCAACGCGGGCAAGCCGGTCACCGTCGTCCACCTCGCGATGGACGACCTGGCCGAGACGCTCGCCGCCCCACCCGCCCCCCACGACCCGCACGCGCCGGAACCGACCGCCCTACCCCGGAGCGCCACCCCGGGGACCCCGGATCGGGCGCCGGCCCCCGAGGCCCCGGCCGACCCCCGCCCCGTCCGGATCCCCGCCTACCCCGCCGCCGAGCGCGCCGTCCGCGCCCTCGCCGAGGCCGTCCGGTATGCCGCGTGGCGCCGCGCCGCCGCCGAACCAGGCCGGGTGCCCGAGTACGACGACATCCAGGAGGCGGCGGCCGGCGCCGACATCGAGCGGCTGCTCGACCGCCTCACCACCGACATCGCCCCCGGCCGCTCCGTCGCCCTGCCGCCCGCCGACGCCGACGCCCTGCTGGCCCGCTACGGCATCCACCCCCGCCCCACCCTCCCCGCCCCCGACCCGGACGCCGCCGTCCAGGCCGCAGCCCGCCTGGGCTACCCCGTCGCCCTCAAGACCACCGCCCCCCACCTGCGGCACCGCGCCGATCTCGGCGGCGTCCGCCTCGACATCGCCGGCGAGGCGGAACTCCGCCGCACCTACGCCGAATTGACCGACTTCCTGGGCTCCCCCGAAGAGCTGCGACCGGTCGTCCAGGCGATGGTGCCGCGCGGGGTCGACACCGTCGTCCGCGCCGCCATCGACCCCGCTGCCGGCGCGGTCCTCTCCTTCGGGCTGGCCGGTGCGCCCTCCCAGCTTCTCGGCGACATAGCTCACCGGCTCATTCCGGCCACCGACCGCGAGGTCAACGAGCAGATCAGGTCGATCCGCAGCGCCCCGCTGCTGTTCGGCTGGCGCGGCTCCCAGCCGGTGGACACCGCCGCCCTGGAGGACCTGCTGCTGCGGGTCTCCCGGCTCGTCGACGACCATCCGGAGGTGGTCGCCGTCGACCTCGAACCCGTCGTCGTCGCCCCGCACGGCCTGGCCGTCCTGGGCGCCTCGGTCCGGCTCGCCCGACCGCCCGCCACCACTGACCTCGGGCCCCGTCGGCTGCCCGTCTACTGAGGGTCTCGCGACCCGTTGGGCCCCGTAAGATGGACCCCATGGCTAAGACCGGTACGACGACCCAGGGGCTGCGCGCGGCGATCGAGCGCAGTGGCTATTACCCGACGCTCGTGGCCGAGGCGGTGCAGGCCGCGGTCGGCGGCGAGCCGGTGGTGTCGTACCTCGTCCACCAGGAGACGACCTTCGACGCCAACGAGGTCCGCCGGCACGTCACGGTCCTGGTCCTGACCGGCACCCGCTTCATCGTCAGCCACACCGACGAGCAGGCCGCCGACGCCACCTCGCCGTCCCCTTACGCCACCACCTCCACGGAGTCCGTCAAGCTCGGCCGGATCTCGTCCGTGGTGCTCAGCCGCGTCGTCGCCAACCCCGAGTCCTACACCCCCGGCCAGCTGCCCCGCGAGGTCGTGCTGACCATCGGCTGGGGCGCCGTCGCCCGCCTCGACCTGGAGCCGGCCAGCTGCGGCGACCCCAACTGCGACGCGGACCACGGCTACACCGGTTCGTCCACCGCCGACGACCTCTCCCTCCGGGTCAGCGAGGCCGGCGACGGCCCGGACTCGGTGCGCGAGACGCTCGCGTTCGCCCAGGCGCTCTCCGAGGCCACCGCGGCCACCACCAGCACTCGCTGATGGTCCACGCCGCCCCCATCTGGCCGGAACCGGAACCGCTCGACCCGCTGACCGCCCCGGTGCCCCGCTACGGCACCGGCTCGCTCGCCGACCTCCTGCCCGCCATCACCGCGGGCCAGGGCCTGCCCGGCGTCACCACCGACATGGCGCTGGCCCCCGCCGACCGCGCCTGCGTCTTCCTGATCGACGGCCTCGGCTGGGAACTGCTGCGCGCCCACCCGGGGGAGGCGCCGTTCCTCACCTCCCTCCTGGACACCTCGTCCAACGGCACCGGCCAGCCGCTCACCGCCGGCTTCCCGGCCACCACCGCCACCTCCCTCGCCTCGGTCGGCACCGGCCTGCCACCGGGCGCCCACGGCCTGCCCGGCTACACCTGCGAGGACCCGGCGACCGGTGCGCTGATGAACCAGCTGCGCTGGCGCCCGTGGACCGACCCGCACGCCTGGCAGCCGTACCCCACCGTCTTCCAGCTCGCCGACGCCGCCGGCATCCACACCTGCCAGGTCTCCGCACCGGACTTCGCGCAGACCCCGCTCACCCGGATCGCGCTCAGCGGCGGCACCTTCCACGGCCGTCTCTCCGGCGAGGAACGCATGGACCTCGCCGCCGAACAACTCGCCGCCGCTGACCGCTCGCTGGTCTACACGTACTACTCCGAGGTCGACGGCAAGGGCCACCGCTACGGCGTCGACTCCGACGCCTGGCGCGGCCAACTCCTCTACGTGGACCGCCTCGCCCAGCGCCTGGCCGAACAACTCCCACCGCGCAGCGCCCTGTACGTCACCGCCGACCACGGCATGATCGACATCCCCTTCGACCCGGAGTCCCGGATCGACTTCGACGAGGACTGGGAACTCCGCGCCGGCGTCCGCCTGTTGGGCGGCGAGGGGCGGGCCCGCCACGTGTACGCCCACCCGGGCGCGGCGGCCGACGTGCTCGCCGTCTGGCGCGAGGTGGTCGGTGACCAGATGTGGGTCGCCAGCCGCGAGGAGGCCATCGCCGCGGGCTGGTTCGGACCGCACGTCGACGACCGGGTCCGCGCCCGGATCGGCGACGTGGTCGCCGCCGCCCACGCCGACATGGCGATCATCGCCAGCGAACGGGAACCAGGGGAGTCGCAGATGGTCGGCCTGCACGGCTCGATGACCCCGGTGGAGCAGTTGGTTCCGCTCCTTGAGGTCCGTACCTGACCCGCGGCCGCACCCGACTGCGCGCCTCCGCATCGTCCGCCCCGCACCGTCCCTTCCGTACGAGCCCGAAAGGCCCGCAAACCCCCATGCCCGAGCTGGTGTTCTTCTCCGGAACGATGGACTGCGGAAAGTCGACACTGGCGCTGCAGATCGAGCACAACCGCTCGACCCGCGGCCTTCAGGGCATGATCTTCAGTCGCGACGACCGGGCCGGCCACGGCAAGCTCTCCTCCCGCCTGGGCCTGGTCACGGAGGCCGTCGAGGTGGTCGACGACCTGGACCTCTACCTCCACGTCGTCGAATCCCTCAGCTCCGGCGGCCGGGTCGACTACGTCATCATCGACGAGGCCCAGTTCCTCGCCCCCGGCCAGGTCGACCAACTCGCCCGGGTCGTCGACGACCTCGAACTCGACGTCTTCGCCTTCGGCATCACCACCGACTTCCGCAGCAAGCTCTTCCCCGGCTCCCAGCGGCTGGTCGAACTCGCCGACCGGATAGAGGTGCTGAAGGTGGAGGCCCTGTGCTGGTGCGGCGCCCGGGCCACGCACAACGCCCGCACGGTCGACGGGCGGATGGTCGTCGAGGGCGCGCAGGTCGTCGTCGGTGACGTGCGCAGTGACGGTGCCGGCGCGGAGCGGCCGGCCGAGGTCGGCTACGAAGTCCTGTGTCGGCGCCACCACCGCCGCCGACAGACCGCGGCGACCGCCCGCGCGGCCGCCCTGTCGCCCGACGTCCTGCCGGTCGACGCCCAGCGCTAGCCGCCGGCCCCGAGCCTGGTCCGCCGGACGCTCCTTGGGGCCCGGGCTGCCGCAAGGCCGCTCAGCGCCGTTGGATGATGGCGAAGACCGCGCCCTCGGTGTCGGCGACGGTCGCCACCCGGCCGTGCGCCGAGTCCCGTGCCGACCGCAGCACGTGCCCGCCCAACTCGACGACCCGGCGCGCGGCGGCGTCGGTGTCCGGCACGGCGAAGTACGTCATCCAGTGCGGACCCCGGTCGCGCGGCAGCGCGTTGCCGACGCCGTGGATGCCGGCGACCGGCTTCCCCTTGATGTGCAGCGTCAGATAGTCGAAGTCGGCCGACACCACGGCCTCCGACTCGAAGCCGAAGACGTGCTCGTAGAACGGTGCGACGGAGTTCGTCTCCTGGGTGACGAGTTCGTTCCAGACCGGGGTGCCCGGCTCGCCGCTGACCGCGGTGCCCAGCATCGTCCGCCCCTGCCAGACGCCGAAGATCGCGCCCTGGGGGTCGGAGGCGATCGCCATCCGGCCGGCGTCGTCGGCGTCGAGCGGGCCGACGCCGACCGTGCCGCCGCAGGAGCGGATCTGCTCGGCGGTCACGTCCGCGTCGTCGCTGGCCAGGTAGGTGGTCCAGGCGACCGGCAGATGCCGGTCGGCCGCTAGCTCACCGACCCCGGCCACTTCTAGGCCGTCGAGGAAGGCGCGGGCGTACGGACCGAAGTGTTGCGGTCCCGGACGGAACTCCCAGCCGAAGAGCGCGCCGTAGAACTCCTGCGTCGCGGGCAGGCTGTGCGCCAGGAGGCTCACCCAGCAGGGCGCACCGGGCATCCGCCGGGCTGCTGCCTCGGTCGTCATCGTCACTCTCTCCTCGGAGCATCGGGGTGCTGGCCATGTGCGGTACGGGCGCGGGTCCCGAGCAGATGCTCGCACCCTGTCACTGGGTGTGCGCCCCGGCCGCGCCGTTCACGACGCGTCCACGAGGGAGAATGCCCGTTTTAACGTTGATCTTCCGTTCCGGCGGCGTGGCGACGCCCCGTAACTCCGTCATACGGAGGGTGGGCACCCGCCTTCTGTACGTAGTCACCGCTACGCAAGGATGAGTCCCATGAATGCCATCATCACCGCTACCGAACTCGCGAGCGAGTTGGCCGGCCCCGACGCTCCGCTCCTCCTGGACGTGCGTTACCAGCTGGGCGGCCCGCCCGGTCGCCCCGAGTACGAGGCCGGCCATCTGCCCGGCGCGGTCTACGTGGACCTCGACGGCGAACTCGCCGGGACGCCCGGCGCGACGGGTCGGCACCCGCTTCCCGACCTCGCCGCCTTCACCGCCGCGATGCGGGCCGCCGGTGTCGACGCCGACCGTCCGGTGGTCACCTACGACGGCGGTCAGGGCTGGGCCGCCGCCCGCGCGTGGTGGCTGCTGCGCTGGGCGGGTCACCCGGACGTGCGGGTCCTCGATGGCGGCCTCGCCGCCTGGCGGGCGTCCGGCGGCACCATGAGTGTCGACAAAGTGACTCCGGAGGCGGGTGACTTCACCCCGGCTCCCGGAGCGGTACCGCTGCTCACCGCGGACGACGCGGCCGCACTCGCCCGCCGCGGCGTCCTCCTGGACGCGCGGGCGGGGGAGCGCTACCGGGGCGAGACCGAACCCATCGACCCGGTGGCCGGCCACATCCCCGGCGCGGTGTCCGCCCCCACGACCGAGAACGTCGCCGACGGCACGACGGCCTTCCGGCCCGCCGCCGAACTCACCGAGCGGTTCGCGGCGCTGGGTGCCACGGCCGACGCCGAGGTCGGTGTCTACTGCGGCTCCGGTGTCTCCGCCGCCCACCAGGTCCTCGCCCTCGCCGTCGCCGGCATTCCCGCGGCGCTGTACGTCGGCTCCTGGAGCGAATGGTGCGCCGACCCCTCCCGCCCCGTCGCCACTGGCCCGCAGCCCGGCTGAGCAGCCGCTGGGGCCCGCCGCGGCCCTGCGCAACGACGTCCGCCCGCCCCCGACGTACGGGAGCGGGCGGAACGCCCTGCATGAACAGGGCCGGACGGTGTCGTTCCGGGTTACTCCGGCTTCTTCCTCCGGGTGCCGAAGACGATCTCGTCCCAGCTGGGCACCGCGGCCCGGCGCCCGGGACGCACGCCGTCCGCTTCGGCCTGCCGGTCCGTCGTCCCGGTGAGCCGATCGCGGTGACCGGCGACGGCCCGCGGCATGAGTACGTCGGCGTACGCGGAACCCGCACCCGCCCCCGCGCTCGCCGCCGGAGCCGGCGGCTCCTCGACCTCGGACTCCTCGGCCTCGTCCGGCTGTGCCGTCTTGGCGCTCTCCGGGACGACCATGTCACCCCGGAAGCTCGGTACCGCCTCCAGCAGGCTGGTCAGCGAATCCCGCTCCCGCTCGCCGGTGGCCTCCTCGGTCCGGGCCTCGCGCTCGCGGTCCTCGCCGGACCGCTCGGGCATCTGCCGGTCCAGTGCACGGTCCAGCGGCCGGTCGCGCGGCAACCGGGCGATGCGGGGCACGAAGGGGAAGCTCGGCTCGGGGGTGTCGTCGCTCTCGCCGATCAGCGCGCGCGCCTCGTCGTCCACGGCCTGCACCAGGCGACGCGGCGGGTCGTACGTCCAGGTCGCCGACCGCGGTTCCCCTGCGACCCGGTAGACGAGCAGCACCTCCCAGGTGCCGTCGTCCCGGCGCCAGGAGTCCCACTGCGCGCTGTCCTTGTCGGCACCGCGCAGCAGCAGCCGCTCCGCGACGGCCTCGCCCAACTGCGGGCCGGTGTTCTCGCCGGGGCGACGGACGGGGGTCTTGCGGGCCCGCTCGGCCATGAACGCCCGCTCGGCCAGCACCGGCCCCTCGAAGCGGCGCACCCGGTCGACGGGGATGCCGGCGAGTTGTGCGACCTCCTCAGCGGAGGCACCGGCTCGTATCCGCGCCTGGATGTCCCGGGGGCGCAGATGACTCTCGACCTCGATCTCGATCTGGCCGAGCCGCGCTCTGTCGTTGCGGACGGCGGCGCGCAGCCGCTCGTCGATCGGAAGCGTGTACTCGGTGCTGTCCGCAGCCTTGAGCACCAGCCGTGTGCCGTCGTTGGAGACGGCCACGACACGCAGTTCGGGCATGGGGACCTCCCGGGTGGTGCCTGCCGACGTCACGTGCGTCGCTGCTTCCGCTAGTCGAGTGTGGCCTGCCCGGGTGCAGCCTGCCACAACATTGCCGAGTTGCCCGGCGTGTCGGGGCTTGGCCCAGAAACGCCGTTATGACACGGTTACCAGTTTGCAACGCTCGGTGACCATGCCGCTTCCCCTGTCACCGACGACCCGTGCCGAGCGACGGTGGCCCAGGGAGGGTGTCGCCTTCGGTGCCCCTCCCGCGGGTCCGGGCAGCCGGACGGGAACCGGGGCCAGGGCTCGCCACAGTACTCCATTCGGGCCACCGAAGTGGACCGCCGCGCCGCGGAAGTTCTGGGCGTCCCACGGGGGCAAGTCGCCTTGTCGACCTCTCTACCTGCGGCGAAGGTGGCGTGCTTCACAGATTCCACAGATTCGGAACTAATAGCTCCGCCATTTGGTCACTTCTCCATGCAAGATGGATCGAAGGGGCGATCAAAGGTAGGAGATGGACGAAAAAACCGAAGCCGACACGAAGCAGAAGGAGAAGCGGATCGACCTGAGCCTCGCCCAGGTCTCCGGCAGCGCGCTCGCCGCGGCCGTCGCCGCGTTCCTCGCGGGTCAGCTCGGTGTGTACGGAACCATCATCGGCGCAGGCGTCGTCAGCATCGTCGCCACGACCGGCGGCACGATATTCCAGCACCTGTTCCGGCGCACCGGTGAGCAGATCAAGGAAGCGGCGGTCACCACCAGGCCCAAGCCGCGCCGCGACTCCACCACCCGATCCCAGACCACCACCAACCACACGGGACCCGCCGGTCCCACGATGGTGTTGCCCACCTTCGACAAACACGGCACGGAGGACCCGGTCACCTCCGTCCGGGCCCGCGATCCCGGGCCCGCCACCGCCCGCACCCAGCTGATCCCGCGGGCCCAGCAGCCACCCGGCCCGGACGCGGAAGCGACCCGGCTGATGGCGCGGCCGGCCGAGCAGACCATGGCGCTGGGCCGGGCGGCTCAGCGGGACACGGCACCGGCCACGACCGCGATACTGCCCGAGGTCGGTGCGCCCGGTGCCCCGGTGCCCGGCAGCATGCCGCCCGGTACCGAGGAGGCAACTGCCACCTACGGCACCCGGCTGCGCGGCTGGAAGCGGCCGGCACTGGGGGCGCTCGCCGTCTTCGTGCTCGCCATGGGGGCGGTCACCGCCACCGAGTTGCTCGTCGGCGAGTCGGCCAGCGGCAACGGCGGTACCACCATCGGCAACCTCACCACCGGCAACGTCGCCCCGCACCGGCCCAGTACGCCGCAGACCCCGGACCCGGGCCGCTCGACCGGCAACGGCACCGGCCACGACGGCGGCACTCCGTCGCACGACCCCAGCCGTTCCGGCGGCAGCGGCACCGACAGCGGCACGGGCCACCAGGGCGAGAACCCGACGCCGACCCCGAGCGACGGTGCCACCGGCTCCCCCAGCCCCGGCACCTCCTCGTCCCCCGACGCGTCGCCGAGCCCGTCCACCGGGACCGACGGTGGCAAGGGCGACGGATCCGGTTCGACCGGTGGCGGCGCCACTCCCGGGCACCAGCAGAGCGAGCAGAACCCCGGCGGCCGACAGTCGCCCGATCCCAACGCACCCTGAACCCCCTGACGAAGGATCGCCCCCGGGCGGCCCGCCCGTCCGGCGGACCACCCACGACCGCGGCCCGGTGCCCCCTCTGGGACACCGGGCCGCGGCGCGTCAGTGACCGGCCCGTCGTCGCTCAGTCACCCAGTACCTGTCGCAGGTACCCGTTGGCGAACCGGCGCTCCGGGTCCAGCCGGTCGCGCAGCGCCGTGAACTCGCCGAACCGCGGATAGACCCCGGCGAGGTACGCCGCGTCGCGGGTGTGCAGCTTCCCCCAGTGCGGCCGGCCCCCGTGGGCCGTCATGATCCGCTCGGCGGCCCCGAAGTACGCCTGGTGGGGCGTCCCGCGGTACATGTGGACCGCGACGTACACGGTGTCCCGGCCCGAGGCCGTGGACAGTGCGATGTCGTCGGCGGGTGCCGTCCGCACCTCCACCGGGAAACTGATCTTGAAGTCCGAGCGCTCGACCGTCGCCTTCAGCTCGCTCAGTGCCTCGATCGCCGCCGCCCGGGGGAGCGCGTACTCCATCTCCACGAACCGCACCCGACGGGGCGAGGTGAACACCTTGTAGGGGATGTCGGTGTACGTACGGGCCGACAGCGCGCGGCTGGAGACCTTCGCGATGCCCGGTATCGCGGCCGGCGCAGCCCGACCGACCGTGCACGCCACCTGGAAGACGCCGTTGGACAGCAGCTCGTCCTCGATCCAGCCGCTCAGCCGACCGGGAGGCGCGGCCGGCCCCTGGCTGCGGTTGTTGCGTTTGGTGTTGCAGTTGCCGGTGTGCGGGAACCAGTAGAACTCGAAGTGCTCGTTCTCGGCGACCAGTTCGTCGAAGCGTCCGCTCACCTCGTCGAACGCCATCGGCTCCTCGCGGGCGGTCAGCAGGAACTCCGGCTCCACCGCGAACGTCAACTCGCTGACCACGCCCAGTGCGCCCAGACCCAGCCGCGCCCCGGCGAACACGTCCGGGTTCTCCTCGGCGGAGCAGCGCAGCACCGAGCCGTCGGCGGTGACCAGTTCCAGGGCGGTGATCTGCGCGGCGAGCGATGCGGAGTCCCGGCCGGTGCCGTGGGTGCCGGTGCTGGTGGCGCCCGACACGGTCTGCTCCATGATGTCGCCCATGTTCGTCAGCGACAGGCCGTGCGCGGACAGCGTCTGGTTGAGGTGCTTGAGCGGGGTGCCGGCGGCCACGGTGACGGTGCCTGCCGCACGGTCGATCCGGCGGATCCCGGTCAGCCGCTCGGGGCGGATCAGCAGCCCGTCGGTGGCCGCGGCCGCGGTGAACGAGTGCCCGGTGCCGGCTGCTTTGACGGTCAGGCCGTCCGTCGCGGCGGACCGGACGGCGGCCGCCAGTTCCTCGGTGTTCGACGGCGCCACGCTCCGGGCCGGGCGGGCGGTCACGTTGCCCGCCCAGTTGCGCCAGGGCCCTCCCGAACCGCGCCCTCCCGAGCCGCCGATGACGTCGGTGACTGCCATGGTGACGATCCCTCCCCTCCGCGCGGGCCGGCCGTGTTCGGCCGCCGTTGGTCAGCGCATGATGCCAGCCGCCGACGGCGCTGCCAGGAGGGGTGAGCGGAATCACACCACTGGGAAAACGGGCGTAATCGCAAGGCTCCCGGACATCTCGTACCGGCGGTAACAGGGAATGTTCGCGGAGCCGTCGCGAGGGGGCGTCCGCTGGGCACGAGCGCGGGGAGGCCGGCCGTGCGCGGCCGCGCCCGAAGTCAACGGCGCGCCTGTGAAGTCACCCGCGGTGGTGGGGTGGTGGGGCGCCACGCGGGGTGGCGCGGAAAAGGAGCGACGGTCGTGCCGGCGCGGTGGACGGGAAGGCGGCCAGGGCGCGGGGACGGAACGGAGGGCAGAAGGGCGCGCTCCCGTGGGACGAGGAGCGTCGGTGCGGCAACGGCGCGGACCGCGTGCCCGTGGGACACCGGTCCGCGCCGTTGCGCCAGGAGGCGCGGTTCAGCCCGCCCGTGTCTCGTCGTGGTGATCGGCGGCGGACTGCGTCGGGGCCGGAACGCTGCCGGCCGCGGGGGAGGCGGGGGCCAGCACGCCCCGGGGACGGAGCCAGCGGTAGCCGGCCAGCGCCACCAGCGCGGCCAGGACGCCCGCGGTGAGCGGCACCAGGTAGCCGCGCGCGGCCCCGGCCGCGTCCACCACCCAGCCGGCCGCCGACGAGCCGAGCGCCACCCCCACCGCGAGTCCGGTGCTCGTCCACGTCATGCCCTCGGTCAACTTCGTCCGCGGCACGTGCTCCTCGACCAACGCCATGGTCGTCACCATCGTCGGCGCGATCGACAACCCGGCGAGGAACAGCGTGGCGGCCAGCAGCACCAGCGAAGCGCTCAGCGACGCCGCCAACTGGAGCGGCACCATGCTCACCGCCATCGCGACCATCCCCACCAGCCACCGCCGCGACGGCGGCCCCGCCAGGTGCAGCAGCCCGAACACCGCGCCGGCCACGCACGACCCCAACGCGTACACCGCCAGCACCAGGCTCGCCGCCGCCTTGTGCCCGGTCTCCTGCGCGAACGCCACGGTCACCACGTCGATCGCCCCGAAGATCGCGCCGGTCGCCACGAACGTCGCCACCAACACCCGCAGTCCCGGCGACCGCAGCGCGGATCCTCCGGTGTGCTGCTCGCGCGGATGCGGCACCGGCTCCGTCGCGCGCTGCGCGGTCAGCCAGATCACCCCGACCGTCAGGAACACCCCGGCCAACAGCGGCCCGGCCTCCGGGAACCACGCCGTCGACAGCCCGATCGAGAGGATCGGGCCGACGATGAAGCACATCTCGTCGACGATCGACTCCCACGAGTACGCGGTGTGCAGCTCCCGCGGCGAGCCCCGGTACAGCTCGGCCCAGCGCGCCCGCACCATGGAGCCCACGCTCGGCACGCAGCCCGCACAGGCCGCGAAGGCGAACAGCGTCCAGTCCGCCCACCGCTGCTGGGCGCTCAGCAGCAGCCCGGCGACCGCCGCCAGCGACACCAGCGTCGCCGGACGCAGCACGCGGCGCTGCCCGTGCCGGTCCACCAGGCGGGAGATCTGCGGCCCCAGGACCGCCGCCGACAGCGCGAGCGTCGCGGACAGCGCCCCCGCCAGCCCGTACCGGCCGGTCAGCTGGGACACCATCGTGACGATGCCGATGCCCATCATCGACAGCGGCATCCGCCCCAGCAGCCCTGCGGCGGAGAACGACTTGGTGCCGGGGCGCCCGAAGATGGCGCGGTAGGGACTGGGCAACGGGGTGCTCCGCCGGGTGAGGAAGTCGGTAAGGAATGTCTGTGGTCGATACAGCTTACGGGTGGCGGGGCGTCCGGCGCCTCCCGGTTTCGGCCCCGGTTCCGGCCCGCCCAACCGGGGCCTGACCCCTCGCTGTCGCCCGGGGGGTGGGAGGATCGGAGGCATGCCAGAACAGTGCGACCCCCGCCCCTATGACGCCCTGCTGCTGCTGTCCTTCGGAGGCCCCGAAGGCCCCGACGACGTCGTGCCGTTCCTGGAGAACGTCACCCGCGGCCGCGGCATCCCCCGCGAGCGCCTCAAGGAGGTGGGCCAGCACTACTTCCTGTTCGGCGGCGTCAGCCCGATCAACGCCCAGAACCGCGAGCTCCTCGACGCACTCCGCAAGGACTTCGCCGACCACGGCCTCGACGTGCCGGTCTACTGGGGCAACCGCAACTGGGCGCCCTACCTGACCGACACCCTGCGCACCATGGTCACCGACGGCCACCGCCGCATCGCCGTCCTCGCCACCAGCGCCTACGCCTCGTACTCCGGCTGCCGCCAGTACCGCGAGAACCTCGCCGACGCGCTCGCCACCCTCCAGGCCGAGGGCCTGGACGTCCCGCAGGTCGACAAGCTCCGCCACTACTTCAATCACCCCGGCTTCATCCGGCCCATGGTCGACGGCGTCCTCGCCTCCCTCGCCGGACTCCCCGAGGAGGCCCGCGCCGGCGCCCACATCGCCTTCACGACGCACTCCATCCCGACCGCGGCCGCCGACACCTCCGGCACCCCCGAGGACCACACCGACGACGGCACCGGTGGCGCCTACGTCGCCCAGCACCTGGACGTCGCCCGGGTCATCGCCGATGCCGTACGGGACGAGACCGGCATCGATCACCCCTGGCAACTCGTCTACCAGTCCCGCAGCGGCGCGCCGCACATCCCCTGGCTGGAACCCGACATCTGCGACCACCTGGAGGACCTGCACGGCGCCGGTGTCCCGGCCGTCGTCATGGCCCCCATCGGCTTCGTCTCGGACCACATGGAGGTCAAGTACGACCTCGACACCGAGGCCACCGCCAAGGCCGCCGACCTGGGCCTGCCGGTCGCCCGCTCCGCCACCGTCGGCGCCGACCCCCGGTTCGCCGCCGCCGTCCGCGACCTCCTCCTGGAGCGCGCAGCCGCCGAACGGGGCACCACCCCCGAACGGTGCGCCCTGGGCGCCCTCGGCGCCTCGCACGACCTGTGCCCCCTCGGCTGCTGCCCGGCCCGCGCCGCCCGTCCGGCCGCCGCCGGCGCGGACTGGACCGGCCCCACGGCCCAGACCTCCGCCTGAGCCCCCGACCACCGCTCGTCCGAGCAAGGAGCACCGTGCCCGACCCGCAGCACCCCGACCCCGTCCACGACGAACTCCGCGACGAACTCCTCGAACTGGCCCTGGAGGCCGCGCACCGCGCCGCCACCCTGCTGCGCGACGGCCGCCCCGCCGACCTGGGGGTGGCCGCCACCAAGAGCAGCCCCATCGACGTCGTCACCGAGATGGACCTCGCCTCCGAGAAGCTGATCACCGACTTCATCGGGGAGCACCGTCCCGCCGACGGCTTCCTGGGGGAGGAGGGCGCCGGCAGCCCCGGCACCAGTGGCGTGCGCTGGGTCATCGATCCCGTGGACGGCACCGTCAACTACCTCTACGGGCTGCCCTCCTGGGCGGTGTCCATCGCCGCGGAGCAGGACGGCGAGACGGTCGTCGGCGTGGTCGCGGTCCCGATGCGGGGCGAGACCTTCCAGGCCGTCCGCGGCCGCGGCGCCCACCTCAACGGCGAGCCGATCCGCCACCGGCCCGCCCCGCCGCTCTCGCAGGCCCTGATCGCCACCGGCTTCGGCTACCTCACCGAGCGGCGCGCCGCCCAGGCCGAGGTCGTCCGCGCCCTGCTGCCGCAGGTCCGCGACATCCGCCGCGGTGGCTCGGCCGCCATCGACCTGTGCGACGTGGCCTGCGGCCGCCTCGACGGCTACTACGAGCGCGGCCTGAACCCCTGGGACCACGCGGCCGGTGTCCTCATCGCCGACGAGGCCGGCGCGCTCACCGGTGGCCGCCCCGGCCTCCCCGCCGCCCACGAACTGACCGTCGCCGCCTCCCCGGGTGTCTTCGGCGCACTCCAGCCGCTGCTGGACGACCTCGGCGCCTGGCACGACTGACCTTGCCCGCACCGGGTGCGGACATGGCTGCGCCCCGGCACCTTCCCCTGGTGCCGGGGCGCAGCCGCCGTCCTGGGCGGGCCGGATCAGGCGCTGACGGTGTACCGCACGCCGTGCTCGGTCGCCAGGCGCTGCAAGTCCTCAAGCTCTGCCAGCTCAACCTCGGCAAGGAGCTCGTCACCCGACTCGCGGGCCCGGACCAGATCGGCTTCGGTGTTCCGTATGCGCTGCAAAATACCTGCGGTGAACGCGTCCATGGTGCGCCCCCTCGTCGTGGGTCGGTGGGCACGGGGGTGTGCCGACGGGTGGGTCGATCACGGCGTGGTCCCTGCGAGGGAAACGGAGCGTGCCAAGACGCCGATACAGGGCGTGATCGCGGGTGTGCAGTCGTCCTCCCCACGCGCACGCTCAGGGAAACCTCAACCGGTCCGGGAATCCGGGCCGCAGCCGCCCCCGACCCCTTCCTCCACCCCTCTTACCGCCGGTTTATGACTCTTCGGGGCAGGATGGAAGGGCTCTGAACGTTGTTGTGCCCTGCTCATCGCGGGCCGTAAGGAAGGACTGCGACGTGCGTGTTCTCGTCGTCGAGGACGAGCAGCTGCTCGCCGATGCTGTGGCCACCGGACTGCGCCGGGAGGCCATGGCCGTCGACGTGGTCTACGACGGCGCCGCCGCGCTGGAACGGATCGCGGTCAACGACTACGACGTGGTGGTCCTCGACCGGGACCTGCCGCTGGTCCACGGCGACGACGTCTGCCGCAAGCTCGTGGAGCTGGGCATGCCCACCCGCGTCCTGATGCTCACCGCCTCCGGTGACGTCAGCGACCGCGTCGAGGGCCTGGAGATCGGCGCGGACGACTACCTGCCCAAGCCGTTCGCGTTCACCGAGCTGACCGCCCGGGTCCGCGCCCTGGGCCGCCGGACCACGGTGGCCCTGCCGCCCGTCCTGGAGCGCGCCGGGATCAAGCTCGACCCCAACCGCCGCGAGGTCTTCCGAGACGGCCGGGAGGTCCAGCTCGCCCCGAAGGAGTTCGCGGTCCTGGAGGTCCTCATGCGCAGTGAGGGCACCGTCGTCTCGGCCGAGCAGCTCCTGGAGAAGGCCTGGGACGAGAACACCGACCCGTTCACCAACGTCGTCCGGGTCACGGTCATGACGCTGCGCCGCAAGCTCGGCGAGCCCGCGGTGATCGTCACCGTGCCCGGCTCGGGATACCGGATCTGACCGCCGATGCCCTCCCTGCCCTCCTTCTCCAGTTCCAAGGCCGCACCACCGCCGCCTCCGGTCCCGCCCAAACCCGCCTGGGACCCGAAACCGGTCAACGTGCGGCCCTTCCCCTGGCTGCGCCCCACGATCCGGATACGGCTCACGCTGCTCTACGGCGGCATGTTCCTGATGGCCGGCATCGTGCTGCTCACGATCATCTACATGCTCGCCGCGGCCGCCCTGCACGACGGCAGCGCCCTGCCGTTGAAGATCCTCGGCGGGAAGTTCCAGTCCACCAGCGACATCTGCGACCTGCCCACCGAGACCTCCGGGGCGCTGCTCCAGGAGGCGGTCAACAACTGCCTGATGCACCAGCGGGCGGTGGCCCTCAACAACCTCCTCAACCGGTCGCTGCTGGCGTTGTTGGGTTTGACGATCGTGGCGTTCGCGTTCGGTTATGCGATGGCGGGGCGGGTGTTGTCGCCGTTGGGGCGGATC
>NZ_JBJMAB010000036.1:0-98317 GCF_045799175.1 Streptomyces sp. VTCC 41912
TTCCTCGGTGACGCCTAATCAGACGCCCGGAATGAATTTCGGCATGCGAAATTCGATCCCGTTGAGGAGCCGTGCAGTAGTGAGGTGCCGCGATGCGGCGGGATGGCTACCGCAGAACCGTTACGGCTCGTTGGCAACTCGGAGAACACTACGGATCGAGGAAGGGCGTGTCAAACCGGGTCAGTCGAGGTCGCTGAGGCGGCCGTCGGCGTCCGGCTGGGCGTCCTCCACGCGGCGCAGCAGGCGGGTCAGGGCGTCGCCGAGGATGCGGCGTTCGTCGCCGGAGAGGTCCTGGAGGAGCTCCTCCTCGAAGACCGAGGCCATGCGCATCGCCTCCAACCACTTCTCGCGGCCCTCGTGGGTCAGTTCGACGATGACGCGGACGCGGTTGTTCTCGTCGCGCTCGCGGGTGACCAGGCCGTCGCTCGCCATGCGGTCGATGCGGTGGGTCATGGCGGCCGGCGTGAGACCGAGGCGCTTGGCGAGTTCGCCGGGGCCCAGGCGGTAGGGCGCACCGGAGACCACGAGGGCCTTGAGGACCTCCCATTCGGCGTTGCTCATGCCGAGGGTGGAGGTCTGGCGTCCGTAGGCGACGTTCATCCGCCGGTTGAGGCGCTGGAGTGCGGAGACGACCTTCTCCACCTGGGGGTCGAGGTCCTGGAACTCGCGCTGGTAGGCCGCGATCTGTTCCTCCAGGCTCGGCTCGGAGGCTCCGGCCGCCGCATCTGAGGGCTCTGGCATGCGGCGCAGTATGACACGAAAGTCATTGGCGTTGAAGTTCTTCGTCATGTAGTCTTTAGCTTCGAACTTTAGAGTTGAAGTCTTGAGGGTGTGACTGTCCGGTCTCGGACGTCCGGGGCGTCCGGGGTGTTGTGGACGCCGCCTCGACTCGGCTCGGGGGGTTCCTGTCTCTTATTCGTCTTCTGTGACCTGACCTAGGTAGGTGAGTGTGACCACCGCGATGGGCGCTGCGCTGCGCCGGATCCAGCTGGGGAACGCGCTGAGCGCGTTCGGCAACGGCTTCACCGTCCCGTATCTGTACGTCTACGTGGCGGAGGTGCGGCATCTTGGTGCGAGTACGGCTGGTGCGGTGCTGGCGATGCTGGCGATCTCCGCGCTGGTCGTGCTGCCGCTGACCGGACGGGCCATCGACCGTCGGGGGCCGCTGCCGGTCGCCGTGGTCGGCACGGTGTCGGCCGCCGTCGGTTCGCTGGGCATCGGCCTGTCGTCGACGGAGCCGGCGGTCATCGCGTCGGCGGTGGCGCTGGGGGCCGGTATCGCGGTGATCCAGCCGGCGCTCGCCACGATGATCGTGTGGTGCTCGACGACGGCGACCCGGTCGCGGGCGTTCGCCACGCAGTTCTTCCTCAACAACCTGGGGCTGGGCATCGGCGGCCTGGTCGGTGGCCAGCTGGTGGACACGACGCAGGCGTCGAGCTTCGTGCGGCTGTTCGCCATCGAGGCCGTGATGTTCCTGGTGCTGGGCGCGGCGATCGCGACCGTGCGGCTGCCGCGGGCGCCGAAGGTGGAGGACGCGGTGCCGACCGAGGAGCGTGCCAAGGGCGCTTGGCGGGCGATGTTCGGCGACCGGCGCATGGTGTGGCTGTGCGTGCTGGGCTTCGTGTTGTTCTTCGCCTGCTACGGGCAGTTCGAGTCGGGGCTCGCGGCGTACGCCACGGAGGTCACCCGGATCGCGCCGGCGACGCTGGGCATCGCGCTGGCGGCCAACACCGCGGCGATCGTGGTGGCGCAGTTCGTGGTGCTGAAGCTGGTCGAGCGTCGGCGTCGGAGCCGGGTGATGGCGCTGGTGGGCCTGATCTGGACGGTGGCGTGGATGGCCGCCGGGCTGTCCGGGCTGGTGCACGGGAGCCAGGTGGTGGCCACGGTGCTGCTGATCTCCACGTACGCGTTGTTCGGCATAGGCGAGTCGCTGCTGTCGCCGACGGTGTCGCCGCTGGTGGCGGATCTGGCGCCGGCGTCGCTGATCGGCCAGTACAACTCGGCGTTCGCGCTGGTCAAGCAGATGGCGCTGGCGGTCGGTCCCGCCGTGGGGGCACTGATGATCGGGCACGGGATGCACGTCGCGTACATCGCGATGCTGATCGTGTGCGCGGTCGGGATCTCGGTGCTGGCGCTGCGGCTGGGGCGGATGCTCAGCCCGGCCCAGGACCAGCCGCACCGTGCCGTGACCCTGCCCCCGCAGCGGGTGGGGGCCGAACCGGTGGCCGCGGGCGTCTGAGGTCAGGTCCGGGGCGACGTCCGCTCTTGGGCGGGGCGTCGCCCCGTTCGCCCTGCCCCGGTGCTAGCCCCGGGGCAGGGCGAACTCGCACCAGACCGCCTTGCCGCCGCCGGGTGTGCGGCGCGAGCCCCAGGAGGAGGCGATGGTGGCGACGATGGAGATGCCGCGGCCGGCCTCGTCGACGGGCTCGGCGCGCCGGCGGCGGGGCAGGTGGTCGTCGCCGTCGGTGACCTCGATGATCAGGCGGCGGTCGGTGCGGCGCAGGCGCAGCCGCATCGGCGGGGTGCCGTGCTGGAGGGAGTTGGCGACGAGTTCGCTGGCGGCCAGCACGCCGAGGTCGTGGAGTTCCGGGGAGAAGCGCCAGGAGGCGAGGACGCCGGAGGCGAAGGCCCGGGCGCGGGGTGCCGCCTCGGTGCCGCCGTGGAGTTCCAGGGCGGCGTTGTGGAACAGCTCGGCGTCGTGTCCGGTGCGGACCGGGTTCTGGATGACCAGGATGGCGACGTCGTCGTCGTGGGCGGCGGTGATGCCCAGGGAGCGCAGCAGCCGGTCGCAGACGATGTCGGGGGCGCCGGTGGCGCCGGCGAAGGCGCGCTCCAGGGAGGCGACGCCGTCGTCGATGTCCTTGTCGCGGCGTTCGACGAGGCCGTCCGTATAGAGGACGGCGCTGCTGCCGGGGCTGAGCGGGACGGAGCCGGAGGTGTGCAGCCAGCCACCGGTGCCCAGCGGTGGGCCGGTGGGTTCGCCGGCGCGGCGGACGGCGCCGTCGGCGTCGCGGACGAGCATCGGCAGGTGGCCGGCCGAGGCGTAGACCAAGCGGCCCTCGTTGGGGTCGTGGACGGCGTAGACGCAGGTGGCGATCTGGCTGGCGTCGATCTCGGCGGCGAGGCCGTCGAGGAGTTGGAGGACCTCGTGGGGCGGGAGGTCCAGGCGGGCGTAGGCGCGGACGGCGGTGCGGAGCTGGCCCATGACGGCGGCGGCGCGCACGCCGCGGCCCATGACGTCGCCGATGACCAGGGCGGTGCGGCCGGCGCCGAGGGTGATGACGTCGTACCAGTCGCCGCCGACCGCGGCGTCCGTGCCGCCGGGTTGGTAGGTGGCGGCGACGATCAGGTCGTCGGGCTGTTCCAGTTCCTGGGGCAGGAGCGAGCGCTGGAGGGTGACCGCGGCGGCGCGCTGGCGGGCCTCGCTGGCGCGGAGCCGTTCGGCGGACTCGATCTGGTCGGTGACCTCGGCGCCGAAGACCAGGACGCCCTTGTGCGGGGCGACGCAGGCGACCTCCGGATCGGGTGCCGGGCCGCTGGCGGCGACCTCGATGGGGGTGCAGGTGAAGGTGTAGTAGCCGTCGCGGGTGCGGTCGCCGCCGGCGCCGGCCGGGACCTTGCGGGACTTCACGGTGCGCGGTTTGCCGCTGCGCAGGACCTGGTCCATCAGGGGCAGCAGGCCGAGTTCGGCGAGTTCGGGCAGGGCCTCGCGGGCGGTGCGGCCGGCCGGGCGGGGGCCGAAGACGCCGGCGTAGGCGCTGTTGACGTAGGCGAGGCGGTGCTCGGGGCCGTAGACGACGGCGACCAGGGCCGGGATGGTGCCGAGGATGTCGTGGACGGAGAGCGCGTCGACGGTGGGCGGCGCGGCGGGCGGGGCGTCTTCTCCGGTGGGGCCCTCGGCACGGGCGGCGGGGACGGTGCCGGGCTGGCCGGCCGGTGCGTCGCCGGCGGGTGCGGGCGCGGCGGAGTGTGCCGTGGGCCCCGAGGGCGGGGTGACGGGGCGGTCGGGCCGGGCGGCGGTGCGCCGCTGCGTGCCCGGGAACTTGGCGCTCCAGCGCGTGAAGATCACGGAGGGGTACCTCTTACTTCGCGTCGTCGCGCGGGGTCGGGCCATCGGCGTGGGGGAACGCCCCGTGGCATGGCGGGGAGCACGGTCGGCTTCCTCTGGCGGAATGCAGCAAACGTCCTGAATCCTCGTGATTGTCACTCTTCGCAGATACGAGCCCACCCATGGTCACACGTCCAGTGTGGCCGACCGGACGGTCATCCGTCAGACGCCGGGCGTCGGGGCGTAGTTGCCGGCGTTCGAAGGGGCCGGGCGGACCGGTCGGGCCGGGGGCCAACGTCCCTGGTGGAGCGGCCGGTCAGCTGGTTTCGTTGTGCCGGCCGGTGCCCGCGGCGAGTTCGAATTCGGCGCGCGGGTTCTCCAGTGAGCCGAGGGAGACGATCTCGCGCTTGAACAGACCGGCGAGGATCCACTCGGCGAGGATCTTGGCCTTGCGGTTGAAGGTGGGCACCCGGCTGAGGTGGTAGGCGCGGTGCATGAACCACGCCGGGTAGCCCTTGAGCTTGCGGCCGTAGACGTGCGCGACGCCCTTGTGGAGGCCGAGCGAGGCCACCGATCCGACGTACTTGTGCGCGTAGTCGCGGACCTCGCCGCCGCGCAGGGTCGCGGTGATGTTCTCGGCGAGGACCTTGGCCTGGCGCACGGCGTGCTGGGCGTTCGGGGCGCACACGGCGCCCGGGGCGTCGGGGGCGGCGGACGGCGGGGCCGTCAGGTCCGGGACGGCCGCGGCGTCCCCGGCGGACCAGGCGTGGTCCACGCCGTCCACCCGGAGCGCGGCGGTGCACCGGAGGCGGCCGTGGTCGGTCAGCGGCAGTTTGCTGGCGGCCACGATGGGGTGCGCTTTGACGCCGGCGGTCCACACCAGCGTCCTGCTGGGGAAGCGGGAGCCGTCGCTGAGCCGGACGATGCGCTTCTCGCAGGACTCCAGGCGGGTCTCCAGCCGGACGTCGATGTTGCGGGCGCGCAGTTCGCGGACGGTGTAGCGGCCCATGTCGGCGCCGACTTCGGGCAGGATCCGGCCGCTGGCCTCGACCAGGATCCATTTCATGTCCTCGGGCTGGACGTTGTGGTAGTAGCGGACGGCGTAGCGGGCCATGTCCTCCAGTTCGGCCAGGGCTTCCACGCCGGCGTAGCCGCCGCCGACGAAGACGAAGGTCAGTGCCGCGTCGCGGACCTCGGGGTCGCGGGTGGAGGAGGCGATGTCGAGCTGTTCGAGGACGTGGTTGCGCAGGCCGATGGCTTCCTCGACGGTCTTGAAGCCGATCCCGACGTCGGCCAGCCCGGGGACGGGGAGGGTGCGGGAGACCGATCCCGGGGCGAGGACCAGTTCGTCGTAGGGCAGCACGACGTCGGCGTCGCCGGCCTGCTCCGCGGCCAGGGTGGCGACGGTCGCGGTGCGCTCGGTGTGGTCGATGGCGGTGATCTCGCCGATGAGGACGGTGCAGTGCGGCAGGACCCGGCGCAGCGGGACGACGACGTGGCGCGGGGAGATGGAGCCGGCGGCGGCCTCGGGCAGGAACGGCTGGTAGGTCATGTACGGCTCGGGGTCGACCACGACGATCTCGACGGTGCCCTGGCGCAGCTCCTGCTTGAGCGTCCGTTGCAGGTGCAGGGCGGTGTACAGGCCCACGTAGCCACCGCCGACCACGAGAATGCGCGCCATGTCGTCCGAAGACTCAGTCTTCACAGAGGTTCTCCTCGCGGTGTCGACCAGGCCGGGGCGCCACCGAGCGGGTGGCCGGGCCGGCGGCGCGGCCACCTTCGGGCGCTGTGCCCCCGGAAAGCACAGCACTGTTCCATGACGCACTGCCGACACGCCTTTGTCCACAGGCAGGTCGAAAAGTATGTCCGGAACGAGTGGTGGTGCGGAGTGGGACATTCCGGCCGAGCGGTGCGAAGTACGCTGGTCAGGCGGAGGTCGGCACCGGGTGAGGGGAAGGGTGAGCAGGGCGGATCGGGTCGATTAGGCCGATCGGGGGCACGGTGTACGGAGGGCCCCTTCAATCTTGACGTGGGCTCAACTATGTTCGTATGTCGTCGGGGTGCACCCTTTCGTCGGGTCGCCCCGGCCGTCAGGGCGGGGAGTCTCCGGGGGGAGACGTCATTACCGGGGGATCACTTATGCACATTCAGGGCTCTCAATGGCCGACGGCGGTCGCGATGACCGCTGCTTCCGACGGCGTCAACGGCGCCACCGGCACGGGCGCGGTGACCAGCGCCAACGGCCGGAGCACACCACTGCGGGTGGACGCCCAGCGCAATCTGGAACACGTACTGCGGGCGGCCCGTGAGGTCTTCGGCGAGCTGGGCTACGGCGCGCCGATGGAGGACGTGGCGCGGCGCGCCCGGGTCGGCGTCGGTACGGTCTACCGCCGCTTCCCGAGCAAGGACGTGCTGGTCCGGCGGATAGCCGAGGAGGAGACCTCCCGGCTGACCGAGCAGGCACGGGCCGCGCTGGGGCAGGAGGACGACCCGTGGTCGGCGCTGGCGCGGTTCCTGCGCACGTCGGTCGCCTCGGGGGCCGGACGGCTGCTGCCGCCGGGCATCCTGCGACTGGGTCCGGGCGAGGAGCTGGTCCCGGACGGCCCGGTCGAACCGCGGCTGCCGGAGGGCGGCACCGAGGCACGGGTGCCGTTGCAGCGGATGGCGCCGGGCGAGGCGGAGGTGCCGCGGCCGGGCGCCGAGAGCGAGGAGACGCCCGGCGCGCAGGCGCTGCTGGAGGTCGTCGGACGGCTGGTGGAGCGGGCCCGGACGGCGGGTGCGCTGCGGCCGGACGTCACGGTCTCCGACGTACTGCTGGTGATCGCCACGGGTGCGCCGGCGCTGCCCGATCCGGGACAGCAGCAGGCGGCCTCGGCGCGACTGCTGGAGATCCTGCTGGAAGGGCTGCGGTCGCGCCCCTTGACATGACCGGCGGTGGCCGGTTCCGCCGGGCCTTGGGTGGAGCCGGCGCCGAGGGGCCCGGGTGGGCGCGGCGGGCCGGTGACGGTCCTGCGCGCGTGGGCGACCCGGTGGGCGGGCATGAGCCATACGGGTGAACGCCAGTGCGGTCGCCCCCGGATGAGTGGTTGCCCACCTGAGCCCTGAGGCTTGGGCCACGGGTGTGGCACGCTTGCGCGGTGTTGCGGTGTGACGGCGGGTTCGGGAGTCTCGGCGATGGGTGTTGACGGGCGGGACGAGCGGCGCGGCGAGAGCGCGGGACGCCCGCCGGAGCAGGTGCCGGGACAGACCGGGCCGTTGGGGGCGACGCCGCCGGCCGGCGACCTGGAGGGTGCCGGGCCCAGCGTGCCGGCGCAGCGTCGGCGCTCCGGGGCGCAGCCGCCGTCGGACGCCGCGGACGTCACCGCGGCGACGGATGCGGACGCCCAGCCGGCCTCGTCCGACGCCGAGTTGGTCGCCGCGATGCGGGCCGGCGACGACAGCGCCTACGAGGAGCTGTACCGCCGGCACGCCGAGGCGGTGCGCCGCTACGCCCGCGGTTGCTGCCGGGACGCCCACACCGCCGAGGACCTGACCGGTGAGGTCTTCGCGCGCACCCTGCAGGCGGTGCGGGGCGGGGCCGGGCCGGATTCGGCGGTGCGCGCCTATTTGCTGACGACCGTGCGGCGGGTCGCCGCGGCCTGGGCGAAGACCGCGCGGCGGGAGCAGTTGGTCGAGGACTTCGCGGTGTTCGCGGTGTCGGTGGCCGGCTCGTCGCGGGACGACGACACCCTGGATCTGGGCGCGGACGTGCGGGCGATGCACGAGGCCGAGCAGACGATGGCGGTGCAGGCGTTCCGCAGTCTGCCGGAGCGCTACCAGACGGTGCTGTGGCACACCACCATCGAGGACGAGTCGCCGAGCGAGGTCGCGCCGCTGCTCGGGCTGACCGCCAACGCCACCGCCGTGCTGGCGCACCGCGCCCGCGAAGGGCTCAAGCAGGCGTACTTGCAGGCGCACGTGAGCCAGTCGCTGACCTCGGGCGGCGACTGCGCGCGCTACGCCGACCGGCTCGGTGCGTACGCCCGCGGCGGGCTGCGGATGCGGGCCGAGCGGGGGCTGCGCAAGCACCTGGAGGCGTGCGCCCGGTGCCGCGGGGCGGCGCTGGAGGTCGCGGACCTCAACCAGCGGATCGGGGCGGTGCTGCCGGTCGCGGTCATCGGCTGGTTCGCGGCCGGGTACGCCGTCAAGGGTGCCGTCGCGGTGGCCGGGGTCACCGGTGCCGGAGCGGCGGCGGGTGCCGGGGTGGCCGCGGCCGCCGCGGGGGCCGGTGCCGGTGCGGGCGCCTCGGGCGGTGCCGGCGGCACGACCGCGGGCGGGGGGCTGGCCGCGCCGGTGAAGGTCGGCGTGGGGGCCGGAGTGGTGGTCGTGGCGGGTGCGGCGCTGGCGTTCGCGCTGGCCGGCTCGCCGCAGCCGGATCCGCGGCCGCGGGCGCAACCGCAGCGGCCGGCGCCGACGGTGCCCGCCCCGCAGCCGTCGCACACCCCGCGCCCCCCGGTGAGTGCGCCGGGGGCGAAGCCGACCCCGCCTCCCCCACCGAAGCCGACCCCGGCGCCGCCCCGGCCGACGCCCACACCCTCGCCGACCCCGACGCCCACGCCCACCCCGGCACCGCCCAAGCCGACGCCCACACCCACGCCGACCCCGACCCCGACGCCCACCCCCACACCGCCGATCCCCCCGTCGACGCCCTATCAGGTCAACGCGCTGTCCTACGACTTCGCCGGTGACGGCACCAAGCCGGAGGTCCGGGCCCTCGACAGCAGTTGGATGTGGAAGCGGAAGCACCCCAGCATCGGCGGGACGGCCTACCCGCACGGGGTGAGCGTGCACGCCGAGTCGTCGGTGGTCATCGACCTCAACCGGCAGTGCACCGCCTACGACGCGGTGGCCGGCGTCGACGACCTCGGCCTGGGGCTGGGTGCGCTGCGCTTCTCCGTGTACGCGGACGGGGTCCGGCTGTGGCGGTCGGTGGTCGTGCACGGCGGGGAGCCGGCGGTGCCGGTGCACGTCCCGTTGACGGGCCGCAAGACGCTGCGCCTGGTGGTCGAGCCGGAGGGCGTGGGTGACCTGGTGGCGATGGGGGACTGGGCGCGGTCGCAGATCAGTTGCCGGTGAGGGCGGCGGCCCGGGGCCGCTGAGGGCGCCGGGCCGGGGCGCCGGCTTGCGGCCCGTTCCTCCGGCGCGTGGGGGTTCCGGCGCGCCGTGGGGCGCGCCGTTCCGCCGGGCGCAGCGGGCGACGGCCGTGCGCCGACCGGCCGCCCCGTGCGGGAGGCCGCCGTTTCGTCGCGTGCCTCAGGAGCCGCCGGGCGGCTCAGGAGAGCCGGGCGCGCGGCACGCCGCCGGCCAGGGCCCGCTGCCGCGGTGCTTCGGCGCCCGTCCAGCAGGAGCCGCGGCGGGCCAGGAGCCGGCGCAACCACATTTCCGTGGAGACGAGTTCGGCCAGGCCGTCCAAGGGCAGCGGAGCGCCCTCGGCCGCGGTGCGGAGCGCCTTGCGGACCACCCGGGCCTCTATCAGGCCGGCGTCGGCGAGCAGGGGCGCGTCGAAGAGTTGGAGCAGCCAGTCGACCGTGACGCGCAGTCCGGCGCGGGCCGCGGCGGTGTGGGGGTGGTGCGCGGCGGCGCCCCACCCGGCCGGCAGGTCCCGCACGCCGGCGCCGGCCAGGACGGAGCGCAGCACGGCCGCCCGGGCGCCGGGCTGTACCCGGAGGGTGTCCGGCAGGGCGCGGCAGGCGAGCACCACCTGGTTGTCGAGGAAGGGGGCGTGCAGGCGCTGGTTGCGGACCTCGGCGGCCTGCTCGAAGATCCGGTGGTCGGCGGCCTGGCGGGCCAGTGCGGCGCGGGCCCGCCGTTCGCCGGGGCGGCCGGCGGCCGGCGAACGGCGCGCCGCGTCCCCGAGCCGGACCGACACTTCGGCGAGCGCCTCCCCCGTGAGCCAGCGGGCCGCCGGCCCCGGGCGGCACCAGGCGAGCGCGGCCAGGGAGGCGTCCACCGCGCCGCCGACCACCGGTTCGTCGGCGAACTGCCGCTCCATCAGGCGGCGGGCGGCCTCGGCGATCCCGGTGGCGTAGGGGGTGCGGGCGAGCTTGCGGGCGGCCCGGTAGACGGTGAACGGGACCAGGACGGAGTGCGCGGATGAGCCGTCGGCCCTGGCCAGTGCGGTGACCGGGCGCAGCAGGTGGCGTCGGCGGCGGTCCATCAGCAGGTCGGCGAGGCGGGCCGGGTGGGCGTCGAGGACGTGGCGGGCGCCGTTCCCGACGAAGTGGTCGGCGCCGCCGGCCAGCAGGCGCCGGCGGTGCCGGCCGGCGAGGGTCAGCGAGGGGCCGGGCTCGTCCGTGAGCGGGAGGACGTCCAGGCCGGTGAACGGGAGGGCCTCGTCGCCGGCCGCGACGACGACGTGGTGCAGCCGGGGGTTGTCGGCGATCCCGCGGGCGCGGTCCAGTTCCGCCTCGTGCTGGGCCCGGCTCCCGTGGGCGGCGAGGTCGTTGAAGGTGACGGCCAGCAGGCGCTCGCCGTGGCCGTTGATCCGTCCCGGCTGGCCGGGGAGGCCGGCGGCGAGGAGGGCGAGCGTGCCGGAGGCGCTGCCGCCGGAGAGGTCGGCGCCGATGCCGGGGGCCGGGCCGCCGCGCGCCGCGCGCCGTTCCGCGGGGCCCATGCCGGGCACCGGGCCGGGGTCGAGCCGGTCGAGCCCGTCCGGGTCGGGGGCGAAGCGGGGGGCCGCCAACCGGGCCCGGACGGCCTCCACCAGGGCCTCGCGGACGCCGTCGACGGCTTGTTCCGGGGCGAGTTGGGGGGCGGCGACGGCCAGGGAGGCGGGCGGCTCGTAGGAGGCGATCTCGCTGCTGCCGGTGCGCAGCACCAGCGCGTGGCCGGGCGGGATCCGGCGGACGCCGTCGTACGGGGTGCCGGTGCCCAGCGCCTCGGGGGCGTCCGGGCAGGCCAGCAGGGCGGCGAGGTGGCCGACGTCGAGGCTGGCCTCGACGAGGTCGGCGAGCGGCAGGGCGGCGGTGGCGTACGCGGTCCCGCCGGCCCACCGGGTGTGGAAGACGGGGCGGGCGCCGGCCAGGTCCCCGGTGATGGTGATCCGGCGTCCCACCTGGACGACGGCGGTGTAGCTGCCCGGCCAGGCCGTGAGGTGGCGCAGGGCGCCCCCGCGGGCGGCGAACAGGCCCACCTTCAGTTGGTCGTCGGTGGCGCCGCAGACCCCGAAGACGGCGAGCCGGGTCTCCGGGTCGGCCTGGACGACGCGCACCTCGTGGGGGCGCCAGTCGCCCACCGCCCAGAGGGGATCGGGGTCGCCCCACAGGAGTTGGGCTCCTACGGGCAGCAGCGACCGGCACTCCTTGTTGGTGGTCGCGGCACTGCTCCACCCCACCAGCCAGCGCATCGCCGCCTCCGCCCGCTTCCCCGTCCGCCAGGGTGGCCGGTGACCGCCCCGTACAGCCGGTCCCCCAGCTGTCGTGCGGTCCATGCTGCCATGGCGGTGGCCTGCGGGAGGCGCCCGAGGAGGCCCGGGTCGCGGTGGCGCGGCGGGCCGCCCTGCCCGGTGGCGCGGCGGCGGTGCGGCGCCCTCGGGGCGGGGCGGGGCGGACGGCGACGGCCCCGGGTGGCCCCCCGTGTGGCCCCCGGGGCGGCCGACGGCGTGAAAGCATCACCCGTCGGTTTTCAGCCAAAGTCCTTACGGGGCAACCGAGTTGGCGCCCGTGACGTCGCCCCGGACCCGGCACCGCCGTGGCGCGGCGGCCGGACGTCGCCGGTCCCCGCGACGGTCCGGGAAGCGGGCTGCGCCTCCCGGACCGGACCGCCACCCGCGGGGAATGAGGTGGCGGTGTCCCCCAGCCCACTGGATCCAGTGCAGCGGGCCGACCCACGCAGAACTCATCGAAGCGCGGGGGCCGTTCAGGAGCCAGCGCGCACGGACGGGCGCATGGGCACACGTACCCGGAGCACATGCCAATTCCCGCACCCCCGTTTGAACACGAATCTCGCCATCCAAGACACCGACCCTTAACGGTAGGGATCCGGCGAACTACTCTGGGTGGACGCATGCCCCGGGGTACGGGGCGGCTGTCGCTGTGTCGAGGGGTGCGCATGTCCAGGGATACACGCGGGCCGAACGAAAAGCTCGGCACCGTTCTCGCCCTCGCGGGGATCAGCAATGCCGGACTGGCGCGCCGGGTCAACGACCTGGGTGCGCAGCGCGGCCTGACGCTTCGCTACGACAAGACGTCGGTGGCCCGCTGGGTCTCCAAGGGCATGGTGCCCCAGGGCGCCGCGCCCCATCTGATCGCGTCGGCGATCGGCAGCAAGCTCGGGCGCCCGGTGCCGCTGCACGAGATCGGGCTGGCCGACGCCGATCCGGCGCCCGAAGTGGGGCTGGCCTTCCCGCGCGACGTGGGCGCGGCGGTGCGCTCGGCGACCGAGCTGTACCGTCTCGATCTCGCCGGACGGCGCGGCAGCGGCGGCGGCATCTGGCAGAGCCTGGCCGGATCCTTCGCCGTCAGCGCGTACGCGACCCCCGCCTCCCGGTGGCTGATATCGCCGGCGGACAGTTCGGTGGCACGGGAGGCGGCCGAGGCGCGGGACAGGGACGCCGCGGCCGCGGGCGACGCGGGGGCCCCGCAGCACGTCGGCCACAGCGACGTCACCAAGCTGCGCGAGGCGGCCGAGGACGCCCGGCGCTGGGACTCCAAGTACGGTGGCGGCGACTGGCGTTCGTCCATGGTGCCGGAGTGCCTCCGGGTGGACGCGGCACCGCTGCTGCTCGCCTCGTACAGCGACGAGGTGGGGCGCGCGCTCTTCGGCGCGACGTCCGAACTCACCCGGCTCGCCGGCTGGATGGCCTTCGACACCGGCCAGCAGGAGGCCGCCCAGCGGTACTACATCCAGGCGCTGCGCCTGGCCCGGGCCGCCGCCGACGTCCCCCTGGGCGGGTACGTGCTGGCGTCGATGTCCCTCCAGGCGACCTACCGCGGGTTCGCCGACGAGGGCGTCGACCTGGCCCAGGCGGCCCTGGAGCGCAACCGCGGCCTGGCCACCGCCCGCACCATGAGCTTCTTCCGCCTGGTGGAGGCGCGGGCCCAGGCCAAGGCCGGGGAGGCGCGCGCCTGCGAGGTGGCGCTGAAGGCGTCCGAGGGCTGGCTGGAGCGCTCCCGCAGCGGCGATCCGGACCCGTCCTGGCTGGACTTCTACTCCTACGAGCGCTTCGCCGCCGACGCCGCCGAGTGCTACCGGGACCTGCGGCTGCCCCGCCAGGTGCGCCGCTTCACCGAGCAGGCGCTGTCCCGGCCGACGGAGGAGTTCGTCCGCTCGCACGGGCTGCGCCTCGTGGTGTCGGCCGTCGCCGAACTGGAGTCCGGCAATCTGGACGCGGCCTGCGCCGCCGGCACCCGTGCCGTCGAGGTGGCGGGCCGGATCTCCTCGGCCCGCACCACCGAGTACGTCCGTGACCTGCTGCACCGCCTGGAGCCGTACGGGGACGAGCCCCGCGTGGTCGAACTCCGCGAGCGGGCCCGGCCGTTGCTGGCGGCTCCGGCGTAGGGGCGGGGCGCGAGCCGAACGGCGGGGCCGGCGGGAGGGCGCGGGTCCGGGTGGTGGCGGGCCGGTGCAGCGGCCGTCGGGGGTGCCCCGCCTCGGGTTCGTCACCGCAGGTTCGTCTCTGTGGGTTCGTCGCCGCAGGTCAGACAGGTCGGTGCGGATTCAGGTCAGTGCGGGTTGTCGGTGCGGCGCGTCATGATGGACTACGTCGTCGGCGAGGACGCGCCGGCCCGCGGCGACGGGCGGGTCGGCGGTCATGCGGTTGGGGAGGTGCAGTGGCGGCGTACGACTGCGACGTGCTGGTGATCGGTGCCGGGATCGTGGGGCTCTCCACGGCCCGGGCCCTGACCCGCGCCGCGCCCGGCATGCGCGTCGTGGTGCTGGAGAAGGAGCCCGCTGCGGCCCGCCACCAGACCGGGCGCAACAGCGGCGTGATCCACAGCGGCATCTACTACCCACCGGGCTCGTTGAAGGCGCGCTTCGCCCTCCAGGGGGCGGCGGAAATGGTCAAGTTCTGCACCGCGCACGCCATTCCGCACGAGGTCACCGGCAAGCTGATCGTCGCCACCGAGCGCAGCGAGCTGCCGCGACTGCACGGCCTGATCCAGCGCGGCCGCGAGCACGGACTGCCGGTCCGGGAGCTGGGCCCGGCCCAGATCGCGGAGCACGAGCCCGAGGTGCGCGGGCTGGCCGCCATCCACGTGGGCACCACCGGCATCTGCGACTTCGGCGCGGTGGCCCGGCAGCTGGGCCGGCTCGCCGAGGAGGACGGCGCCCGCGTCGTGCTCGGCGAGGAGGTCACCGCCATCGGCCGCCGCCCGGGCCGGGTCGCGGTCCGCACCGCCGGCGGCACGGTCTACCGCGCCCGCGCGCTGGTCAACTGCGCCGGTCTGCACTGCGACCGGGTGGCGCGGCTGGCGGGCGACGACCCGGGCATGCGGATCGTCCCGTTCCGCGGCGAGTACTACACCCTCGCCCCGGAGCGCGCCGCCCTGGTCCGCGGCCTGGTCTACCCGGTCCCCGACCCGGCCTTCCCGTTCCTGGGCGTGCACCTGACCCGGGGCGTCGACGGCTCCGTCCACATCGGGCCGAACGCCGTGCCCGCGCTGGCCCGCGAGGGCTACGACTGGCGCACGGTCCGGCCCGCCGAGCTCGCCGGGACCCTCGCCTTCCCCGGTTCCTGGCGGATAGCCCGCCGCCACTGGCGCTACGGCGCGGGCGAGCTCCACCGCTCGCTGTCCCGCGGCGCCTTCACGGACGCGGTCCGCCGGCTGCTGCCCGCCGCCCGGGAGGAGGACCTGCTGCCGGCGCCGGCCGGGGTCCGCGCACAGGCCGTCCTCCCCGACGGCACCCTCGTCGACGACTTCCTCTTCGCCGAGTCCCCCGGCATGATCCACGTCCTCAACGCCCCGTCCCCGGCCGCCACCGCCTCCCTCCCGATCGGCCGGGAAGTGGCCCGGCGGGTGACCCGGCTGCTGGGCCTCCCGGCCCGGGAGGTGGGCGGCGAGGGCTCCGGGGAGTGAGGGCGCCGGTCGGCGGCGGGCCCGGGCCGGGTCCAGCGGGCCCGCGACGACTGCCGCCCTCCCCGCGGACTGGCCCTGACCTGGAGTTCGACCGGTCGACGGAGTTCGGGCCCGGGCCGGCCCGGCGGCGACGGTGCCGGCCGCGGCGGCGTCGTCCGTAGAATCGGACGCACTGTGTCCGAGAACCCCGCCACCCCTGAGACCGCCGCCGACGACGTGACGGCCGCGCACGCCCCGGTGACCGCCGCCCCGCCCACGCGCCCGCTCGGTGCCACCGCCGCCTCGGCCGCCGTGCCCCGGCGCGGTGCCCCGATGTTCCCCGACGGGACGGGGCCGGCCGCCGATCCCGCCGGCTCGCACCACGAGCGGCGGATCCGCTCCTTCCAGCCCCGCCGCAGCCGCGTCACCGCCTCCCAGGCCGAGGCGCTGCGGCGGCTGTGGCCGACGTGGGGCATGGACATCGACGGGCTCTCCCGCCTCGACCTCGACGCGTTCTTCGGCGGGCTGCCGGTCGTCCTGGAGATCGGCTTCGGGATGGGCGAGGCCACCGCGCAGATGGCCGCCGCCGACCCGGGCACCGGCATCCTCGGCTGCGACGTGCACACCCCCGGCCAGGGCAATCTGCTCCGTCTCGCGGAGCGCAACGGCCTGTCCAACGTCCGGGTGGCCAACGGTGACGCGATCATCCTGCTGCGGGAGATGCTGGCCCCCGGCTCCCTCGCCGGCCTGCGGGTGTACTTCCCGGACCCCTGGCCCAAGAAGCGGCACCACAAGCGCCGGCTGATCCAGCCGGAGTTCGTGGCGCTGGCCGCGACCCGGCTCGCGCCCGGCGCACTGGTGCACTGCGCGACCGACTGGGAGCCGTACGCCGAGCAGATGCTGGAGGTGCTCTCCGCCGAGCCGGCGCTGGAGAACCTGCACTCCGGGTACGCGCCCCGGCCGGAGTTCCGGCCGCTGACCAGGTTCGAGGGACAGGGCCTGGACAAGGGGCACACCGTCCACGACCTGCTGTTCCGCCGCCGGGGCTGAGGCCGCGGCCCCGGGGCGCCGGCCCGGCCCGCCCGCGGGCACCCCGGTCCGCGTGTTCCCGCCGCCCGGCCCTCGCTAGGGTCGATGGGTGTACCCGTCACCGCCGCCGCTGCCCGCGCACTCAGCCGGCCCGTCGTCGTACACGCCCGCCGAGGTGCCCGACGGGCCGCGGCGCCGGTCCGCGCCCTGGCGCAGCAAGACCGTCCGGGCCGTCGCGCTGGCCGCGCTGCTGGCCCTGTCCGGCGTGCTCATCCTCGGCATCGTGCGGCGGCAGACCGGCACCGAGGGGTTGCTGGTCGGCCTCGGGCTGGCGGTCTTCCCGGTGCCGCTGCTGATCGCGGCGTTCTGCTGGCTGGACCGGATCGAGCCCGAACCCTGGCGGAACCTCGCGTTCGCCTTCGCCTGGGGGGCGTGTGCCGCGACCTTGGTCGCGGTCCTGGCCAACGGCTTCGCCACGGACTGGTTGGCGAACAACATCGCCTCCGCCTCACCGACCGACGCCCAGGCGTGGGGCTCGACCGTCGTCGCCCCGATCGTCGAGGAGGTGATGAAGGCCGCCGCCATCGTGCTGCTCTACCGCTTCCGCCGCCGTGACTTCGACGGCATCACGGACGGCATCGTGATCGCCGGGATCACCGCCACCGGATTCGCCTTCACCGAGAACATCCTGTACCTGGGCAGCGCCTTCGGCGAGGACCGCTCCATGGGGCACACCGGCCTGGACTCGGTGACCGCCGGCACCTTCTTCGTGCGGATCGTGGTCTCCCCGTTCGCCCATCCCCTCTTCACGATCCTCACCGGACTGGCCTTCGGGATAGCCGCGACCCGCTACCCGCGCCGCCGGGCCGCCCGCGCCGCGCTGGTCCTGCTCGGCCTGACCACGGCGGTCCTGCTGCACGGCGTGTGGAACGCCGCCTCCAGCCTCGGCGACGTCGGCTTCCTCACCGTCTACGGCGTGTGCATGGTGCCGGTGCTGCTGACCCTGACCTGGCTGGCGCTGTGGGCCCGCCGGCAGGAGTTGCTGTCCGTGCGGGTCTACCTCGCCCCGTACACCGCCGCCGGGTGGCTCGCCCCGCCCGAGCCGACCGCGCTCGCCTCGCTGCGGACCCGCGCCCTGGCCCGCGATCTGGCCCGCCGGACCCACGGCCCGGCCGCCGCCCGCGCCGTCACCGCCTACACCACCCTGGCCACCGCCCTCTCCTTCCACCGCCGCCGCGCCCACCTGACGGGCCCGTCCCCGGACTTCGCCGCGCGGGAGCGCGAACTGCTGGAGCTGCTGTGGCAGTACCGGACGTGGGCGGGGCCGGCGCTGCTCCAGGCGTGGGCGTGCGGCACCGGCGCACCCGGCCAGCGCGCCGGTGACCAGCGCTGATCGCCACGCCTGACGGTGCTTCCGGGCGCCGCGCCGCCCGCGCGTAGGCTCGTGGGAGTTGTCCGTGAAAGGGAGGATTCTGCGATGGCTGGGATACCGACGAGTGTGGTGGCGGCCACCGGTCTGGTGGGCGGTTACGGCGTGGCCCGGTGGACCAAGAAGCGGCCGTTGGGCGGGGTGGCGCTGGCGGCGGCCGGTGCGGTGGCCGCCCGCGGCTGGCAGCAGAAGGCCGGCACGAAGGCGGCCGCGGCGCTGAGCGGCGCCTACGTGGCGGCGTTCGCGGGGTCGCACCCGCTGGCCAAGAAGATCGGGGCGTGGCCCTCGGTCTTCGCGGTGGCGGGCGGCGTCGCGCTGGCCTCGTGGGCGGTGGCGGATCGGCGCGGCTGACGGCCGGCCACGCCCGGTCGACACGGCTGCGCCGGGTGCGGCGGACGGTGCGGGGCGCGGCTGAGCACGCCCCGCACCGTGCGGTGTGCGGCGCCGTACCGGCCCGCCGCACCGCATCCGCCTCGCGTCAGGCCGACGCCTCCGTGAGGAGGGCCAGTTCGACGTCGGTGAGGGTGAGCTCGGTGACGGCCAGCAGGGCCGGGAGCTGCGCCAGGGTGCGGGCGCTGGCGATGGGCGCCGCCACGGTGGGCTGGGCGGCGAGCCAGGCGAGGGCGACGGTGGACAGCTCGGCCTCGTGGGCCGCGGCGACGGTGTCGAGGGCCTGTAGGACGCGGCGGCCGCGGTCGGTCTCCAGGTACTCGGCGGCCTTGCCGGCGCGGGCGCTGTCGACGCTGCTGCCGGGGCGGTACTTGCCGGTCAGGAAGCCGGAGGCGAGCGCGTAGTACGGGACGGCGGCCACGCCGTTGCGGGCGGCGACGTCGGCGAGTTCGCCCTCGTAGGTGTCGCGGGAGACCAGGTTGTAGTGCGGCTGGAGGGCCACGTAGCGGGCCACGCCCTCGCGGGCGGAGAAGTCCAGCGACTCCTGGAGGCGCCGCGCGGAGATGTTGGACGCGGCGATCTCCCGGACCTTGCCCGCGCGCACGAGGTCGTCGAGGGCGGTCAGGAACTCGCCCACCTCGACCGATTCGTCGTCGTAGTGGGTGTAGTAGAGGTCGATGTGGTCCGTGCGCAGCCGGGTCAGGGACAGGTCGACGGCGGTCTTGATGGTGGCGGCGGACAGGCCCTTGAGGTCGGGGTGGGCGCCGACCTTGGTGGCGATCACGACGTCGTCGCGGTTGCCGCGGGCGGCCAGCCAGTTGCCGAGGACGGTCTCGGACTCGCCGCCCTTGTTGCCCGGCACCCAGGCGGAGTAGACGTCGGCGGTGTCGATGAAGTTGCCGCCGCCGGCGACGTAGGCGTCGAGCACTGCGAAGGACTCGGCCTCGTCGGCGGTCCAGCCGAAGACGTTGCCTCCGAGGCAGAGCGGGGAGACGGACAGCGAACCGAGCGGCTTGGGCGTGGGGGCGGAGCTCTGGGCGTGTGTCACGGTCATGCTCCGTGCCAACGCCGGGGTACGCGGAGTTGTTCCCTCCGCATCCGCCCGACCGCGGGGAGTCGTTCCCCCTCGGCCGGGCGGTCGGCTCCGGCTCCGTGCGCCCGTCAGACCGTGACCCCGCGGTCGCGCAACCAGGGCAGCGGGTCCGTCGGGGCGCCGGCGTCCGGGCGGACCTCCAGGTGGAGGTGGGGCGTGGTGGCGTTCCCGGTGGCGCCGACCCGGCCGATGACGTCGCCCGCGTGCACCCGCCCCGTCGTCTTGACCATCGAGGACAGGTGGCAGAACCAGAGCTGCGTGCCGTCGTCGAGGGTGAGGACGATGCGGTAGCCGTAGCCGCCGGCCCAGCCCGCCTGGGTGAGGGTGCCGTCGTGCACCGCCCTGACCAGCGTGCCGGTCGGGGCCGTGAAGTCCTGCCCGGTGTGGTCCGCGGCCCAACGGTCGCCGGCCTGCCCGAAGCCGGTGGTGAGGGTGTACGAGGAGACCGGGGCGACGGCGGTCCCCGCCCCGTCGGCGGGCCGGTCGTCCGAGGCCACCGGGCGGGCCGGCGACGCGGGCGCAGCCGGCTCGGCCGCCGCGTCGGATGCCGTCCCGGATGCCGCGTCGGGCGCTGCTTCGTCCGCCGGGCCGGCGTCCGGTCCGGCGTCCCGTGCGGCGTCCGGTCCGGCGTCCGCATCGCTGCCGGTCTCGGCCTCCGTGGCCCCCGGTCGGCCGTCGGCCTGCTGGAGGATGCGGTGGCGCAGCGCCTCGGCGGGCCCCGCGCCCGGCGCGCCGCCCGCGGTGGCGGCGTCGCCCTGCGGACGGGACGCGGCGGGGCCGACCGAGGGGGCGGAGCCCTCCGTTGCGGAGTCCGTGCCGGCGAGCGTCGCGACGGGCGCGGCACCGGCGTCGGCCGCGCGGGGGCCGGCGTCCTGGAGGGCACCGGTGGCGTCGTCGACCACGCCACCGGGGTCCGGCACCGATATCGGCACCGGCGGCCGGTCCTCGGCCGCGGCCACCCCGCTCGCGCCGACCGCCGCGATCACGCCGACGCCCAGCACCGTGCCGCCGCGCGCCAGCCCGCCGCTGCGCTGCTTGGCCACCCGGTGCTTGCCGCGGACCGGCCCCGCCGATGCGTCGCCGGCGTCCGCACCGGCGGGGCCGGCCGACGGCTCGGCGCCGCCCGGCGCGCCCTGGGGCGGCGGCTCCGGCGTCAGCAGGTCGTGGGAGAACACCTCACCGGGGGGCCGCTGTCCCGGGAACTGGCCGTACGGCGAGGGGACTTGGGGCGCTCCAGCGGGAGCTGCGTCGTCGGTCGGGCCACCGACAGCGGGGACTGCGCTGACGTCGTCGGGGCCGCTCACGGCAGTGGGGGCGGGAACGCCGGCGGGGTCACCGACGGTCGTGGGAACGGGGAAGCCGGCGGGGCCGCCGAAGCCGACCGGGCCACCGAAGTCGGCGGGGCCACCGAGGCTGTACGCGGACGGAGCATGGGGGGCGGGCCTGTTGGACGCCACGGGGGCGCACTCCTTTCCTTCCTTCTCGCCTACCGGGTTAGCTGACGGGTTCGGAGCAGGAAGGTCTCCTACCGGCACCCCCTGGCGAGAGGCGCCCGATTCACCCCAAGGTGGTGGTTCCCCGGTTCCCTCTACTCAATTCCCTGCAATTCCAGGCGGATCCGACAGGACCCCCGGAACCGGCCGATCCAGGCGACTCGACTCGGGTCGAGGACGCGGGTCGCGCCGTGCGGAAAGCCGGCTCGGGCGGGTGGCTCAAGGGTCGTTCTGGAGGTGCGGGAACAGCGCGTGCAGGATTCGGCGTCGGCGCGCGGTGCCGCCATTGGCGACGGCTGGGACGACCGCGCTCCGTTATCGGACAGTAATAGAGACGGTGCGGGAAATCCAAGCGTTCCCACGAATCCGCGGGGGTTCCGCAAGCCCCCCGAAGAAGCTCTGGCGTGGACTTTTACCCCCAGTCCGACCGCAAACAGGGCGAGTTGGCGCGGCATCGCCAAACGATCTCGCGGCGATTGTGCGCCAGTCGTTATGCGGAGGGACGCCCCGCAGTTACGGAACGTGAGGGCGGTAACGTCGCCTCATGGTCGTCAACGTCGCGAACACCGGAAGCACCGTCAACACCCCACGGGACGTGGCGGTTCGGTACCGGGAGTTCTCCTGGCACGAGGCGCGGGGCCGGTCCGACGCGCACGAGGAACTCTCCGCCCGGATCGGACAGGACGACGAGATCTGCGAACTGCTGGCCCGTTCGCTGCCCTCGGGGAACAAGCAGCAGCCGAACCTGCTGCTCGCCGCGGTGCGCTACCTGGACGGCCCGCACGCCGAGGCGGGCCCGCGCGGCGAGGCGGCGTACGGGCGGTGGCGCGAGTGGACGGTCCGGCACTGGGACGAGGTCCGCGCGGTGATCATGCGGCGCGCGACCCAGACCAACGAGCCGGCCCGCTGCGCCGCGTTACTGCCGCTGCTGGCCCGGCTGCCCCAGCCGCTGGCCCTCCTGGAGGTCGGGACGTCGGCGGGGCTGTGCCTGCACCCCGACCGGTACCGCTACCGGTACGTCCCCGACGGACCTCCCGGCATCCACGGGGAACCGGTCGAGGCCGGCGCCCCGGACAGCGCGGTCACCCTCACCTGCCGCACCAGTGGGGCCGCGCCCTGGGACGACGGCGCGACGGTGCCGCCCGGCGCGCGGCCCGAGGTCGTCTGGCGCGGCGGCATCGACCTGGAACCGCTCGACCCGGTCGGGACGCCGGACGACCTGCGCTGGCTGCACGCCCTGGTGTGGCCCGGCGACGAGGCCCGGGCGGCACGGCTCGCGGCGGCCGTCGAGGCGGTCCGGGCGTCGCCGCGGCCCACGGTGGTGCGCGGCGACCTGATCGACGAACTGCCGGCGCTGGCCGCCCGGGCACCGGCCGGGGCGACGCTCGTCGTCTTCCACAGCGCGGTGCTGCACTACCTCCCGCCGGCCCGACGCGAGGAGTTCGCCGGGCTCGTCCGGTCGGTGCTGGCCGAACGGGACGGCCCGGGTCACTGGATCTCCCAGGAGCACCACGGCGTGCTGCCGTGGATCACCGCGCCGGAGCACCGGTCCCTCGGGCCGGGGGACCCGATGCTGCTGACCCTCGCCCTGGACGAGCGCCCGGTGGCCCTGACGGGGCCGCACGGCCAGAGCATCCACTGGTTGCGTCCGCCGCTGCCGTAACCCGGCCGCCCCGCCCGTTCACCGGCGCCCCGCGCTACGCCTCCAGGGGCCGCTGGACCGCCAACAGGGCCATGTCGTCGGCGGGGCCCCCGCCGGTGTGCCGGGCGACGTCCTCGACCACCACGTCCAACAGGTCCCCGGGGCCGCTGAATTGGCTGCCGCGCAACCGGGCGCACGGGTCGTAGAACCGCCCGGCCCGGTCGCGGGCCTCGGTCACCCCGTCGGTGAACAGCAGCAGCAGCGCCCCGGCGGGGAAGAACGTCTCGTCCGCGCGGTCGGGCCACCCGGCCACGTCGCCCAGTCCCAGCGGCAGCGCCGCGGTGGACGGGGGCAGCTCCCGTAGGCCGCCGTCCGGGGTGAGCAGCAGGGGGGACGGGTGGCCGCGGTTGAGGATGCGCAGCACGGACTGGTTCCCGGCGGGGACCTCCGCCAGGACGGCCGTGGTGAAGCCCTCGTCCTGGTCCAGGCCGGCGCGGCGCCCGCCCTCCCGTTCGATCGCCCGTTCCAGCCGGCTCGCCACCGCCTCCAGGGTGGCCTCCTGCTCCGCCGCCTCGCGGAAGGCCCCGACCACGACGACCGCGGCCTCGACGGCCTCCAGCCCCTTGCCCCGGACGTCGCCGACGATCATCCGCACGCCCTGCGGGGTGTCCTGGATGGCGTGCAGGTCACCGCCGATGCGGGCACCGGCCCGGGCGCCCACGTAGCGGGCGGCGACCGCCAGGCCGGCGAGGGTGTCGGGGGGCGCCGGCAGCACGGCCCGTTGGGCGGCCTCGGAGACGTCGCGCACGGAGGCGAGCCGGGCGTCGCTGCGCCGGACGACCCGGTTGATGCCGAGCGCCATCAGGGCCACCACGACGACCGTGATCGCCTCGGTGGCGGACTGGTGGTAGTCCTCGGCCCCGTGGTACGTGGCGAGCAGGACCTCGGTGACGACGGCGGCCAGGGCGGTGCCGGCGGTGGCCCGCAGGGAGTACAGCGGGGCGGCGACCAGGGGGGCGGCGGAGAGGAACGGGGCCGCGGTGTACTGGGGCGGCGTCACGAGGTCGAAGAGCACGCCGCCGCCGATGAGGACGGCGGGGAGCCAGCGCGCCAACGGCCGCCCCCACGAGGACATCTGGTTGCGGCGCGCCCGCCGTTCCTCCTCGCCCGTGCGGTTCCCGCCGCCTCGCACCATCCGCACCGGCCTCTTCCCAGTCCGCCCGCCCGGTGGCGTCCGGCGCGGGTCACGGCACCGCCGTGCTCCGCCCGCACGCCCCGTTCCGACTCCGGATCCGTCCGCGCCCCGGTCCGCCCGGCGGCGCACCCGCCGGGTCCCAGCGCAGCGCCGTTGCCGGGTACGTGGCACGCGCCTGCCAGCCACGCGCCACGCCCGCCGGGTGCGTCCTGACCGCACGCGCTCCCCGAGGCACTGCCGGTTCAAGGCTTGCCGGCACCGCGCCGCCCGGCGAGTCCTCCTGCGCCGAACGGGGGAGGAACGGGCTGGGGCCGCCCCGCCCCCTAAGGGTCCTCCCCACCGGGTTCCGGCACCGCCCCGGGAGCACCCCGCACGCACAACGAGCGGCGCCCCGACCGTCGTACCGGTCGGGGCGCCGCTCTCCGTCGGAGCACCGCGTGCTCCACCTGGTGGGCCATCAGGGGCTCGAACCCTGAACCAATGGATTAAAAGTCCACTGCTCTGCCAATTGAGCTAATGGCCCGCACCGAGCAGCATAGCCGGAGGACGCGCCGCAGCCCGAAGGCATCGGGGATCTGGCCGATCAACGGCGTGCCGCAACCGGTGCCGGACGCCCCCGATTCCCCGGCCACGGCTGCTTCCCGGGCGCCACGAGCCGCCCGCGTCCCCCGCCGACTGCGCCGACCCGCAGCCCGTCCCGGCCGCCCGCAGCACGTCAAAACCCAGGGCCCGTACGGCACTTCGATGCCGTACGGGCCCTGGGCGGGTGGTGCGGGTCAGCGACGGGTATCAGCCACGCCGCCGGTCACGGCCGACTCAGCCGTTGCGCTTCCAGCGCGGCTTGTCCTCGCGACGGCCGAAGCCGGAGGCACTGCCAGAGGCGCTGCCGGAGCCGCGGTGGTCGTCGCGCCGGCCGTAGGGGCGGTCGCCGCCGGAACGGTAACCGGAGGACGGCCGGCCGCCGGAGCGGTCGTCGCGGTTGAACGGACGGTCGCCGCCGGAGCGGAAGCCACCGGTGGGACGGCTGCCGGAGCGGTCGTCGCGGTTGAACGGACGGGCCGGGCGCTCGCCGCGGTCCCGGTGGAAGCCACCGCGGTCGTCGCGTCGGTCGTCACGGCGGTCGAAGGAACGGCCGCCGCGCTCGTCACGACGGTCGTCGCGACGGTCGAAGGAACGACCACCGCGGTCGTCACGACGGTCCCGGTCACGGTCCCGACCGAAGCCACCGCGCTCGTCACGACGGTCGTCACGGCGGTCGAAGGAACGACCACCGCGGTCGTCACGACGGTCCCGGCGCTCGAAGTTGCCGCGCTCGTCACGACGGTCACGACCGGCGCCACCGCGGTCGTCCCGGCGCTCGGGGCGACGGTCGCTCGGCCCGGCCTGCGCCGGCACGGTGGCCTCGGTCGCCGCTTCCGCAGCCGCCTCGGCGGCCGCCTGCGCGGTCACCGCCAGCGCCTCCGCCGGGTCCTCGCCGCGCTCGCGGGCGGCCCGGGCGGTCAGCCGGTCGGCCTCCTCGCGGAGTTCGGTGGCGCGGCGCTGCAGCCGCTCCAGCTCCTTGGTGAGGACGCTGACCTCGCGCTCGGCCTGCTTGGCGGTGTTGTTCGCCGAATCGGCCTGGACCTCGGTGAGCGAACGCGCACCGGTGATCCGCGCCAGTTCCTCGTCGAAGGCACCGGCGCCGCCGACGATGTGACGCGAGGCGTCGACGCCCGCGTCCTCCATCAGGCGGAAGATCTGCCGGCGCTGGTGCGGCAGCGACAGCGAGACGACGGTGCCGGACTGGCCGGCGCGGGCGGTGCGGCCCGAGCGGTGCAGGTAGTCCTTGTGGTCACCGGCCGGGTCGACGTTCAGGACCAGGTCGATGCCGTCGACGTGGATACCGCGGGCGGCGACGTCGGTGGCGACCAGCGCGTTGAGGTAGCCGTCCTTGAAGTCCGCGAGGACCCGGGTGCGGGCGCCCTGCGTCATGCCGCCGTGCAGCGCGTCGGCCGTGACGCCGGCCTCGATCAGCTGCTCGGCGACCCGCTCGGCGCCCAGCTGGGTGCGGACGAAGATGATGGTGCGGCCCTTGCGGGCGGCGATCGCGGCGGTGACCGGCGCCTTGTCCTTCGGCTTCACGACGAGGACGTGGTGGGTCATGGTCGTGACGTTGCCCTGGGCGCTGTCGACCTCGTGGCTGACCGGGTTGGTCAGGTAGCGCTTGACCAGCGTGGAGATCTCGTTCTCCATCGTGGCCGAGAACAGCATCCGCTGGCCGCCGTCGGGCACCTGGTCGAGCAGCTCGGTGACCTCGGGCAGGAAGCCCAGGTCGGACATCTGGTCGGCCTCGTCGAGGACGGCGACCTGGACGTCCTCCAGGGAGCAGGCGCCGCGGTTGATGATGTCGCGCAGCCGGCCCGGGGTGGCGACGAGGATGTCGACGCCGCGCTCCAGGGCGTAGATCTGGTTGCCCATGGACGTACCGCCGCAGACGACCTTCATCTTCAGGCCGAGGACGTCGCCGTAGGGCTGGAGGGCGTCCGCGACCTGCATCGCGAGCTCACGGGTCGGGGTGAGGATGACCGCGCGCGGCTTCTTCTTGTCGGTGTGGCCGTCGGCCAGGCGGGCCAGGGTCGGCAGACCGAAGGAGAGGGTCTTGCCGGAGCCGGTGCGGCCGCGGCCCAGGATGTCCTTGCCGGCCAGCGCGTCCGGGATGGTCGCGGCCTGGATCGGGAAGGGGGTGGTGACGCCGTTCTGCGCGAGCTTGCGGACGACGCCCTCGGGGAGTCCGAGGTCCGCGAACGTCACGGTCTGGGCGTCGTCGTCCTCGGCGGCGTCGAGGGCCTCAGCAGCGGCCTCGGCGGCCTCAACGGCCTCGGCCTCGACGGCGTCCACCGCCGGCGTCAGCTCGTCGGTGACGACCGCCTGGGTCTCGGTGGGCTCGGGCTGCTCGTCGTTCGCGGGCAGGGCGGACTGATCAAGGGAAACGGACATGCGAAATGCGAAACCTTCCGGAGTCTCGGCACGCGCCCACAACTCCGTGTGATTTCGCAAAGACCGCCTCTATGCGGTCAGCCACGGCAAGGGAGAGAACGCGCCACACGGCGCGCTGTTTTCAGGCGCCGGGCAAATGGGATCAAACGATCTACCACCATACGCACCCTTCCCCCCGCAAGGCAAATGAGCCCGACCGCACCCCACCCCCGCCGGCCCCGCTCGGACCCTCAGGCGTCCCACTCCACCTGCGGCGACACCCCCGCGGACAGCGATGCGGAGCCGCTCCCCGGCACCGGCGAGCGCGCGGCCGACGACGCCGCAGCCGTGGACGTCCCTGCCGCCCCTGCCGCCCCCGACGACTTCGGGGAGAGCTTCGGGGACAGGGGCGACGGTCCGGACGCCTGCGCGCCGCCGGCCGGTGACGCGGGTCCGCCCGACGGCCCGGCGGGCGGGGCGCTCGGCGTGCCGGGGGCCGGTGCGCTGGGCGGGGACGACGGGTGGGCGGAACGGGACGGCGAGGGCTGTGCCGGGCCCGCGGGGCCGCCCGGGCCGGGGGGCCTGCCGTGCGCCGGCCCCGGCTCGGGGCCGGACGGCTGGGCGGGTTGCGGGGGCGCCACCGGGGCCGACTGCGGCGCGGACGGCTCGGGGCTCGGCGAGGCGCCGGCGTCGCCCTCGCCGGCCGGCCCGGCGCCGCCGTCCGCCGGCCGCGCGGGCCCGCCGTGGCCCGCCCGGTGCGGACCGCCGCCCCGCCCGTCGACGGTCAGCCCGCCTGGGCGGTGGGGCCGCCCCTTCTCGTCGCCGTGCCGGGCGGTGCTGCCGGACGGCGTGGGCTGTCCGGGATCGCTGACGCTCATGCAGCCGGCCAGCGAGGCGGCCAGCGCGGAGACGGTCACCGCGGCGGCCGTGACGCGCGCCATCGAGCGCCCGGCCGCCCCGGCGGCCCCTCTGCGGGCGGCGGCCCCGGGCGGGGACGGATCGGGGACGGACTGCGGACGAGGGGGCATCGGGCACACGGGCGGGACCTCCGGATCCGGGGCGCGGGACGGCGTCGGACGCCCTGCCCAACTCCCGCCCCCCGGCGGAGGACACGCGGCGGCGGACACCCGCACCGGATCCGGCCGGCGCGGGCGGGGGTCGTCAGCCGTAGCCCAGCGCGTGCAGCCGCGCGTCGTCGATCCCGAAGTGGTGTGCGATCTCGTGAACGACCGTCACCTCGGTCTCCGCGACCACGTCTTCCCGCGTGTCGCACATCCGCAGCGTCGGACGCCGGTAGATGGTGATCCGGTCCGGCAGGACGCCCGCGTACCACTCGCCGCGGTCGGTGAGCGGGGTCCCTTCGTAGAGCCCGAGCAGGTCGGGATCGTCGGCCGGCGGTTCGTCCTCGACGAAGACCGCCACGTTGTCCATGAGCCGGGTCAACTCCGGCGGGATCCGGTCCAACGCCTCGGCGACCAGTTCCTCGAACTCCTCGCGCGTCATTTCCAGCACGCCCCCATTGTCCGTCACCGCCGCCCGCCCGCGGGCGGAACCGGCCCGTCCCGCATGACGGCCGGCACAGCGGGCATAGGGGACCAATGGCCCGCGCCGCGCGCTCCCGGACACCCCGCCCCGACCCGCCAGGCCGCCTCCGCCTCCGCTTCCCGGGCCCCCGCCGCCCCGGTCGCCGGAGCCACCCGGCCGCACCCGGGCCCCCCGGCGCCGGACGGCGCTCACCGACCGTCCGCCGCGCGGCACCCGGCGCCGCGCCCGGGCCGTCCGCCGGCCCGTACGCCCGGGCCCTCGGCCTGCTGGCCGTGAGCGTGCTCGGCGCCTGGCTGGGGCTGTTGGCCCTCGGCGGGGTGCGGGCCCCGGTCGGCCCGGTGGACACCAGCATGGCGCTGCGCCCGTCCCTGGCCGGCGGCACCCGGATCACCGTTCCGCCGCTGGGCGACCTGGAACTGGACAGCCACGCCGCCCCGATCCGCCTCGACGTGGACGTCGACCGGCTGGACCCGGCGCGCTCAGCGGAACTGGTCGACCACCCCGAACGGTTCGCCGGCCTCCAGGCACAGGTCACCCACGACGTGCTGCGCGGCGCCGCCGGCCTGGTGGTGGCCTCCTGCGGCGCGGCGGTCGGCGGCGCGACCGCGCTGGGCCTGGTCGTCTACCGGCGGCCGCGCCGCGCACTGGCCGCCGGCGGTCTCGCCCTCGCCCTGCTCACCGCCTCCGGCGCCACCGCGTACGCCACCTGGAACCCCCAGTCCGTACTGGAGCCGCGGTTCTCCGGACTGCTCTCCTCCGCCCCGTCCGTGGTCGGCAACGCCCGCAGCATCGTCAGCGAATTCGACGTCTACCAAAAGGAGTTGGCGCGCCTGGTCACCAACGTCAGCAAGCTCTACGACACCGCCTCGACCCTGCCCGCCTACCAGCCCGACCCGACCACCCTGCGGGTGCTGCACGTCTCCGACATCCACCTGAACCCGGCCAGCTGGCACCTCATCGCCTCACTGGTGAAGCAGTACCGGATCGACGTGATCATCGACACCGGCGACACCATGGACCACGGTTCGGCCGCCGAGAACCACTTCCTGGACCCGGCCTCCACCCTGGGCGCGCCGTACGTCTGGGTCCGCGGCAACCACGACTCGCGCGGCACCCAGCGCTACCTGACCGCCCGCAAGCACGTCACCGTCCTCGACGGCGGGCGGGTCGCCCAGGTGGCCGGGGTCCGCATCGCGGGCGTCGGCGACCCGCAGTTCACGCCGGACCGCTCGGTGGCGCCGGCCGGCGACGCGGCCGAACGCACCGCCGGCGGCCGACTCGCCGACGCGCTGCGCACCCAACGACTCGCCGGCACCCCGGTCGACATCGCCCTCGCGCACAACCCGACCGCGGTGACGGAGACCGACGGCCTGGTCCCGCTGGCGCTGGCGGGCCACGTCCACCACCGCGAGATCACCACGCTCCCCCAGGGAACCCGGCTGATGGTCGAGGGCTCCACGGGCGGCGGCGGGCTGCGGGCCGTCCAGGACAAGCAGCCCGCGCCCGTCCAGGCGTCGGTGCTCTACCTGGACCGCACCACCAAACGGCTCCAGGCGTGGGACGAGATCACGCTGGGGGGACTGGGCCTGACCCGCGCCGAGGTCAGCCGTCACCTGCCCCGCGAGAACCGGCCCGCGGCGCCGGGCGGCACCCCGTCAGCCGACCCGTCGGCGACGGCTTCCGACGGGCCCGGGTAAACCGTTTTGGCGAACGGTCCTCCCATCCCATATGCTTCTCACGTCCCCGACGGAGCCGGAAACGGCGCCAAGGCGGGCCATCAGCCCTCATCGTCTAGTGGCCCAGGACGCCGCCCTTTCAAGGCGGTAGCACGGGTTCGAATCCCGTTGGGGGCACGCACCACCGTGTGCGAGACTGGTGCAAGCCACCTCGCACAATGCAAGGTCCTGTGGAGCAGTTTGGAGTGCTCGCCACCCTGTCAAGGTGGAGGCCGCGGGTTCAAATCCCGTCAGGACCGCTGCGGCTGGGTAGCTCAGTTGGTACGAGCGTCCGCCTGAAAAGCGGAAGGTCGCCGGTTCGACCCCGGCCCCAGCCACACCCATTGGGAGAAGGTCCCGGTTCATCTGAACCGGGACCTTCTTCTTTGTCGGGTTCTTTGTCGGGTTCTTTGTCGGGCATTCCGCAGGTCCGAGAAATCCGTGCCGGAGCGGCCGGGTGGGAAGTTCCGCCCCGCTGGCGGGCCCGCAGAGGACAGCCGCCGGTTCAGGCGTCGGCGGCGTGCGCGGGCGGCGGGGACGGTTCGCGGCCGCCCGGGTGGCGGTGCCGCCAGCCCCAGAAGACCGCGCAGGAGAGCGCCGACCAGCCGGCCAGCACCAGGAACGGGAAGGCGTGCTGGTGACCGCCGAAGTAGACCGCGGTGTGCTGGGCGTTGACGGAGGCACCCGGTGGCAGCCAGCGGCCGATCTGGCCGAGGGCGGACGGCAGCAGCGGCCAGGAGACCGCGCCGCCGGACGAGGGGTTGCCGAGCAGGACCATCAGCCCCCAGGTGGGGATCATCGCCCAGCGGCCCATGAGGGTGTTGAACATCGTGAAGACCATGCCGGACGTGAACATGGTCAGCGCGAGGATCATCCAGGACTCGACGAACGGCAGCCGGAGCGCGCCCAGCCACCAGTCGGCCACCGCGGCGATGGCGAAGCCGCCGAGCAGGGCGTTGGCCACGGTGAAGGCGGTCCGTTCGGCCGGGTTGAGGGCGCGGGCGTGCACGCTGAGCTGGATGGCGCCGACGAAGCCGATGATCACGGCCGCCAGGGAGATGTAGAAGAGCGCCAGCCCCCGCGGATCGCCGTGCTGCAGCGGTGTGACGTCGCGGACGGTGACGGGCACGCCGGTGGCCGGTCCGACCTTCGCGGCGGCCTCGGACAGCAGTTGGGCCACCGACGCGCCCGAGGCGCCGGAGACGTCCAGCCCCACCCCGCGCCCGTGGGCGCGCAGCACCGCGAACTCGCGCTGCTCGTCGACGGCGTTCCGGGCGTCGGCGTAGGTGGCGTAGTCGGTCAGTTGGAGGGAGGCGTTCAGGGCCTGCTCCATGCCGGCGACGAAGGCCCGCTGCTGCGGGGCGGCGGGGGTGGTGACCACGGCGGTGGGGATGTGGCGCGGGGCCGGGTTGGCCATGGCGTAGGTGTACGAGCCGGCGAAGAGGCCGGCCGCCGCGGCGAGGATGAACATCAGCACGACCGCCGGGAGGAAGGGCGATGCCGTGAAGGCCGTCCACCGCTGCGACCAGCTCCGGGGCCGGCCGTGTGCGCCATGGGGAGCGGCGTCCTCTTCATGATCACGCATGCCCAACACGCTAAAGCACCCATGTCGGACATACCGCTCGGGATCTTCCGAGCCGAGCGGGCCGGCTCCCGCCGCGGCCCATCGGGGGGTTCCGGGCCGTCCCGGCCGCGGCGCCGGCGCGCGCCGGGCCCGGGCCGCGACGATCACCGCAGGTGGGGGCGCCGGACCGGCCGCCGCCGGCAAATCGTTCGCCAGTCTTTTCCGCGAGGTGAGATCCTGGGGGACGTATGTCCAGTCAGCCTGCCTCCGCCCCGTCCGACGGCGCCGCCTCCACGCTGCCCTCCCTGCTGAAGCGACTTCCCGAGCTGATGCTGCGCGACCAGCAGCGGCTGGGGCGCCGACTCGACGGCGCGCGCCGGATCCGCAAGCCCGAGGCGCGGGCCGCGGTGCTCACCGAGATCGCCGCCGGCCTCGACGAGGCGGAGCTGCGTGTGGCGCAGCGGCGCGAGGCGATGCCCGCGGTGAGCTATCCGCCGGAACTCCCGGTCAGCCAGAAGAAGGACGAGATCCTCGCGGCCATCCGCGACCACCAGGTGGTGATCGTCGCGGGCGAGACCGGCTCCGGGAAGACCACCCAGATCCCCAAGATCTGTCTGGAGCTGGGGCGCGGGGTCCGGGGCCTGATCGGCCACACCCAGCCGCGCCGGATCGCGGCCCGTACGGTCGCCGAGCGGGTGGCCGAGGAGCTGAAGACCCCGTTGGGCGAGGCGGTCGGATGGAAGGTCCGCTTCACCGACCAGGTCGGCGGCGACACCCTCGTCAAGCTGATGACCGACGGCATCCTGCTCGCCGAGATCCAGACGGACCGCGAGCTGCAGCAGTACGACACGATCATCATCGACGAGGCGCACGAGCGCAGCCTCAACATCGACTTCATCCTGGGGTACCTGGCGCAGCTGCTGCCCAAGCGCCCGGACCTGAAGGTGGTCATCACCTCCGCGACCATCGACCCCGAGCGGTTCTCCCGGCACTTCGGGGACGCGCCGATCGTCGAGGTCTCCGGGCGCACGTACCCGGTGGAGGTGCGGTACCGCCCGCTGCTGGAGGAGGGCGGCCAGGACCCCGACCGCGACCAGATCACCGCGATCTGCGACGCGGTGGACGAACTCCAGGCCGAGGGCCCCGGCGACGTCCTGGTCTTCCTCTCCGGCGAGCGCGAGATCCGGGACACCGCGGACGCGCTCAACAAGAAGAACCTGCCGGCGACGGAGGTGCTCCCGCTGTACGCCCGGCTGTCGCACGCCGAGCAGCACCGCGTCTTCCAGCGGCACAGCGGCCGCCGGATCGTGCTGGCCACCAACGTCGCCGAGACCTCGCTGACCGTCCCGGGCATCAAGTACGTCATCGACCCCGGCATGGCCCGGATCTCGCGCTACAGCTTCCGCACCAAGGTGCAGCGGCTGCCCATCGAGCCGGTGTCGCAGGCCAGCGCCAACCAGCGCAAGGGCCGCTGCGGCCGGACCAGCGACGGCATCTGCATCCGGCTGTACTCCGAGGACGACTTCCTGACCCGCCCGGAGTTCACCGACGCGGAGATCCTCAGGACGAACCTCGCCTCCGTCATCCTCCAGATGACCGCGGCCGGCCTCGGCGACATCGAGAAGTTCCCGTTCATCGACGCGCCGGACCGCCGCAACATCAAGGACGGCATCGACCTGCTGCGCGAGCTGGGCGCGCTGGACGCCACGCAGAAGGACGCCCGCAAGCGGCTGACCCCGCTGGGCCGCAAGCTCTCCCAGCTGCCGGTGGACCCGCGACTGGCCCGCATGGTGCTGGAGGCGGACCGCAACGGCTGCGCCCGCGAGGTCATGGTGATCGCGGCGGCGCTGTCCATCCAGGACCCGCGCGAGCGCCCGTCGGACAAGCAGCAGCAGGCCGACCAGCAGCACGCCCGCTTCAAGGACGAGACGTCGGACTTCCTGGCGTTCCTCAACCTCTGGAGTTACGTCCGCGAGCAGCAAAAGGCGCTCTCCTCGTCCGCCTTCCGCCGGATGTGCCGCACGGAGTTCCTGAACTACCTGCGGATACGCGAGTGGCAGGACATCTACACGCAGCTGCGCACGGTCGCCAAGGGCATGGGCGTCCACCTCAACGAGACGGACGCGGCGCCGGACCACATCCACACGTCATTGCTCGCCGGTTTGCTTTCGCACATCGGACTCAAGGACGCGGACGCCAAGAACGAGTACCTGGGCGCCCGCAGCGCGAAGTTCGCGGTGTTCCCCGGCTCCGCCCTCTTCAAGAAGCCGCCCCGCTGGGTGATGTCCGCCGAGCTGGTCGAGACCTCCCGGCTGTGGGCGCGGGTCAACGCCCGGGTCGAGCCGGAGTGGATCGAGCCGCTGGCCGAGCACCTCGTGAAGCGGACCCACAGCGAACCGCACTGGGAACAGAAGATGGCCGCGGTGATGGCCTACGAGCGGGTGACGCTCTACGGCGTCCCGATCGTGGCCCAGCGCAAGGTCAACTACGGGCGGATCGACCCCGAGGTCTCCCGTGACCTGTTCATCCGGAACGCCCTGGTGGAGGGCGATTGGCGCACCCACCACCAGTTCTTCCATGACAACCGCAAACTCCTCGGCGAAGTCGAGGAGTTGGAGCACCGCGCCCGACGCCGCGACATCCTCGTCGACGACGAGACGCTCTTCGACTTCTACGACCAGCGGATCCCCGCGGACGTGGTCTCCGGGGCGCACTTCGACGCGTGGTGGAAGAAGAAGCACCGGGAAGAGCCGGAGCTGCTCAACTTCGAGCACTCGATGCTCATCAACGAGTCGGCCGAGGCGGTCACCAAGGACGACTACCCGGACTCCTGGCGCCAGGGGAAGCTGAAGTTCAAGGTCACCTACCAGTTCGAGCCCGGCGCGGACGCGGACGGCGTCACCGTCCACGTCCCGCTCCAGGTCCTCAACCAGGTGGCCGCCGAGGGCTTCGACTGGCAGATCCCGGGCCTGCGCGAGCAGTTGGTGACCGAACTGATCCGTTCGCTGCCCAAGCCGATCCGCCGCAACTACGTCCCGGCGCCGAACTTCGCCGCCCGGTTCCTGGACTCCACCGTCCCCCTCCAGGGCGCGCTGACGACCTCGCTCGCCGCCGGCCTGCAGCGGATGGTGGGGGTGCCGGTGGAGGCCGCGGACTTCGACCTCGCCAAGGTCCCCGACCACCTGAAGATCACCTTCCGGGTGGTCGACGAACGGCGCCGCAAGCTGGCCGAGGCCAAGGACCTGGAGGCGCTGCGGCTCCAACTGAAACCGAAGACCCGCGCCGCCATCTCCCGGGCCTTCGAGCAGGCCGCCGAGCGTCCCGGCAAGGACCGCAGGGGCGACCGGGGCGAGACCCCGCCGGCCGGCCCGGAGCAGCGCACCGGACTGACGTCCTGGACGATCGGCACGCTGCCGCGCACCTTCGAGACCCGCCGCGCCGGCCAGCCGGTGAAGGCGTACCCGGCGCTGGTCGACGAGGGCAGCAGCGTCGCGGTGCGGCTGTTCGACACCGAGGCCGAGCAGCTGACGGCCATGTGGGCCGGCACCCGCCGCCTCATCCTGCTCAACGTCCCCGCCAACCCGGCCAAGTTCGCCCAGGACAAGCTGAGCAACCAGCAGAAGCTGGCGCTCTCCCGCAATCCCCACGGCTCCATCGCGGCGCTCTTCGAGGACTGCGTGACCGCGGCGGCGGACCGGCTGATCGCGGCGCGCGGCGGTCCGGCCTGGGACGAGGAGGCGTTCCGCAAGCTCTTCGACGCGGTGCGGGCCGACCTCGTCGACGCGACGCTGAAGACCATCCAGCAGGTGCAGGAGGTGCTGGCCGCCTGGCAGGCGTGCGAGCGCCGGCTGAAGGCGACCTCGTTCGCGTCCCTGCTGCCGTCGCTGACGGACGTCAAGGAGCAGCTGGCGGAGCTGATCAAGCCGGGCTTCGTGACCGCCCACGGCGCCAAGCGGCTGCCGGACCTGATGCGCTACCTGGTCGCCGCCGACCGCCGCCTGACGCAACTGCCCACCAACGCCGAACGGGACCGCAGCCGGATGGCGAAGGTGAAGGAGATGCAGGACGAATACGCCTGGCTGCTGGAGCAGTTCCCCCAGGGACGCCCGGTGCCGGCCGCGGCCCGGGAGATCCGCTGGATGATCGAGGAGCTGCGGGTGAGCTACTTCGCGCACGCCCTGGGCACCGCGTACCCGGTCTCCGACAAGCGGATCATGAAGGCGGTGGACGCCGCGGCGCCGTAGCCGAGCCGAGCGCCGGGGCGGCAGCCGGGACCGAGTTCGACCGCACCCCCTGACCTGCTGTAGAGTCTTGCTTCGCAGCCCGCCGCAAGCGGAAAGCGAAGATCAAGGTCCTGTGGAGCAGCTTGGAGTGCTCGCCACCCTGTCAAGGTGGAGGCCGCGGGTTCAAATCCCGTCAGGACCGCATTTCACGGCCCGCACCGTTCTCCGGTGCGGGCCGTTGTGTTGTCCGCCGCGTACGGGGATTCCCTGGTTCCCCGTCGCGAACCGCCGCCCCCGTGGAAGGTGGCGCGAGGTGGCCCGAAGGCCCCGCCGGGCACGGGGCGAGGCGTGCGGCCGTCTTGACGGCGACACCTGCCGCCGGTACTCACTCACCAAGAGGCGTGGGGCCTGGAGGTGGCGTGCGATGACGACCGAGGTACGGCACGAGACCAGGGCGCTGTTGCGCGCCCATCTGTCGGCGGCGCTGCGCTACGGCTACCGCCACCTGACCCGGCAGTGCCCCGTCTGCCACCAACTCCTGCGGCTCGCCATGGAGCCGCACGACGCCCGCTCCGGGCCCGTGGTGCCCCCGAGCGCCCCCAGCCCCTCCCGGGCCGCCTGCGAGCCGCCGGCGGAGGACGAAAGTCCCGGCCTCCGGTGACCAAGGACGCCTGCGCCACCGGCTACGCGGTGAAAGGCTGTTGAGGCAAGAACGGCCAAAAGGCGCTATACCCCAGCACCGTTCACCGTTCAAGAACTCAGGGATGTGACGGGAGTCACCGAACAAGTTTCACGGGATGGGGAACTTACCACCCAGTGACAACGGGTCAATTTAATATGTGCAATTGCACCACCCTCCCAGCATCCCCAAAGAAGACCGCCAGGTCTGGTCTGGCGGCCCCCCTCAAAGCCCCTGAGGAGGGCGTGGCGGCCCTGTTGGAGTCGACCGGCGCCAGGGTGACCCAAGCGTCGCGAGCGGCCCGGGAGCGGGCGCACACAAAAAAGCGATCGCGCCGGACCCGGCGGAGTCCAGCGCGATCAATGACGTACCCGGAGGGGGTGTGACGCCTGTTGGGGCAGGCACCGCGTCGTATGGAGCTGTGGTGGAGCGTGGTGAAGCAGGTGGAGCTGTGCACAAAAACGGGCGTTTCCGGGTTGGGGGGCCCGAAAACAGCCTGGTTATGCGGTTATTCAGGACTCGCTGCGCTGCTGCGGGATACCCGCGAGCAGCGCGCGGACCTCAGCCTCGCGGTAACGCCGGTGCCCTCCGAGCGTACGGATGGACGTGAGCTTGCCTGCCTTGGCCCAGCGGGTCACCGTCTTCGGGTCCACGCGGAACATCGTGGCGACCTCGGCGGGGGTAAGCAGCGGCTCGGCGTCAGGGGTGCGAGCGGTCATGAGCGGCCTCCTCGGGAGAACCGAACCATCACGGTTCTTTCCTCTAAATTCTGCACCTTGACCCACGTTGCCCGAAATGGCGGACGCGGGCCGAGTCGGTTATAGGACGAACGGCTTGTCCTCGGCACTACAACTACACCATCTGTCCAGCCACGTCGGCCAAACCGATGGAATTGCCCTCTCAGGTGTTCAACCTTGGCGGATGCCGATGGACCATGCCATAGCGGACAGTCACACCCCCGTGACGATCAGTCACAACGTGATCAGCCGCCATGAGACCCCCCAAGGAGCGCAATACCGATCTATCCGCCCTTAGTTGGACGGAAGGAGCCCAAGTCAGGCTCCTTGTCCTATTTTGGCACGAGGGTGCACCTTGAGAGCAAGACCCGAAGTCAGTGCTTTAGGTCACGCTTGGGGTAATAGCCCGGATCAGGACCTACGTCCCGTACGTCCGATCAATGGGGACTCCGCACCCGGCAACTCCGCCCCGGGCTCACGGCGTTCAGCTGGAGAACTGGCGTTCGCGCACCGCGCTCCACCGCTGCGAGAGCTTCTCGTACGCGGCACCGGCCCGCTCGCCGTCCCCCTCGCGCAGCGCCGCCAGCCCCTCCGCCACCTCCGCGGCGGAACGGTCCTCGACGAGCTGCCCCTCGGGCACCGCGTGCACCAGCCCTCCGTAGTCCAGCTCCACGAGCGAACGCGGGTGGAAGTCTTCGAGCCAGCGCCCCACATCTACCAGGCCGTCGATGAGAGGCCCCTCCTCCAGGGCGTCCCGGAGCGTGCGCAGTCCGCGCGCGACCCGTCGGCGCGCCTGGACCATGGGCGTGCGGTAACGCAGCGCGGGCGCCGGGTCACCCTTCGCATACTCCCGCTCGTCGTCGTCGAAGAGGACGAACCAACGGACCGGGACGTGCCAGGTGGCCGCGCGGATCCAGGGGCGCGCGTCGGGGTTGCGCTCGCGCCAGCGCTCGTAGTCGGTGGCCGCCTGGCGGCGCACCACCGGGGGCAGCGCGGCGTCCAGCACCGAGGCCGGCAGCAGCTCCTCCAGGGCCTCCAGTGCCTGCCAGCCGCGCAGCCGGGTCCGCCAGGGGCAGACGCAGGTCACGTCGTCCACGACGGCCACGAAGGCGTCGCCGCTCTCGTGGACCGGCACCGGCACAGGCGGGGTCGGCAGCAGGTCGGCCAGCGCCCGGCGCTGCTCGTCCTCGGCCGTGGGGGTGACCTCGCGCGTGGCGTAGCGCGCCCAGTAGGAGCGCTCCGGCTCGGGGAACGCGGCCAGCGGCTCGTAGACCCGCAGATACGCCACATACGGGACCCGCACCGATGACGCCAAGGCCACGCCCGCTCCTCCAATGGAATGCCCACCGACCGGAGTTGCCCACCCCGCCCGGCCCGGATACGGCAGATCGTCCCACGCCCGTCCCCCGGGAGAGGGTGATCCTCCCGACCTGACCGATCAACCCGCCCTCCAGGACTTACGCTCGTCCCAACCGGCCCTCCCCACCCGCAGGAGGGCGTCCTCCGCGACTATGGGAGTCACCACAGTGACCGACGTACGTCCTGCCGCTGCCGACGCCACCGGCGGCGTCCTGCAGACCCTGTTCCGCACGGAGCAGGGCGGCCACGAGCAAGTCGTTCTCTGCCAGGACCGGGCCAGCGGCCTCAAGGCCGTGATCGCCCTCCACAGCACCGCCCTGGGCCCCGCCCTCGGTGGCACCCGCTTCCACCCGTACGCCTCCGAGGAGGAGGCGGTGCTGGACGCCCTGAACCTGTCGCGCGGGATGTCGTACAAGAACGCGCTGGCCGGGCTGGACCACGGCGGCGGCAAGGCGGTGATCATCGGTGACCCCGAGCTGATCAAGACCGACGAACTGCTGCTCGCGTACGGCCGGTTCGTGGCGTCCCTCGGGGGCCGCTACGTCACCGCGTGCGACGTCGGCACCTACGTCGCCGACATGGACGTGGTCGCCCGGACGAACCGGTGGACCACCGGCCGGTCGCCCGAGAACGGCGGCGCCGGCGACTCCTCGGTCCTGACCGCCTACGGCGTCTTCCAGGGCATGCGCGCCTCGGCCCAGCACCTGTGGGGCGACCCCTCCCTGCGGGACCGCAAGGTCGGCGTCGCGGGCGTCGGCAAGGTGGGCCACCACCTGGTCGAGCACCTGCTCAAGGACGGCGCCGAGGTCGTGATCACGGACGTCCGCACCGAGTCGGTGGACCGGGTCCTCGACCGGCACCCGCAGGTCACCGCCGTCGCCGACACGGCGGCGCTGATCAGCACCCCGGGCCTGGACGTGTACGCGCCGTGCGCGCTGGGCGGGGCGCTGGACGACGTCACGGTGCCGGTGCTGACCGCGAAGGTGGTGTGCGGCGCGGCCAACAACCAACTCGCGCACCCGGGCGTGGAGAAGGACCTGTCCGACCGCGGCATCCTCTACGCACCCGACTACGTCGTGAACGCCGGCGGCGTCATCCAGGTGGCCGACGAGCTGCACGGCTTCGACTTCGACCGGTGCAAGGCCAAGGCCGCGAAGATCTTCGACACCACGCTGGCGATATTCGCTCATGCGAAGGCCGATGGCATCCCGCCGGCGGCGGCGGCCGACCGGCTCGCCGAGGCGCGGATGGCGGAGGCCCGCAGGGCCTGACGGCCCCCGGCCCACGTGGCCGGAAACACACCCTTGTGCGGCCCGCCACGGGTAGTTGGGGAGACATCCCTCACCACCCGTCGGCGGGTCGCCGTACGGGACAGGTTAAAATCGCAGTTGACCAGCGTGGACGGGGCGCCGCGCCGGTCGTGCCGAGCGGTGGGTGATGCGGGCGACGTACCGTATGGCCGCAGAAGCAGGTACCGTTAAAGCCCTACGGACCGGTCTCTCTGTCGAGAGCCCGCTCTGAATCATGAACGCGTGTCAAGACTCTGGGGCCGACGAGCCCCGTCACTGAGGGGGTCGACCCATGGGGCGCGGCCGGGCCAAGGCCAAGCAGACAAAGGTCGCCCGCCAGCTGAAGTACAGCAGCGGTGGGACGGATCTCTCGCGACTGGCCGACGAGCTTTCAACGCAGTCGAACCAGCAGCCTCCGAATCGAGAGCCGTTCGAGGGCGAGGACGAGGACGACGACCCGTACGCGCAGTACGCAGAACGGTATAACGCCGACGACGACGAGGAAGAAGGCCACTCCTCGAACCAGCGTCGTCGCGCCTGACATTCTGCGCGCTCGCGGGATTCATAACATCATTACGGACCCGGTCCAGGGAGTGCCCAGGACCGGGTTCTGTGCTGCCCCGGGGGCCGCCGGGCCGGCGACCCCCCGCCACGGCGGTGTCAGCTCGCGTAGTCACCGGTGAGGGTCACTGCCTCCGCGTGATCGCCGCGCTCGACGATCTCGCCGCTGACCCAGGCGTCCACGCCGCGGTCCGCGAGGGTCGCCAGGGCGACGTCCACCGACTCCTGGGGGACGACGGCGATCATGCCGACGCCCATGTTCAGGGTCTTCTCCAGCTCCAGGCGCTCCACCGCGCCGGCGGAGCCGACGAGGTCGAAGATGGCGCCCGGTGCCCAGGTGCCGCGGTCGACCGTGGCGTGCAGGCCGTCCGGGATCACCCGGGCCAGGTTGTTGGCCAGACCGCCGCCGGTGACGTGCGAGAAGGCGTGCACCTCGCAGGTGCGGGTCAGCGCCAGGCAGTCCAGCGAGTAGATCTTGGTGGGCTCCAGGAGCTCCTCGCCGAGCGTGCGACCGAGCTCCGGGACCTCCTGGTCCAGGGACATGCCGGCCCGGTCCAAGAGGACGTGGCGGACCAGGGAGTACCCGTTCGAGTGAAGTCCGGAGGACGCCATCGCGATCACCGCGTCGCCCGTACGGATGCGATCCGCGCCCAGGACCCGGTCGGCCTCGACCACGCCGGTGCCGGCACCGGCGACGTCGAACTCGTCCTCGCCCAGCAGGCCCGGGTGCTCGGCGGTCTCGCCGCCGACCAGCGCGCAGCCGGCCAGCACGCAGCCCTCGGCGATGCCCTTGACGATCGCCGCGACCCGCTCCGGGAAGACCTTGCCCACGCAGATGTAGTCGGTCATGAACAGCGGCTCGGCACCGCAGACGACCAGGTCGTCGACGACCATCGCGACCAGGTCGTGGCCGATGGTGTCGTAGACGCCCATCTTGCGGGCGATGTCGACCTTGGTGCCGACGCCGTCGGTCGCCGAGGCCAGCAGGGGTCGCTCGTAGCGCTTGAGCGCGGAGGCGTCGAAGAGGCCGGCGAAACCGCCGAGCCCGCCGACGACCTCGGGGCGGGTGGCCTTCGCCACCCACTTCTTCATGAGGTCCACGGCGCGGTCGCCGGCTTCGATGTCGACACCCGCACTCGCGTAGCTGGCACCGGTGGATTCAGCGGACATGGCTGAGAACTTTCGTTTGGGTGGGTACGAGCTCTACGGGCGCCGCAGTGCGTCGGCGCCGCCGATCCCGGCGGTGAGCGTCTGGACGCCGTCCACGTCGGACGCGGCCGGGGTCTTGGTCTCGGACTCCAGGAGGTGCTTGCCCAGCAGCTCCGGGTCCGGCAGCTCCATCGGGTACTCGCCGTCGAAGCAGGCACGGCACAGCTTCGGCTTGTCGATCGCGGTCGCCTCGATCATGCCGTCGATGGAGATGTACGCCAGCGAATCGGCGCCCAGCGACTTGCCGATCTCCTCGACGCTCGCGCCGTTGGCGATCAGCTCCGCGCGGGTGGCGAAGTCGATGCCGAAGAAGCACGGCCACTTGATCGGCGGCGACGAGATCCGGATGTGGACCTCGGCGGCGCCGGCCTCGCGCAGCATCCGGACCAGGGCGCGCTGGGTGTTGCCGCGGACGATCGAGTCGTCGACGACCACCAGGCGCTTGCCGCGGATGACTTCCTTGAGCGGGTTGAGCTTGAGGCGGATGCCGAGTTGGCGGATGGTCTGCGAGGGCTGGATGAAGGTCCGGCCGACGTAGGAGTTCTTGACCAGGCCGGAGCCGTAGGGGATCCCGCTGGCCTCCGCGTACCCGACGGCGGCCGGGGTTCCGGACTCCGGAGTCGCTATCACCAGGTCCGCGTCGGCGGGCGCCTCGGCGGCCAGCTTGCGGCCCATCTCCACCCGGGAGAGGTAGACGTTGCGACCGGCGATGTCGGTGTCCGGCCGGGCGAGGTAGACGTACTCGAAGACGCAGCCCTTGGGGCGGGCCTCGGCGAAGCGCGAGCTGCGCAGGCCGTTCTCGTCGACGGCGATCATCTCGCCGGGCTCGATCTCGCGGATGAAGCTGGCGCCGACGATGTCCAGGGCGGCCGTTTCGGAGGCCACCACCCAGCCGCGTTCGAGGCGGCCGAGCACCAGCGGGCGGATGCCCTGCGGGTCACGGGCGGCGTAGAGGGTGTGCTCGTCCATGAAGCACAGCGAGAAGGCGCCCTGGACCTTCGGCAGGACGCGGGGCGCGGCCTCCTCGACGGTCAGCGGTTTGCCGTCCTCGTCGACCTGGCCGGCCAACAACGCGGTCACCAGGTCGGTGTCGTTGGTGGCCGCGACCTGGGTGGCCCGGCCGCCCTCGCGGGGCAGCGCGGCGACCATCTTGGCCAGCTCGGCGGTGTTGACCAGATTGCCGTTGTGGCCGAGCGCGATCGAACCGTGCGCGGTGGCGCGGAACGTCGGCTGCGCGTTCTCCCACACCGAGGCACCGGTAGTGGAGTAACGGGCGTGGCCCACGGCGATGTGGCCCTGGAGGGAACTGAGGGAAGTCTCGTCGAAGACCTGGGAAACCAGGCCCATGTCCTTGAAGACGAGGATTTGGGAGCCGTTGCTCACCGCGATGCCCGCGGACTCCTGTCCACGGTGCTGCAGCGCGTACAGCCCGAAGTAGGTGAGTTTGGCGACCTCTTCCCCCGGGGCCCAGACTCCGAAGACGCCGCAAGCGTCCTGGGGGCCCTTCTCACCGGGGAGCAGGTCGTGGTTGAGTCGTCCGTCACCACGTGGCACGCCCCAGAGTCTAGGGCAGGTCGCGGATTCATCCGAACCGGGGATGGCCTGCGAGCTGGAGGAGTGCATGAACGGGGCGTTAAGCATGCTTGACGTGCCCACGGCCGCCCGGCCAGGATTCCTGCCCATGCAGACCCCGCAGCCCTTGGCGCGCCTGGCGTGTCACCGGGCGCCCCGCCGCGCGCCGCGCCTCGTGCGCCGCCGCCACGTCGACCTCGGTCGCGTGGCCAGCGCGATCTGTCACCGCGGGTGACAACGGGTGGCCGCGCGCCGCGCCTGACGCCGCGCCGCCGCCCCTGAGCTGCACTTTCGCATTTCCTCCCGGTCGACGGCCAGGGCTCCGCCCGACCCCTCGCCGCGCAGTACGCGGCGAGATGTCCGCGATGCCCGCTGTCCGGTCGGTGTGAGATGCGCGACGTTCGCTCGCCCGCCCGTCTCCCGCCGTCCCCGGGGGCCGATGCGCGGCGCCCCGGCCCGCACGAGTTCTCTGGAGACCCGTACCGATGTCGTCCGTCGACCCCGTCCACGAGCGCCCCGCCCACGAACCCGCCGCCCACGGCTCCCCCGCCGACGCGGCCCCGTCCCACGAAGCCCCCACCCACCCGACTCCGGGCCTGTCCCGACGCGCCTTCGGCGGGCTCGCCGGTGTCGGTGCCGCGGCCGCCGTGGGCGGGCTGGGGACCCTGGCGGGCGCTCCGGCCGCCGCTGCCGCCGCACCGGAGCAGCCCGGGGAGCGGCCGTTCCGGGCCGCCCCGCAACGGCGCTCGCGGCGCCCCAACATCCTCTTCATCCTCGGCGACGACCTGGGCTGGGCGGACCTCTCCTCGTACGGGGCGTCCGGTATCCGGACGCCGCACCTGGACCGGTTGGCCCGGCAGGGCGTCCGCTTCACCCAGGGGTACTCCGGGTCGGCGACCTGCTCGCCCACCCGCTTCTCGCTCTACACCGGCCGCTACCCGGGCCGCACCGCCGGCGGGCTCGCCGAGCCGATAGCCGACCGCGGCGTGGGCCTGGCGCCCGACCACCCCACGCTCGCCTCGCTGCTGCGGGACGCCGGCTACGCCACGGCGCTGATCGGCAAGTGGCACTGCGGCTACCTGCCGGACTACAGCCCCACCAAGTCCGGCTGGGACACCTTCTTCGGGAACTTCGGCGGAGCCCTGGAGTACTACTCGAAGCTGGGGCTCGCCGGGGAGTACGACCTCTACGAGGGCGATGCGGAGTACCGGGACCTGCGCTACTACACCCGGATCCTCACCGAGCGCGCGGTGGCGCACGTCACCGAGGCCGGCAAGCGCTCCGGCGGACGCGGCGCGGACCGACCCTGGCTGCTGAACCTCAACTACACGACGCCGCACTGGCCGTGGATCGCGGACGGCGACACCGAGGAGAGCGCCGAGATCGTCCGCCGGATCAAGGCGGGCGACCGGAGCGCGCTCTTCCACGAGGACGGCGGTTCGCTGGAGAAGTACCGCGAGATGGTCGAGGACCTGGACCGCTCGGTCGGCGAGGTGCTGGCCGCGCTGCGGCGCTCCGGCCAGGAGGAGGACACCCTCGTCTTCTTCGCCAGCGACAACGGCGGGGAACGCTGGTCGTACAACTGGCCGCTCTCCGGCAACAAGGCATCGCTGAAGGAGGGCGGCATCCGGGTGCCGACGATCGTGCGGTGGCCGGCCCGGATCGACCCCGGGCAGGTCAGCCACGAGCCGGTGTTCACCCCGGACTGGACGGCCACGCTCCTGGAGGTCGCGGGCGCCCGGCCGGACCGCGACCACCCCCTGGACGGGACGAGCCTGGCCGGCTACCTGCTGCGCGGGGAACGGCCGGCCGAGCGCGACCTGTTCTGGCGGGTGCGCGGCGAACGGGCGCTGCGCCGCGGCGACTGGAAGTACTACCGGGGCACGGGCGGCGCGGACCAGCTCTTCCACCTCACCGCCGACCCGCGCGAGCAGGCCGACCGGGCGGGGCACGAACCGGAACTGCTGGCGCGGCTGCGGACGGCCTGGGAGGCGGTGGACCGGACGCTGCTGCCCTATCCCAAGCGGTGACCCCGACGGGCCCGGGCGGCCGGGGCGGGGCGGGGCCGGCGTCCCGCACCCGCCCCGCCCCGGGTCGGCGCGTGCCCCGTGCTCAGCTCATGACGGGCAGCAGGCCGCCGAGGTCGGCCCGTTCGCCGCTGGCGCTGACCGCGGCCGCGTCCACCGCCTCGGCCCACGCGCACCGGCCGGTGGCCAGCCGCAGCCAGGTCAGCGGGTCGGTCTCGACGACGTTGGGCGGGGTGCCGCGGGTGTGCCGGGGGCCCTCGACGCACTGGACCACGGCGAACGGCGGCACCCGGACCTCCACCGAACCGCCGGGGGCCTTGGCGGCCAACCCGTCGGCCAGCAGCCGGGTGGCGGTGGCCAGGGCGTGCCGGTCGAAGGGGATCTCCTGGTCGAGGGCGACGGCCAGGTCGTCGGTGTGCACGACGAGCTCGACGCAGCGGGTGACCAGGAAGTCGCCGAGCAGCATCGCGCCGGGGCGGCACGGGATGACCCGGTCGTCCGGCTCGCGCGGCAGCGCCTCGGAGAGCTCCTCGGCGGTGCGCTCCAGCAGCTGTGCCGGGTCGTTGCGGGCCGCCAGGTCGTGGACGAACTCGTCGATGCCGGCGGCGTGCTGCGCGGTCGCGGACGGCCAGGCCAGCAGGGTGACCTCCGCCTCGGGCGGGGCCGGCAGCCGCAGGGCGCGCACCACACTGCCGACCGCCATGGACAGGTGCGCCGCCAACTCCCGCACCGTCCAGTCCCCGAGCCGGGTCGGCAGCGCCAACTGCTCCGGCGTCAGGGCCCCGACGACCCGACGGACGTGGGCGTACTGGGTCGTGACGGCGGCGCGGGTCTTGGCCGGGTCGTACCGGCGGGCACGCGGTGCGCGGGCGGCAGGTGACATGCGGGCAAGCCTAGGCGGCAGCACTGACAGCCGCCCGGACGAGTGGGAGCGCGGGCCGGGCCGGGCGGCGCCCCACCCGGTCCCGGCCCGCGCGCGCCGCCGTCGGCCCGGCGCGGTCAGCCGCTGCTGAGGCGGCGGCCCTGCCACGCGAAGGCCCCCACGGCCAGCGCCAGGCCCCACGCCGTCCCGGCGAAGTAGGAGAGCCCGTCCACGTACGTCTCCTCGTCGGCCAGGTGGAGCTGGACGGCGAACGCGAACAGCGCGGCGCCCAGCGCGGTGAGGGCTATCGCGGCGGACCACATCGATCGGTTCTCGGACAAGGGACCTCCCCTAGGTCGACCGGGCGTCAGCGCCCGGCGGCAGTCAGCATCACCAGCAGCGGGACGACCCGCTCGACCGGTACCTCGTAGCGGCCGCGGGCGGCCGTGTGCAACCACCCGGCAGCGGTCAACTGCCGTAGGTGGTGGTAGATCTGGCCGGTCGTGCCCGTGCCGTCGAGCCCGGTGAGTTCGGCGGCGGTGCAGCGACCGCCGAGGATCTCGCGCAGCAGCCGCAGCCGAACGGGCTGGCCGAGCGCCGCGAAGGACTCGGCGGCCGCCGCCCAGTCACCGTCCATGACGGTGTCGGTGGGCAGCCCGTACTGCCACTCGTAGCGCAGCCCGGCCGGGGTCCGAACGGCCCCGGTGAACAGCACGCCGCCGTTGACGGCGCCCAGACCGGCGAATTGCTCCTTCAGCCCGTTCAGGGCCCAGAGCGCGTCGCCGGGGTTCCGCTCCGGCGGGCGGGCCGCGGGCGGCGCCGCGGCGGCGCCGCCGGTCTCCTCGACCGCGCGTTCCACCTCGGCCAGGCGGCGTTCCAGCTCGGCCACCCGCTGCTCCAGATCCACACCACGAGATTACGCAATTACGTAATTACGAGCAAGGCCCTGCCGATCGGCGGCCGTGCCGGAACGACGGGGCGAACGACGGAACGGCCCGCCAGGCATTCCTGGCGGGCCGTTCCGACACGAAGCACAACGGGGCGCGCGAGCGGTCCCGTTGGTGCGGGCGCTAGGCGATCAGCCCCGGGACGGTGGCCTCGTGGGCCGTCCGCAGCTCGTCCAGCGGGATGTCGAACTGCCCCTGGACCGCGAGCTCGTCGCCGTCGACGACACCGATCCGGGTGACCGGCAGGCCCCGGGCGCCGCACATGTCGGTGAAGCGGAGCTCCTCGCTGCGCGGAACCGCGACGACCGCCCGCCCCGCCGACTCCGAGAACAGGAAGACGAACGGGTCGAGGCCGTCCGGGACGACCACCCGGGCGCCCTTGCCGCCGTGCAGGCACGACTCCACCAGCGCCTGGACCAGGCCGCCGTCGGAGAGGTCGTGCGCCGCGTCGACCATGCCGTCGCGGGAGGCGGAGATCAGGATCTCGGCGAGCAGCCGCTCGCGCTCCAGGTCCACCTGCGGCGGCAGTCCGCCGAGGTGGTCGTGGACCACCTGCGACCAGGCCGAACCGCCCAGTTCCTCGCGGGTGTCGCCGAGGAGGTAGAGCAGCTGCCCCTCCTCCGCGAAACCGACCGGGGTGCGGCGGGTCACGTCGTCGATGACGCCGAGCACCGCGACCACCGGGGTCGGGTGGATCGCGACGTCACCGGTCTGGTTGTACAGCGAGACGTTGCCGCCGGTGACCGGCGTGCCCAGCGTCTGGCAACCGTCCGCGAGACCACGGGTGGCCTCGGCGAACTGCCACATCACCGCCGGGTCCTCAGGCGAGCCGAAGTTCAGGCAGTCGGAGATCGCCAACGGGCGGGCGCCGGTGGCGGCGACGTTGCGGTACGCCTCGGCCAGCGCCAGCTGCGCGCCCGCGTACGGGTCGAGCTTGGCGTACCGGCCGTTGCCGTCGGTGGCGACGGCGACACCGAGGTTGGTGTCCTCGTCGATCCGGACCATGCCGGAGTCCTCGGGCTGCGCCAGCACGGTGTTGCCCTGGACGAAGCGGTCGTACTGGTCGGTGATCCACGCCTTGGACGCCTGGTTGGGCGAGCCGACCAACTGGAGCACCTGCGCGCGCAGTTCCGCGGCGTTCGCCGGGCGGGGCAGCTTGCCGGCGTCGTCGGCCTGGAGGGCGTCCTGCCAGTCCGGGCGGGCGTACGGCCGGTGGTAGGTCGGGCCCTCGTGGGCGACCGAGCGCGGCGGGACGTCCACGATCTGCTCGCCGTGCCAGAAGATCTCCAGCCGCGAGCCGTCCGTCACCTCACCGATGACGGTGGCGATGACGTCCCACTTCTCGCAGATCTCCAGGAAGCGGTCGACCTTGTCCGGCTCGACGATCGCGCACATCCGCTCCTGCGACTCGCTCATGAGGATCTCCTCGGGCGAGAGCGAGGAGTCGCGCAGCGGAACGGTGTCCAGCTCGACCCGCATGCCGCCGGAACCGGCGCTGGCCAGCTCGCTGGTGGCGCAGGACAGCCCGGCGCCGCCGAGGTCCTGGATGCCGGCGACCAGCTTCTCCCGGAAGATCTCCAGGGTGCACTCGATGAGGAGCTTCTCCTGGAACGGGTCGCCGACCTGCACGGCGGGCCGCTTGGTCGGCTTGCTGTCGTCGAACGTCTCGGAGGCCAGCACGGACACGCCGCCGATGCCGTCACCACCGGTGCGGGCACCGTAGAGGATCACCTTGTTGCCGGCGCCGGACGCCTTGGCGAGGTGGATGTCCTCGTGCTTCATCACGCCCACGCAGAGCGCGTTGACCAGCGGATTGCCCTGGTAGCAGGGGTCGAAGACGACCTCGCCGCCGATGTTGGGCAGGCCCAGGCAGTTGCCGTAGCCGCCGATGCCCGCGACGACGCCGGGGAGCACCCGCTTGGTGTCGGGGTGGTCGGCGGCACCGAACCGCAGCGGGTCCATCACCGCGACCGGGCGGGCGCCCATGGCGAGGATGTCGCGGACGATGCCGCCGACGCCGGTGGCCGCGCCCTGGTAGGGCTCGATGTACGAGGGGTGGTTGTGCGACTCGACCTTGAAGGTGACCGCGTAACCCTGGCCGACGTCCACGACGCCGGCGTTCTCCCCGATGCCGACGAGCAGCGCGTCGTTCTCGGGGGCCTTCTCACCGAACTGCTTCAGGTGGACCTTGCTGCTCTTGTAGGAGCAGTGCTCGGACCACATCACCGAGTACATCGCGAGCTCGGCGCCGGTGGGGCGCCGACCGAGGATCTCCCGGATCCGCGCGTACTCGTCCTCCTTGAGGCCGAGTTCGGCCCAGGGCTGGCCCGCGTCCGGAGTCCCGGCGGCGTGCTTGACGGTGTCGAGGCTCATGCGTTGACCAGCTTCTTCAGGATCGAGGTGAAGAACCCGAGGCCGTCGGTGCGGCCGGTGCCGATCAGCGGCTCGACGGCGTGCTCGGGGTGCGGCATCAGACCGACGACGTTGCCCGCCTCATTGGTGATGCCGGCGATGTCGCGGAGCGAACCGTTGGGGTTTCCGTAACCGTCGCCGGACGGGCCGTCGGTGACGTAGCGGAAGGCCACCCGACCCTCGGCCTCCAGCATGTCCAGCGTCCGCTCGTCGGCGACATAGCGGCCGTCGATGTTCTTCAGCGGAATGCTGATCTCCTGGCCCGGCGCGTAGTCGGTGGTCCAGGCGGTGGTGGCGTTCTCCACCCGCAGCTTCTGGTCGCGGCAGATGAAATGCAGGTGGTTGTTGCGCAGCATGGCGCCGGGCAACAGGTGGGTCTCGGTGAGCACCTGGAAGCCGTTGCAGATACCCAGCACCGGCATGCCGGCCCGGGCCTGTTCGATCACGGTCTCCATCACCGGCGAGAACCGCGAGATCGCGCCGGCCCGCAGGTAGTCCCCGTAGGAGAAGCCGCCGGGCAGGACCACGGCGTCGACCTGGTGGAGGTCCTTGTCGCGGTGCCACAGCGGCACCGCCTCGGCGCCGGCCGCCCGGACCGCGCGCTGGGTGTCCCGGTCGTCGAGCGTGCCGGGGAAGGTGACGACTCCGACGCGAGCCGTCATGACTCGGCTCGCACGGCTTCGTCGACCCGCACGGTGAAGTCCTCGATGACGGTGTTGGCGAGGAAGGTCTCGGCCATCTCATGGATGCGGGCGAGGGCGGCGTCGTCGACCGGACCCTCCACCTCAAGTTCGAAACGCTTGCCCTGACGGACGTCGGCGATCCCCTCGAAGCCCAGGCGTGGCAGTGCGCGCTGCACCGCCTGCCCCTGCGGGTCGAGGATCTCCGGCTTGAGCATGACGTCGACTACGACGCGTGCCACTGGCACTCCCGGTGGTGTGGTGCGTAAGGCGGTGTCCTCACAGTACCGTGTTCGAAAATCTACGCGCATAGATATGCAGTACCTCCGATCACGAGCCGGTATCGACGGGAGTGCCCGCAGGAAAAATCTCCGAAAAGAACGGGGGGCCAGATTGCGGCAAGACACGCTGACGAAATTAAATGGGCTTCACAATGCATTGCCCATCGCTGTACAAATGAAAAAGCATTGATCCCAATCAGCCGGATCCGGAGCATCACCCCACGTCAACAAGGGGTTGCTCCACGAAAGGACCGATATCCGTGGCGCAGCGCGTAGTAGTAACGCTCTCCGATGACATCGACGGAGGAGAAGCCGCAGAGACGGTCATCTTCGGTTTGGACGGGAAGTCGTACGAGATCGACCTCAATCCCGCCAATGCGAAGAAACTGCGCGGCGCCCTCGCCCCGTTCGTGGAGGCCGGCCGCAAGCGGGCCAAGTCCGGCAAGACCTTCCACCGCACCGCGGTGACCCCCGACCCGGCGGCGGTGCGCGCCTGGGCCCGCTCCCACCAGATGGACGTCCCGCCGCGCGGCCGGATCCCCAAGAAGGTCTACGAAGCCTTCAACGCCGCCAACCACTAACCGACTTGCCGGCGTCCGCGGGTGCGCACACTGCCGACTTGCACAGCACCCCTACTGATCAGCTAGAGTCTGGAGCACGCCGAGGGGCGAGGCCGAAAGGCCGGGCCCCGAGGAGTCGCGCGGGTGTAGCTCAGTAGTAGAGCGCCCCCTTTCCAAGGGGGAGGCGCAGTGTGCAATCCCTGTCACCCGCTCTGACAGTTCAACCGGTCCAAAGGATCAGGTAGAGTAGCTGTCGCGCCACTGGGTGAAAGCCGAGTGGATGCCTGCGGACGTAGCTCAGTTGGTAGAGCGCAACCTTGCCAAGGTTGAGGTCGCGAGTTCGAGCCTCGTCGTCCGCTCAGAGAAAAGACCCCGGTCATCACGACCGGGGTCTTTGTCGTTTCCCGGAGCGAAAAACCGCCGGGCCCGAGGGCGTCGCCCCCGAAACGTTCGCGGGCGCGCAGCGGGACTTTCCGCCGGCAAAGCGCGGCCCCGGAGCCCGTGGACGGGCGAACGGGGCGGGGCGGGGGCCGCGGCGGACTGTGGCGGTGGACACACCGCCGGGGCCCGGGTGCCGGGGCGGCTGACGCCGGGTGGGCGGGGCGCCGGGAACGGCAGTCGGGAGCCGGGACCGTGGGCCGGCGCGAAGGGCACGACGCCGGCGCGGAGTTGGGCCGACGGCGGCGGGGGCCGGGCGCGGGGTGCGGGCGCGGCGGTGCGGCGGGCGCCCCGGGCTCGACGGGCGGCGGCCGGGCCGGTGCGCACGGGCGTGCGTCGGCGGCCGGGAAGTTGGCTATAGTGGGGCTCGCACCGCGCAGTGGCGACCGGAACGGACGCCGGAGCACGGAGCGTGCGGACGTAGCTCAGTTGGTAGAGCGCAACCTTGCCAAGGTTGAGGTCGCGAGTTCGAGCCTCGTCGTCCGCTCAGGGAGAAGGCCCCGGTCATCACGACCGGGGCCTTCGTCGTCTTCCGGCGCGGGTGTCAGGCCCAGGGGCGGCCGGTGAGGCGCTCGTACGCCTCCAGGTACTTGGCGCGGGTGCGCTCGACGATCTCCTGCGGGAGGGCCGGCGGGGGCTGTTCGCCGGTGCGGTCCCAGGCCGCGGCGGGCGAGGTCAGCCAGTCGCGGACGAACTGCTTGTCGAAGGAGGGTTGGGGGCGGCCCGGCTGCCACTGGTCGGCGGGCCAGAAGCGCGAGGAGTCGGGGGTGAGGACCTCGTCGGCGAGGGTGAGGCGCTCCTCGTGGAAGCCGAACTCGAACTTGGTGTCGGCGAGGACCAGGCCGCGTTCGCGGGCGACGTCGCGCGCCCGGCCGTAGACCGCGAGGGTCAGCTGGCGGAGTTGGGCGGCGGTTTCGGCGCCGACCTGGCGGGCGACCTCCTCGTAGGAGACGTTCTCGTCGTGGTCGCCGACGGCGGCCTTGGTGGCCGGGGTGAAGATCGGGGCGGGGAGCTCGGAGCCGTCGGTCAGGCCCTCGGGCAGCGCCAGTCCGCAGACCGTGCGGGACTGCTGGTACTCGGCGAGGCCGGAGCCGGTCAGGTAGCCGCGGGCGACGCACTCCACCGGGACCATGGCCAGGGAGTGGCAGACCAGGGTGCGGCCGGCCCAGTCGGCGGGGGCGCCCTCGGGGACCTCGGTGGACAGCACGTGGTGCGGGACCAGGTCCGAGAGCTGGTCGAACCACCACAGGGACAGCTGGGTCAGGACCCGGCCCTTGTCGGGGATCTCCGTGGGGAGCACCCAGTCGTAGGCGGAGATGCGGTCGCTGGCGACCATGACCAGGTTGCCGTCGGCGTTCTGGTAGAGGTCGCGCACCTTACCGGTGTGCAGGTGGGTGAGCCCCGGGACCTGCACGGGCTCGGGCTTTTCTACGAATCCGGACACGCTGCCTCCGCGTAGGTTGATCCAGGAGTCGGGGTGATTCTCCCGTACGGGGCGCGGGGGCTCCGCCGCAGGGTCGGTGTCGGGGGCGGCGGCCGGTCGTCCGGCGAGGTCAAGCGGAGGAACGGGCTCCGAGGCGGAGGACGGCGGCGAGGGTGAGCAGGGCCGCCGCGGCGATGCCCAGGAGGATCGCCGGCGGGGCGAAGGCGCCGCCGAGCAGGGTGACCGCGTACGGGGTGCAGAAGCCCAGGTAGCACACGGCCCAGAAGCGTGCTGTGAGGCGGGCCAGGTGGTGCGGGGGCGCCAGCGCGGCGACCTCGGTCAGGCCGTAGGCCACGCACAGGCCGTAGCCGGCGCCGAGCAGGGCGGCGGCGCACAGGGCCACCGCGGGTTGGGCGTGGGCCACCGCGAGGGCCCCGGTCACCAGGCCGGCAGCGGTGACGAGCAGGCCGGTGGCGGCGGTGCCGAGGCGGTGCCGGGCGCTCAGCCGGCGGGCGAGCGGGGCGACGAGGAGGCCGGCGCCGGGGGTGACGGCGGTGATGACGCCCGCGTAGACGGTCTGCCAGCCGTGCAGGGCGGTGTCGACGAGGCCGGGGAGGACCGCGAAGGCGATCGAGGGGGCGGCGAACACCCAGGGGGCCACCGGGACGACGAGGCGGCGGAACGGCGTGCGGTGGGCGGGCGCGGTGGTTTCCGGGGCAGCGGCGTCCGGGGTCCGGGCCGGGACCGTCTCGGGGGCGCGGCGGGCGCTCAGGGCGGCCGCCGCGGCCAGGACCAGGTGCGGGACGTAGGCCAGCACCATCGGGTGCGGGGCCCACTGGGCTATCAGGGCGGCGGCCAGGCCGCCGGTGGCGAAGCCGGCGGAGAGGAAGAGGCCGGAGCGGCGGGCGGCGGCGCCGGGGCTCGGCGCGGTGCCGTACGGCGGGGTGGAGAGTTCCTTGATCCAGACGCTGCCGGCGGTGAGCAGGGTGCCCGCGCCGACGCCGGTGAGGAAGCGGCCCGGCCACAGCAGCGCCGGGGCGGCCGGACCGGCCATCAGCAGGCAGGTGGCCAGGGCCGAGACGGCCAGGGCGGTGAGGGCGACCCGGCGGCGGCCGTGGCGGTCGGCGAGCGGGCCGCCGACGAGGAGGCCGGGGATCAGGCCGACGACGTAGACGGCGAACAGGGCGGTGGTGGTGGCGGCGGTCAGACCGAGGTGGGCGCGGTAGGCGCCCAGGAGGGAGGAGTACTGGTTGGCGCTCCACCCGGAGGCGGTCATCAGCCAGCCGGCGCGGAGCCAGTGGCGGGGCGCGGGGGCCGCGGTGGCGTCGGCGCCGACCGGGGTCGCCGGGGCGTGTGGCAGGGGCATGAGGGACGTTGTACGGCGCGAGCGGGCCGGCGCGCCGCCTCCGTTCAGGAAACGTGAACGGCGCGGGCCGCGGGCTCGGCCCCCGGCCTATCGTGGCGGACATGGATCTGCGCCGGCTGTCTTCGTTCCTGGCGGTGGTCGAGGAGCAGCACTTCGGGCGGGCGGCGGCCCGGCTGTTCCTGTCGCCGGCCGCCGTCACCCAGCACGTGCAGCAGCTGGAGCGGGAGTTCGGGACGCGGCTGTTGGACCGCGGTCGGGGCCCGGTGCTGCCGACCGTCGCCGGCCAGCGGCTGGTGGCGCACGCCCGGACCCTGCTGGCCGCCGCGAACGCCGCGGTCCAGGACGTGTCCGAGGCCGTCCAGGGCCGGCCGTCGCCGGGGCGCGGGCTGCGGGTCGGGGTGATGGGCCACGGGTCGGCGGAGGTGACGCCGGCCGCGGTGAACGCGTTCCGGCGGGCGCGGCCGGACGTGCCGGTGTCGCTGGTCCAGCTGGACTTCACCGAGCACTGCAGCGCGCTGCGCGAGGACCGGGTGGACGTGGCGTTCGTCCGGCCCCTGGTGCGGGCCGAGGGCATCGAGGCGGACGTCCTGACGACCGAGCAGCGGATCGTGGCGGTCTCCGCGCGCTCGCCGCTGGCCGACGCGGCGCTGGAGGGGGTGCGGGTCGCGGACGTCCTCGACCTGCCGTTCCTGCGGCTGCCGGCACGGACCCCGCGGCCGTTCGTCGACTACCTCTACTTCCAGGAGGGCGAGCGGCGGGCGCCGGACTGCGCGCTGAACCCGCACGACGTGCTGACGAGCGTGGCGGCGGGACGCGGTGCCGGGTCGGGGCTGAAGTCCTTCGCCCGGTACTACCCGTGGCCGGGGACGGTGTTCGTGCCGGTGCTGGACGCGCCGAGCGCGCAGAGCGTGTTGGCGACGCGGTCCGGGGACCCGAATCCGGAGGTGCGGATCTTCCGGGCGCTGACGGTGGCGCTGGCACGGGAGTTGGGGCAGTACGCGGCGCGGTAGCGCGCGGGGCGGTGCTCGTGCGGGGAGCGGCGTCGGCCGGCGCGGGTGCGGCGCGGGCTCAGTCGCGCTTGCAGATGCGGTCGAGGAGGTTGGCGGTGGCGCGCTGGACGCGCTGGTCGACGTGGCCGGGCCGGTCGAGGGCGGGCGACCAGGCGAAGGTGCCGGAGGAGAAGACCAGGGCGCCGCTGGGGGCGCGGTACAGCGAGGTCTCCTGGTGGCGACGGACGCCCTCGCCGTCGCGGTACGGGGAGTGCGAGAGCAGGATGCGGCGGGTGTGCGCGGGCAGGCTCGTGCGCGGGAAGTAGCGGTCGGCCTCGCCGGCGACCAGGCCGGGGAGTTCGTCGCCCTCGTGGGCGCCGGTGGCCTCCCACAGCCAGTGGTCGGCGTTGCGCACGACCAGGGGGGCGGGCTCGGGGACCCGGCCGGCGTACTGGATGCCCATCAACCGCTGCTCCGGATCGCCGAGTTCGCGCCAGAGGGCGGGGCGGCCGGGGCCCTGGCGCTTGCGGCAGTTGAGCAGCGAGTCGGGGCCGGCCGGTGACGGGGAGAGCTCCACCTGCCAGTACATGGTGTTGGCGGAGAGGAAGACCAGGGAGGTGCCGCTGTCGCGGGCGGCCTCGACCGTGCGGCGCATGGGCACCGACCAGTACTCGTCGTGGCCGGGGAAGACCAGGCCGCGGTAGCGGGTGGCGTCGACCCGGCCGGCGTGCAGGTCGCGGGCGTCGGCGTAGGCGAGGTCGTAGCCGTAGCGCTCGGCCCAGCGGATGAAGTCGTAGGCGTGGCCCACGTGCAGCGGCAGACCGGCGCCGGCGTAGGGGCGGTCGAAGGAGACGGTGGTGGCGGCGTCCCGCTCGCCGAGGAGGGCGCCCCCGTCGTCCCAGGCGTGGTAGAGGCTGGCGCCGGTGCGGCCGTCCTCGGGGTAGAGGTTGTACGCCTGCCAGGTGACGTCGGGGAGCAGCAGCAGGAGGTCGGCGGGCTGGTCGTCGCGGACCGTGAACGGGATGTGCGAGCGGTAGCGGCCGTCGACGGTGGTCAGGACGGCGACGTAGGCGCCGAGCTGCCAGTAGGTGGGGACCTGGAGGCGCCAGGACAGCCACCAGTGGTGGCAGGAGACGGTGCGCCCGACGAGCAGGGGGGCCGGCTGGACGATGCCGGCGAGCCGGGGGCTGGTGGTGATCTTGGCGGCGCCGGCGCCGGAGTAGTGGCCGATGCGGTAGACGTCGATGCTGAACGGCTGCGGCGGATCGACCGAGACCCGGAAGTCGATGGCCTCGCCGGGGGCCACCGTGCCGCGGACGGCGAACCCCTTGATCTGGCGGTGGATGTCGTCGGCGGTGCGGGGGCCGTTGTGTTTTCGGGGCGCGGGCAGTCGCAGGTCGCCGCGGGCGACGGCGGGATCGACGTACCAGGGAATGATCCGGCCGGAGTCGAAGTAGGTCTCGCTGCCGCGCAGCCAGGGCAACGGGCCCTGCCCGAACGGATCCGTGACCGCGTGGGCGAGGGCGCCCGATTCCCAGCGCCTGATCTGTTCCGTCGCCACCTTCCACTCCCCTCCCGCGTCCCCCATGGCCGCGGCCGACCGGGCCTTACCCACCCCCCAGCACATCACATTACGCACTCACTTCGTCACCCTTCGTCGTGAATTTAGGTGCCCTTGGCCCGAAGCACGAACTGGAAGGGAACATTCAGCCGGCCCGGCGGGCACCCCGCACGCCGGGGCTCACGCCAGCCGGACCGGCTTCTCCGGACGCACCCCGATCCGGTGCAGCCAGCCGCGGAGCGGTTCGGCGTCACCGTCGTCGACCAGGCTGAGGACCGGGCGGCCCAGGTCGGCGCGGCGGGCGCCGTCCACGAGGAGGGCCGGGCCGTCGAGCCAGTCCAGGCCGGGGGCGGCTCCGGCGGTGTCCACGGCGGCGCAGCAGACCATGGCGGTGACGTGGTCGGCGAGCAGTTCGCGGGCGGTGCGGGGCGGCTGGAGGGGGAAGAGCGGGAGGCCGTCGTCGGCCGGGTCGTCGCCCCGGCCGGGGTCGGCGGTGCCGTCCCGCCCGGAGCGGGTGGCCTGGCGGGCGGCCTCCTCGCGCTCCTCCCGGGCGACCTCGGCACCGAGCCGGGCGGCGAGGAGGTCGCCGGAGCCGGGATCGCGGGCCAGCCGGTCGATGACCCGGGCCAGCGTCGGGCCGGGGAGCGGCGCGGGGGCGGCGGCCTCGGCGGCGCCCGGCGGCTCGCCCGCACCGGGGGTGCCGGCCGGTGCGGGCGCCTCCGCGCGGCTCGAACGGAGGGGGGAGCCCGGGGGCGGGGCGGCGGGGTCGAGGGCTCGGGGCAGGCCCTCGCCGTGCGGGGCCGCGGGCGTACGGGCGCGGGCGCCGGCGTAGGTCAGGGGCGGTGCGGTGGCGGTGGCGGGCGGGTCCGCGGGGGTGCGGTCCGCCGCCCGGTCGGGGTCGGCCGGGCCGGCCGCCGGCAGTTCGTCGAGGACCCGGTGGAGGCGGGCGGCCTCCAACCGCCACTTCCGGTCGACGATCTCCTCGGGGTACTGCTGCCAGGCGACCGGCGACCAGTGCGGGCCGGGCTCGGCCGGGCCGCCGTGGAAGAGGCGGGCGGCCAGCAGGGAGGCGGCGCGGTCGATGGTGCCGGGCTCCTCCAGGAGGTCGCAGGCGGGGCGCTCGCCCAAGCGGGAGGCGAAGCCCTGGGCGAGCCGGTCGCGGCGGGAGAGCTCGGTGAGCGCGGAGACCACGCCGGCGTCCAGCCGGGAGGGCCAGCGCCCCATCCGCCACGCGGGCAGCGCGACCCGGGTCAGCAGCCGGTCCCAGCCGGCGTAGGCCAGACCGACCTGTTCCTGGGCGACGATCCGCAGGCCGTAGTCGACGCTCTGGGCGCGCTCGGAGGCGGCGGCCGCGACCCCGCGCTCCATCAGCACGACGTGGTCGCCGACGGCGCGCAGCAGCAGCCGGGCGACCCGGCCGACGAAGCGCAGCGGGAGGGCGCGCAGCGGGCCCCGGGCGCGGGCGGCGACCCCGGCGGCCGCGTCCAGTCCCCGGATGAAGCGGCGGGCGGCGGCTATGTCGGGATGCGCGGACGGGCCGGTGCCGGCGACGACGGGGGCCAACAGGGCGCGCAGCTCGGCGACCCGCATCCACCACAGGAACGGCGAACCGATGACCAGGACCGGGGCCTCCGGTGCCCGGCGGCCGGCCCGTCGGGCGGGGCGCGGCGGGCCGTGGGCGCGGTGCGTGCGGTCCTCCAACCAGCTGTCGCAGTCCGGGGTGAGGGCTATCGCGGAGGGGGCCGGGACGTCGAGGCGGTCGGCGAGGTCGCGGACCAGGCGGTAGAGGTCCGGGGCCGCCTCCTCGGCGACCGGCACGGAGGGGCTGAGCGCGGGCCGGGCGCGGGCCACGACCACCGAGACCAGCGTCGCCAGCAGCAGGCTCAGCACGGTGAGGGAGCCGACGGCCCACCGGGCGACGGCCCAGCCGCCTTCGGTGCCGAGCCGGCCGGTGGCGCCCCCCACCAGGAGGACCACGGCGACCGCGGCCGGCAGCAGGGCGAGCGCCAGCGCCGCACCGCGGACGCGGAGCACCGCGAGGGCGCGGCCACGCGCCGCCAGGACGCCTGTTTCCGGACTTGCCACGAGCCTGTACACCCCCTGCGGTCCTGCTTGTCGCGGGACGGAGAGAACGCGGGACGGACGGACGAAGGTCGTGCGGTGTGCGGGCGAGCGAGCGAGCCCACTCCCCACCACTGTGGCACCGGCCACTGACATCGCAATGTCGGTGGGCCAGTTGCCGGACGCCGCCGGGACGCCGACGCCGGAATCCGGCGCCGCGACCGCAGGACGCTTGCGCCGCACCTTAGTTGGGGGTGCGGGGTTCGTCAGCAGGATGCCCGCGTGGTCACTCGATGGAATGGCTTTGGGTAAAGCCGGGAGCCGGATGCGTACCGTTCTGGGCGCCTTCCTGCCGGGTGGCCCGCCCGCAACGCAACTGGGGCATATGTCAAGGAAATGACACATGCCCCAGTCCGTGACGCCCGGTGGCGACTCCGCTCCGCGCGGGCCGCCGAGGCGGCCGGGAGCCGCCGTGCCCTACTCCCCGGCGGCCGCCTTCGCGGCGATGTCGGTGCGGTGGTGCGCGCCGTCCAGCGCGATCCGGTCCACGGAGCGGTAGGCGCGCTCGCGGGCGGTGGCCAGGTCGGCGCCGGTGGCGGTGACGGACAGCACCCGGCCGCCCGCGCTGAGCACCGCGCCGTCCGCGCCGCGCCGGGTGCCGGCGTGCAGCACGTAGGCGTCGGGGGCGTCCTGCTCGGCGACCTCGGCCAGGCCGTCGATCGGGTCGCCGGTGCGCGGGGTGCCCGGGTAGTTGTGGGAGGCGATGACGACGGTGACCGCGGCGCCGTCGCTCCAGCGCAGCGGCGGGAAGGCCGCCAGGGCGCCGGTCGCCGCGGCGCGCAGCAGGCCGGCCAGCGGGGTCTTCAGGCGGGCCAGCACGACCTGGGTCTCGGGGTCGCCGAAGCGGGCGTTGAACTCGATCACGCGCACGCCGCGGGAGGTGATCGCCAGACCCGCGTAGAGCAGCCCGGAGAACGGGGTGCCGCGGCGGCGCAGCTCGTCGACGGTGGGCTGCAGGACGGTCTGGAGCACCTCGTCGACCAGCTTGGGGTCGGCCCACGGCAGCGGGCTGTAGGCGCCCATGCCGCCGGTGTTGGGGCCCTGGTCGCCGTCGTGGGCGCGCTTGAAGTCCTGGGCGGGCTGGAGCGGCACGACGGTCTCGCCGTCGGTGACGGCGAAGAGGGAGACCTCCGGGCCGTCGAGGAACTCCTCGATGACCACCCGGTCGCAGGCGTTGGCGTGCGCGCGGGCCACCGCGACGTCCTCGGTGACCACCACGCCCTTGCCGGCGGCCAGCCCGTCGTCCTTGACGACGTACGGCGCGCCGAAGGCGTCCAGGGCCGTGTCGACCTCCTCCGGGGTGGTGCAGACGTAGCTGCGGGCGGTGGGCACGCCGGCGGCGGCCATCACGTCCTTGGCGAACGCCTTGGAGCCCTCCAGCTCGGCGGCCCGGGCCGACGGGCCGAAGGCCGGGATGCCGCGCTCGCGGACCGCGTCCGCGACGCCGGCGACCAGCGGGGCCTCGGGGCCGACGACGACGAGGTCGGCGGCCAGGCCCACGGCGAGGTCGGCCACCGCCCGCCCGTCGAGGGCGTCGACCTCGTGGAGTTCGGCCACCTCGGCGATCCCGGCGTTGCCGGGGGCGCAGTGCAGCGCGGTGACGTCGGGGTCGAGGGACAGGGAGCGGCACAGGGCGTGTTCGCGGGCGCCGCCGCCGATGACGAGGACCTTCACGCAGTGCAGCCTAGACGAACGCACCAACCGGCCGACCGCCGGGTATGCCCCGATCGCACAAGGAGGGATCCCGCCCGGAAACGCCGGCACCCTCGCCGTCGGCCCGCACGACGGCAACTCTTTCGGGTGAGACCCGTGAGCGCCCTATACCGGATCCCGCACCACTTCCGGGCGGAAAACGGGCGATCTTGGGACAGAGGCCAGCCGTTCGGCGGTAGGAAAGGGGGCGGTGCTCGGCCCTCCCGTAGGTCCTCCGCGCACCTCACGATCCGCGTACGAGGGAGCGCACGGGTGAGTCAGCCGGAGATGCAGCCCGAGGGGCCCCCTCGGGGCGAGGGCGGGTCCGACCGGGGCCGCGGACGGTCCCCGGACCGCCACCGGGACCAGGGGCGACCGCAGCGCCGCCCCGCGGGCCCGCTCCGGGGCCGCGGCGACCTCGTGGGGCGGGCGTTCCCGCACGGCGACTGGGGGGAGCCGGGCGACCGGCTGGACGCGCTGTACCTGTGGAGCGAGGAGGGCGCGCTGCGCACCGCCGACTGGTACCTGCGCGACCGGCTGGCCAAGCGGCGCGGGGCCCGCGCGCTGCGGACGGGGGCCGCGGCCGGGGTGACCGCGGGCGGGGCGCTGCCGCTGCTGGACCTCGCCGGGGTCTGGGAGCACGGGGCGCCCTGGGGCGCGCTGACGCTGCTGCTGGCCGCGGTGTGCGTGGGCTGCGACCGGTACTTCGGGATGACCGCGGGGTGGATGCGGGACCTGGCCACCGCCCAGGCGATCCACCGGCGGCTGGAGGCGCTCCAGTTCGACTGGGCGGCGGAGAGCGTGCGGGAGGTGCTCGGGCCGGCGGAGGGCACCGCGAGCGAGGCGGCGGAGCGCTGCCTGGCCGTGCTGCGGCGGTTCAACGAGGACATCGGCGAGCTGGTCCGCACGGAGACGACGGACTGGATGGTGGAGTTCCGGTCCGCCCCGGTGCCGCAGGCCAGCCACGCCGTGCTGCCGTGGACGGCGGCGCGGTCGGAGGGTCCGGGGCACCCGGGGCGGTTCCTGCGATCGCCCGGCACGCGGCCGAACATGCCGCGGCAACGGCCGCCGGAGGCCCCGCGCTGAGCGGCGAGCGGGCGGGAGCCCGGTGGGGCCGGGGCGGACCCGCCGCCCCGGCCGGTCCGCTCAGCTGAAAACGATCATGGAGCCCTGGCCCAGGCTCCGGGTGGCGGCCGCGTGCAGCCCGAGCCAGACGTGCCGTTCCCGGGCGAACGGGCCGTCGTCCGTGGGGACCGCGGTGGCCCGTTCTTCCAGGGAGGTGGGACCGGCCGGCGGCGCGGGGGCGGCCGGCGGGTTCGCCGGATCGATGCCCAGTGCCGGGGCGACCAGTTCGAGGTCCCGCAACAGCCCGTGGGAGGAGCCCAGCGGGCCGCCGCCGGCCAGCAGTTCCTCGGTGGCGAGCGGGTGCGGGAAGTCGACCGGGACGTAGGCGCCCGCGTGGTCGTAGTGCCAGACCAGGTGGGACTGCTGCGCGGTGGTCTCGAACATCTCCAGCAACTGCTCGTAGTCGCCGCCCAGTTCGTCGACCGGGGTCACCTCCAGGCCGCACAGTTGCAGCAGGTAGGCGCGGCGCAGGAAGTGCAGCGCGTCGTAGTCGAAGCCGGCGACCGGTGCCACGTCACCGGAGAGGCCCGGCATGTAGGAGAAGACCGGGATCTCCGGCAGGCCCGCGTCCACCAGGGCCTCGTTGTAGGCGGCGATCTCTTCGGAGAACGGGTTGTCGGGGCTGTGGCACAGCACATCGACGAGGGGTACCAGCCACAGGTCACATGCCACGGGTGGGGGCTCGCTTCCGGTAGGGGACAGAGGGCACCGGCGCACGTACAGCCACGGGTACGGCCCATTACGGCCGATGGTCGGGACAGCGTAGTGCTAGCCGGCCGTTCCCACGAGAGCGAGGGAGTGCTCGTTGTACTCGGCGATCAGCCGCTGGGCGTCCGGCAGGTCGTGCCGCAGCAGGGCGTCGGCCAACTCGCTGTGACCGTGCCACAGGCGGTCCTTGAGGCGGGGGTCGCGGCGCAGCAGGGGCACCGCGAACATCCAGGTCTGGACGCGGATCCGGTCCAGGAAGTCGCTGATGTAGGGGTTCTGGACGATGCCGCTGAGTTCGCGCCAGAACCGCAGGTCGTAGCCGATGAGGACATCCAGGTCGCCGGCCCGGGCGGCGCGTTCGGCCTCTTCGGCACGGCGGCGGATGGAGATCAGCACCTCCGCGGGGGTGGCCAGCAGCGCCCGTTCGGCGTCGCTGCGGAAGATGCCCTCGATGATCAGGGTGCGGGCCTCGACCATGGCGCGGAAGTCGTCGGTGGTGAAGGCGTGCACCTTGAAACCGCGGTGCTGCTCGACGTCGAGCAGGCCCTGGGCGCACAGGTCGAGCAGCGCCTCGCGCACCGGGGTCGCGGAGACGCCGTACTGGTCGGCGATCTCCTTGACGGTGAACGGGTGACCGGACGGCAGCCGGCCGGCCAGGATCTCGTCGCGCAGCGCGTCGGCGATCTGCTCGCGCAGGGTGCTGCGCCGTATCACTGAGCTGGAGCTGTCCGAGCCCGGGGCCATTCGGTGCGTCTCCTTCGACGTCCATGACCGCAGGTGGGAGCGGCCCGCCCCCACCATAGGCGAGGGGATGGCCACGGTTTCACGTGAAACCACGCGCGCGGCCGCCGCCCACGAGGGGCGGGGCCGCGCGCAGGTGCTGTCCGGTGGACGCGTCAGACGGTGTGCGCGTCAGCGACGGTCAGGGCCGCGTCGAGGGCGGTGAGGCCCTCCTTGACCTCGGCCTCGGTGACGGTGCAGGCCGGGACGACGTGGGTGCGGTTCATGTTCACGAACGGCCACAGGCCGCCGCGCTTGCAGGCCGCGGCGAACTCGGCCATCGGGGCGTTGTCGGCGCCGGCCGCGTTGTAGGGCACCAGCGGCTCGCGGGTCTCCTTGTTGCGGACCAGGTCGAGGGCCCAGAAGACGCCCAGGCCGCGGACCTCGCCGACCGACGGGTGCCGCTCGGCGATCTCGCGCAGCGCGGGGCCGATGACCTTCTCGCCGATCTCCGCGGCGTTCTCCACGATCCGCTCCTCGGCCATCGCGTTGAGCGTGGCGACGGCGGAGGCGCAGGCCAGCGGGTGACCGGAGTAGGTCAGGCCGCCGGGGTAGGGCCGCTGGTCGAAGGTGGCGGCGATCTCGGCGTTGATGGCCACGCCGCCGAGCGGGACGTAGCCGGAGTTGACGCCCTTGGCGAAGGTCAGCAGGTCGGGGGTGACGTCGAAGTGGTCGGCGGCGAACCAGTGGCCGGTGCGGCCGAAGCCCGCCATCACCTCGTCGAGGATGAAGACGATGCCGTAGCGATCGCAGATCTCGCGGACGCCGGCGAGGTAGCCGGGCGGCGGGACCATGATGCCGGCGGTGCCGGGCACGGTCTCCAGGATGATCGCGGCGATCGACTGGGGGCCCTCGAAGGCGATGGTCTGTTCCAGGTGGGCCAGGGCGCGCTCGCACTCCTGGGCCTCGTTCTCCGCGTGGAACGGCGAGCGGTACAGGAACGGTCCCCAGAAGTGGACGACGCCGGCCGCGCCGGTGTCCGAGGCCCAGCGGCGCGGGTCGCCGGTCAGGTTGATCGCGGCGGCGGTGGCGCCGTGGTACGAGCGGTAGGTGGACAGCACCTTGGCGCGGCCGGTGTGCAGCCGGGCCATGCGGACGGCGTTCTCGACCGCCTCGGCGCCGCCGTTGGTGAAGAAGATCTTGTCCAGGTCGCCGGGGGTGCGCTCGGCGATCAGCCGGGCGGCCTCGGAGCGGACGTCCACGGCGAAGCCCGGGGCGAGGGTGCAGAGCTTGCCGGCCTGCTCCTGGATGGCCGCGACGACCTTGGGGTGCTGGTGACCGATGTTGGTGTTGACCAGCTGGGAGGCGAAGTCGAGGTAGCGGTTGCCGTCGTAGTCCCAGAAGTACGAGCCCTCGGCACCGGCGACCGGCAGCGGGTCGATCAGGCCCTGGGCGGACCAGGAGTGGAAGACGTGCGCGCGGTCGGCGGCCTTGACGGCGGCGCCGGCGGCGGGGTCTGGGGGCAACGTGCTCACGGTCAGTACCTCGGATCGGTCGCGGGGGTCCGTCGCTGGACAGGAACGGCGAACGGCTCCCAGCCTAAGGATCACGGTGCGCTGACCGGTACCGACAGTGTGTATGGCGCTCACCACGCGCGCGGACAGAATGTCTACGGTCCTGGAGGAATCTCCAGGGATGCCCGGGGGTGGGGGTACCTGCCCCCGGGCATCGTCAGGAGCCGCGGCGCTCAGGGCTGGTCGCCCCGCGCACCGGCTCAGGCCGCCGCGGCGGTGGGGAAGGCGGTCCGGACCGGCCCGCGCCAGTGGTTGGCGTACAGGTTCGGCCGGAGCGCCGACAGACCGCCGCAGTACTTGGTGAAGTCGGCGGCCTGGACGCCGTACTCGGTCAGCAGCCGGTCGGCCTCGGTGAGCCGGCCGGCGGTCTTGGTCTCGACGACGACCAGCCCGCCGTCGGCCCGCACGGTGCGGCCGGTCGCCAGGTCGCGGCAGACCAGGGCGGCGTCGCAGGTGACGCGCTGGCCGTCGGCGACGAAGGTGGCCCGCTGGTAGTCGGTCCCGATGGAGCGGCCCAGTTCGGTGGGGGCCTCGATGCCGTAGGAGCGGTCGAGCACGGTGGCGAGGAAGTCCCGCGGGGCCTCGCCCAGGGCCTGGTCGCCGGGGAGCAGCGGCTGCCGGTGCTTGACCGTGCGGCCGTGCTCGCCCTTGAGCTTGACCTCGAACTGCCGCTCGCCGGTGTCGGCGTAGAGCCGTTCACGGATCTTGAAGCGGAGCACGTTGCGCTGCCGGTGGTCGTGGAAGGACCGCAGGTCGGGGGTGTCGTAGTAGACGGACTGGTAGCGGAACCAGCGGCGGCCGTTGATGCACAGGGCCGCGAACGGGCCGCCGGGGCGGTTGCGGTCGGTGAGTTCGGCCGCGAACGCGGCGAAGACGTCGACCGGGACGAGGTAGGTGGTGCTGAAGCGAGCCAGGAGTTCGGCGCGGGCCTGGACCTCGGCCAGCGGGACGGGGCGGGCGGCCATGGCCGCCCGCGCAAGGGCTCGTACGGCGGGTATCACACGGTCTCCTTGGGGTATTGGGGACGGGGGATCGTGCGGGTCCTGTCGTCGCTCTCTGCGGTTTTTCTCCTTTCTTTACGATCGATAACCCTGAAGAGTTCCGCGACACGGAATCAGTCATCCGTTGCGTCAGTTCCCGGACAGCGCAGTGGCACTGACGGCACCTCAGCCACCGGCCCGTACGTCCCAGCACGGGATCGGCCCTCGCGACCCGCAGGACCAGGGCCCGCCCCAACGGCCTTGCGGCTTGGCCGAATACCGCCCCACCGGCCGTGCGCCCGGTCTCGATATCCTCACCGCGGACGAGTGACCGCTCCCACCGAGCGGGGGCGGGGAAAGCCGGGCAAAGGGGCGGCGGATCATGGCACAGCCAGGACGGGCGGGGCAGCAGGGACGGGCCAAAGGGCTCGGAGGGCTGGCACCGCTCGACACGCACGACCCCCAGCGGATCGGCGAGTACCGCCTGCTGGGGCGGCTCGGCGAGGGCGGCATGGGCCGGGTGTTCCTGGCCCGGTCGGACCGCGGCCGGACCGCCGCGGTCAAATTGGTGCGGGCGGAACTGGCCCATCAGGAGGAGTTCCGGGCCCGCTTCCGCCGCGAGGTGCGGGCCGCCCGCACGGTGGGCGGCGAGTGGACCGCGCCCGTCCTGGACGCGGACACCGAGGCCGAGACCCCGTGGTTGGCCACCGGCTACATCGCCGGCCCCTCCCTCCAGCAGACCGTCGGCGGCACCGGCCCGCTGCCGGAACGCACGGTGCGGATCCTGGCCGCGGGACTGGCCCGCGCCCTGCGGTCCGTGCACGCCGCCGGCATCATCCACCGCGACCTCAAGCCGTCCAACGTCCTGCTGACCCTCGACGGGCCGCGGGTCATCGACTTCGGCATCGCGCGGGCCCTGGAGGGCGTCAGCACCAGCGCGGTGACGCACACCGGCTCCGCGGTCGGCTCGCCCGGCTTCATGGCGCCCGAACAGGTCCGCGGCGAGCCGCTCACGCCGGCCTGCGACGTCTTCTGCCTCGGCTCGGTGCTGGTCTACGCGGCCACCGGCCGGCCGCCGTTCGGCTCGGAGACGACCCTGCCGCACGCGATGATGTACCGCATCGCCGAACAGGAGCCGGACCTGACCGGGCTCCCCGAAGGACTGCGCGAGCTGGTCACCGCCTGTCTGGCGAAGGACCCGGCCCGCCGCCCGACGCCCGAGGAACTGGTGGCGTGGGCCGAGGACGTCCCGGACGCCTCCGGGGCGGCCGAGGACGAACCATGGCTCCCCGGGGCGCTCGTCGCCCGTCTGGGGCGGCACGCGGTGGAACTGCTGGAGACCGAGGACCCGCAGGACGGCACGGCCCGCACGCCCACCGCGGAGACCGCCGTCGCCTCGCCCGCCACCGTGGCACCGCCGGGCGCCCCCGCCCCGGCGCGTCGCCGGCGCACCGGCCGGACGCTGCTGGTCGCGGCCGCGCTGGTGCTGGCCGGCGGGGGCACCGCCGCCGCGTACGCGCTGCTCGGCGCGCCCGGCGACGGCAGCGCCGCCGCCACCGAGAAGACCACGGACCGGCCCACGACGCCGCCCGGCGGCATCCCCGCCGACTACCTGGGCATCTGGTCGACGACGATCGGCGACTCCCGGCTGGACGTGCGCCGCTTCACCCTGGTCCAGGGCAAGCCCGGCGAGGCGGTGCTCCGGATGGAGGCCACCGGGCCCACGTACGAATGCCGGTTCGTGGCCACCCTCAAGAGCGCCGGCCCGCCGGTGCGCCTGGGCCCGTCCACCGTGGTCTCCGGACCGCCCGACACCTGCCGCCCCGGCTCCCCCAGCACTCTGGAGCTGATGGGCGGCCAGCTGCGGCGCACCTTCGACGACGCGGGCGGCCTGGCGCCGCTGCTGTACACGAAGAAGGGGTGACGGCGGGGCGCTCGCCCCACCGTCACCCCGTCATCGGCGGCGCGGCCCGCGAGGACCGCACCGCCGGGGTCGTGCCGGACCCGTTACGACAGGAACGAGTTGATCTCGATCGTCTCGGTCCGGCCGGGGCCGACGCCGATCGCGGAGATCGGGGCGCCCGACATCTCCTCCAGCGCCTTGACGTACGCCTGGGCGTTCTTCGGCAGCTCGGCGAAGGTCTTGGCCTTGGTGATGTCCTCGGACCAGCCCGGCAGCATCTCGTAGATCGGCTTCGCGTGGTGGAAGTCGGTCTGGCTGTAGGGCAGCTCCTCGACGCGCTTGCCGTCGATCTCGTAGGCCACGCAGACCGGGATCTGCTCCCAGCCGGTGAGGACGTCGAGCTTGGTGAGGAAGAAGTCCGTCAGGCCGTTGACCCGGGTCGCGTAGCGGGCGATGACCGCGTCGAACCAGCCGCAGCGACGGTCGCGCCCGGTGGTGACGCCGCGCTCGCCGCCGATCCGGCGCAGCGCCTCGCCGTCCTCGTCGAACAGCTCCGTCGGGAACGGTCCGGCGCCCACCCGGGTGGTGTACGCCTTGAGGATGCCGATGACCCGGCTGATCTTCGTGGGGCCGACGCCCGCACCCGTGCAGGCACCGCCCGCGGTCGGGTTCGAGGAGGTCACGAAGGGGTACGTGCCGTGGTCGATGTCGAGCAGGGTGCCCTGCCCGCCCTCGAAGAGCACGACCTTGTCGTCGTCCAGGGCCTTGTTGAGGATCAGGGTGGTGTCGGCGACGTAGCCCTTGATCTGGTCGGCGTAGCCCAGCAGCTCCTCGACGACCTGCCCGGCCTCGATGGCGCGGCGGTTGTAGAGCTTGGTGAGCAGCTGGTTCTTGACGTCGAGGGCCGCCTCGACCTTCTGGGTCAGGATCGACTCGTCGTAGAGGTCCTGGACCCGGATGCCGGTGCGGTTGATCTTGTCGGCGTAGGTCGGGCCGATGCCCCGACCGGTGGTGCCGATCTTCCGCTTGCCGAGGAACCGTTCCGTCACCTTGTCGGTGGTGATGTTGTACGGCGTGATCAGATGCGCGTTACCGCTCAACAGCAGCTTGGACGTGTCGACGCCGCGCTCGTTGAGTCCGCTCAGCTCGGAGAGCAGGACCGCCGGGTCGACGACGACGCCGTTGCCGATGACCGGGGTGCACCCCGGCGAGAGGATTCCGGAAGGGAGGAGGTGCAGTGCGTACTTCTGGTCGCCCACGACGACCGTGTGGCCGGCGTTGTTGCCGCCCTGATAACGCACGACGTAGTCCACTGACCCACCGAGCAGATCGGTGGCCTTTCCCTTGCCCTCATCACCCCACTGAGCACCGAGCAGCACAAGTGCGGGCACAGGCGTACACCCCTTCCGGGCGGGGCATGTCCAACGTGCGTGGAAGGCGCGACGCCCGCGTGTTCACGCGTACGTCGTCGCCGGAGCCGTCGGACCGGTGCCCCGGAATAGACGAAGCCCCTGGCGCAATAGCGCAAGGGGCTCTTGCACCGAGATGCTACCTGAGGAAGGACCGAGGTGTCGGCGCAGTCTTCTGGGCACTCCCCCGCGGCGTCCGTTCGGGGGTGCCCCCTGCTTGTGGTCATCGACCCGGTCGCCCGCAGGACCGACGGCGAGTCCGTGCGGATCGCGAAGGACGTCCTGTGCGCCGGCGCCGGGGCGAAGATCTGCCTGCCGGAGGGGCCGGAGGAGTTCGCCCAGGCACTGGCCCGGCGCGGCCGGCGCCGCCCGGTGGTGATCGGCGACGACCGGGCGCTGCTGCGGGCGGTGGGCCTGCTGCACAAGGAGCGCGAGCTGGCCGGGGTGCCGCTGTCGCTGGTCCCGGTGGGTTTGCCGGAGGCCGTCGCGCTGAGCCGGACGCTGGGCGTGCCCACGGACGCGGTGGCCGCCGCGCGGACCGTCCTCGACGGCGGGGAGCGGCCGATGGACCTGCTCACGGACGACAGCGACGGCATCGTGCTGGGCGGGCTGCGGATCCCGTGCGGTGACACCTCCGGGGCGCTGCCGGAGTACGGGGCGTACGGGACCTCCGGCGTGGCGGCGGAGCCGGAGGGGCGGGCCGTCTGCGGGGCTCCGGAGCGGGTCGCGGACGAGGGCGGCGCGGGCCCCGGCGCGGATCCGACGGTCGGGCACCGGTCCTGGTGGAGGCCGGCGGCCCGCACCGCCCGTACGGCGCTGTCGCTGCTCACCACGCCCACGGCGGGGCGCTGGGGCGCTCCCCGGCCGGGGACGGCCGAGGAGGGCGCGGGGCGGCGCGGACGGGTGCCCGCGCAGCGACTGCGGCTGCGGATCGAGGCGGACGGCGCGCTGCTGGCGGATCTGGACCGGCCGGTGCGCGGCGTGTCGGTGGTGCCGTGGGCCGGCGACGACGGGGTCGTGGACGACGTCCCGGCCGGGCGGCCGGGCGGGCTGGCCGAGGTGGTCGTGCACTGGCCGGGCGGGGAGCGGCCGCTGCGGGCCCGGGCGCGGGCGGTGACGGTGTCCGGGGCGGACTTCCACTACCGCGCGGACGCGCTGGTCGGCGGGCCGGTGCGGACCCGGACCTGGACGGTGCAGCCGGGCGCCTGGCGGTTGCAGCTGCCCCGGCAGGGGTGAGCGGGGCGCGGCGCGCGGGCCCGGCGGGCGGGGGTGAGCGGGGGCGCGGGTCAGCGCCGACGGGCCGGGTCGGGCCCGGGCGCGCCCTCGTCGGTGGTCTCTTCGGTGCGGAGCAGTGCGAGGTGGTCGCGCCAGCGGTCCATCATGCCGATCAGCTCCTGCTGCATGAACTCCGTGAAGGCCAGCGTCTCGCCGAGCCGGCGGCCGGCGGCGCTCTCCCGGCCGAGGCTCTCCACGCCCTCGCGCAGCACGTCCTCCCAGCGGGTCAGGACGCTGTCCCGGCGGGTCAGGGCCTCGTACCACTGGTCGCTGTGGACGCGGTAGCGGTCGCGGCGGGAGCCGGGCTCGCGCTCGCGGCTGACCATGCCGACCTGCGAGAGGTAGCGGATCGCGCCGGAGACGGCCGCCGGACTCACCTGGAGCCGCTCGCCCAGGTCGGCGGAGGTCAGGACGCCGGAGTCGGAGGCCAGCAGGCAGGAGAAGACGCGGGCCGGCATCCGCTGCATCCCCGCGTCGACCATCTGCGCCGCGAACCGCTCCACGAACGTCAGGACCGCCGTGTCGTCGCGGGCGGCCGGCCGGCCCGTGTCCCGCTGTCGCTGCTCGCTCATCTCGGCATCATCTCCCCTGTTCAGAGCCGGTCCCTCAACTTTATACGGTTTCTTAACTTCACAAATTTGTGAAATGAACGTACCTTCGAAACCATGACCACGGCGATCTCCCCCGCCCCCGCGATCCGGGTGGCCGACCTCCACAAGTCCTTCGGCCGGACCCACGCGCTGGACGGCCTCGACCTGACCGTCGGGGCCGGTGAGGTGCACGGCTTCCTCGGCCCCAACGGCGCCGGGAAGTCCACCACCCTCCGCGTCCTGCTCGGCCTGCTGCGCGCCGACCGCGGCACCGCGCAGGTCCTCGGCCGGGACCCCTGGCAGGACGCGGTCGAGGTCCACCGCCGCGTCGCCTACGTCCCCGGCGACGTCACCCTGTGGCGCAACCTCTCCGGCGGGGAGGTCATCGACCTGTACGGACGGCTGCGCGGCTGGCTGGACCCCGCCCGGCGGGACGAGCTGCTGGAGCGCTTCGAGCTCGACCCGACGAAGAAGGGCCGCACCTACTCCAAGGGCAACCGCCAGAAGGTCGCCCTGGTCGCCGCCTTCGCCTCCGACGTCGACCTGCTGGTCCTCGACGAGCCGACCTCCGGACTGGACCCGCTGATGGAGGAGGTCTTCCAGAGCTGCGTCGCCGAGGAGCGCGACCGCGGCCGCACGGTCCTGCTCTCCAGCCACGTGCTGTCCGAGGTGGAGGCGCTCTGCGACCGCGTCAGCATCGTCCGCCGGGGCCGCACCGTCGAATCCGGCTCGCTGGGGGAGCTGCGCCACCTGACCCGGACCACCGTGGTGGCCGAGCTGGCCGGCCCGCCGGCCGGACTCGACGGGCTGTCCGGCGTCCACGGCCTCACCGTCCAGCCGCTCCAGGGCGGCCCGGCCTGCCGGGTGCGGCTCCAGGCCGACACCGACCGGCTCGGTGCGGTGCTCGGCCCGCTCGGCGCCGCCGGTCTGCGCAGCCTCACCAGCACCCCGCCCACCCTGGAGGAGCTCTTCCTGCGGCACTACCAGGACGACGTCCGCCCCGCCGCCCGCCCCGCCGCCCGACGCCGGGACGCCGCCCGCGCCGAAGGGGCGGTCTCCCGATGAGCGCCCTGGCCGCACCGGCCGCCGTCCGTCCGGCGGGGCCGCGCCACCTGGCCGGCACCGGCACGCTCCTGCGCCTGGCGCTGCGCCGCGACCGGCTGATGATCCCGGGCTGGGTGCTGGCCCTCGGCCTCGTGGTGGTCGCCACCGGCCCGTCCTTCGCCGCGCTCTACGACACCGCCGCCCGGCGCGCCGCGCTGGCCGCGTCGATGAACGCCAACGGCTCGCTGCGCGCCCTGTACGGACCGGTCCTCGCCGACTCGCTGGGCGGCCTGGTGGCCTGGCGGATGGTCGGGCTCGGGGCGGTGCTGGCGGCCCTGATGAGCCTGCTGATCGTCGTCCGGCACACCCGCGAGGAGGAGGAGACCGGCCGCCAGGAGCTCCTGTTGGCCGCCATGGTGGGGCGCCGGGCGCCGCTGACCGCGGCCCTGCTGGCGGCACTGATCGCCGACGCGGGGGTCGCCGCGCTGACCGCGGCCGGGCTGACCGCCACCGGCCGGCCGGTGGGCGGCTCGCTCGCCCTCGGCCTCGCGATCGGCGGCGCCGGCCTGCTCTTCGCCGCCCTGGCCGCGATCGCCGCCCAGCTCACCGAGAGCGCGCGGCTGGCCAGGGGACTGACCGGTGCGGCCCTGGGCGCCGCGTTCGCGCTGCGCGCCGCCGGCGACGCGTCCGACGGCGCCGGCGCCCCGGGCAGCGGCGGCGCCGCCGTGCTGACCTGGCTCTCCCCCGTCGGCTGGGCGCAGCACCTGCGCTCCTTCGCCGGCGAGCGCTGGTGGGTGCTCCTGCTGTTCGCCGCCGCCACGGCGCTGGCGGTCACGGCGGCCTACGCCCTGGCCGCCCGCCGCGACCTGGGCATGAGCTTCCTGCCGGCCCGCCCCGGCCCGGCCCGCGCGGCGCGCTCGCTCGGCGGGCCCGGCGGCCTGGCCTGGCGGTTGCAGCGGGCTTCCCTGGCCGGCTGGGCGGCCGGGTTCGCCCTGGCCGGGGCGGTGTTCGGCGGGATCGCCAAGGGCGCCGCGGGGATGGTCGGCGGCAACCAACGGACCCGGGAGATCTTCGAGCGGCTCGGCGGACAGCAGTCGCTGACGGACGCCTTCCTGGCCACGATCATCGGCCTGCTCGGCATGGTCGCGGCGCTCCACGCGGTGGGGGCGGTGCTCAGGCTGCGCGCGGAGGAGACCGGCGGGCGGGCCGAACCGGTCCTGGCCGGTGCGGTGGGCCGGCTGCGCTGGGCCGCCGGCCACCTGGTCCTCGCGCTGGTGGGCACCGCCGCGGTGCTGGCCGCCGGCGGGCTGACGCTGGGCGTGGCCTACGGCGCCTCGGTCGGCGACGTGGCCGGCGGCACCGGACGGGTGCTGGCCGCGGCCCTCGCCCAGGTCCCGGCGGCGTGGACGCTCGCCGCGGTGGCGACGGCCGTGCTCGGCGTGCTGCCCGCGGCCACCGGCGCGGTCTGGGCGCTGACCGGCGGCTGCCTCGCCCTGGGCTGGCTCGGGCCGGTGCTGCGCCTGCCCCGGTGGGCGCTGGACCTCTCGCCGTACGCGCACCTGCCCAAGCTGCCCGGCGGGGCGGTGACGGCCGCGCCCTTCCTCTGGCTGACGGCCCTGACGGCGGTGCTGCTCTGCGTCGGGCTGGTCGGACTCCGCCGGCGCGACATCGGCTGATCCCGCGGCCGGGCGCCACCGGAGCCGGCGCGGGCTCCGGCGGCGGGTACTCCGGTCGGCGCGGACGCCGGTGGACGCGGACTCCGGCCCGCGCCGTCCACAGGGTGTGGACAGCGCGGGCGGGGCTCACCCCGCGTCCCGCGTCCCGCCTCCGTCAGCCGCCGGGCGTCACCAGGCGCGCCTCGTAGGCGAAGACCGCCGCCTGGGTGCGGTCGCGCAGCCCCAGCTTCACCAGGATCCGGCTGACGTGCGTCTTCACCGTCGACTCGGCGACGACGAGATGGGCGGCGATCTCGCCGTTGGACAGGCCCTGGGCGACCAGCACCAGGACCTCGGTCTCCCGTTCCGTCAGGTCGCCGATCCGCTCCTGGGCCGGGGCGCGCGGCGAGCCCAGCCGGGAGAACTCGTTGATCAGGCGCTTGGTGACGGTGGGGGCGAGCAGCGCCTCGCCGGCGGCGACGATCCGCACGCCCTCGGCGAGCTGGCCGGCCGAGGCGTCCTTGAGCAGGAAGCCGCTGGCCCCGGACCGCAGCGCCTGGTAGACGTACTCGTCCAGGTCGAAGGTGGTCAGCACCAGCACCTTGGCGTCCGCGTCGGCGGCGACGATCTCGCGGGTCGCCTCCAGGCCGTTCATCTCCGGCATCCGGATGTCCATCAGGACCACGTCCGGCTTCAGGAGCGCGACCTTCTGCACCGCCTGCCGGCCGTCGACGGCCTCGCCGATCACCTCGATGTCCGGCATGGCGTTGAGCAGTACGGAGAAGCCCTCGCGGACCATCACCTGGTCGTCGACGATCAGTACCCGGATCATGCTGCGCTCCCGCCCGGCGCGGTGTCCCCCGCCGTGTTCAGCACCGGGAGGAAGGCCGCGACCTCGAAGCCCCCGTCCTCGGTGCGGTCGGCCGTCATCTCACCACCGAGCATCTGCACCCGCTCCCGCATGCCGAGCAGCCCGTGGCCGGCGCCCGGCGACGGCTTGGCGAGCCGGCTCGCCGGACCGTTGACGATCCGCAGCCCGATCCCGCCGAGCACGTAGGAGACCTCCACCCGCGCGTCCGCGCCCGGCGAGTGCCGCAGCGCGTTGCTCAGCGCCTCCTGCACGATCCGGTACGCCGACAGCCCCACGCCCTGCGGCAGCGGCCGCACGGACCCGGTGGTCACCGCCTCCACGGTCAGCCCCGCGCCCCGGACGCTGTCCAGCAGCCCGTCGAGGCTGGCCAGGGTCGGCTGCGGGGCCTCCGGGTCGCGTTCGGCGAACGCGTCCGGGTCCTCGGAGCGGACCACGCCGAGGATCCGGCGGAGTTCGGTGAGCGCGGCGACCGCGTTCTCCCGGATGGTGGCGAAGGACTTGGCGAGCTCCGGCGGCGGGTCGGTGACCCGGTACGGCGCCGCCTCCGCCTGGATGGCGATCACCGACATGTGGTGCGCCACCACGTCGTGCAGTTCCCGGGCGATCAGTGCGCGCTCCTCCAGCAGGGTGCGGCGGGAACGCTCCTCGGCGGTGACGCTCTGGGTGACCACGACCTGCCGGCGCTCCTCGCGCCAGGCCCGGACCGCGGCGGCGGAGACCAGCACCACCCCGGAGAAGAACGCCACCGGCGGCATCTGCCCCAGCTCGCCGCGGCCGGCGAGCACCGAGACCACCGACCCCACGGCCATGGTGACCACCCACGTCTCGACCGCCAACCGCGGCCGGGTGCGCAGCACCACCAGCGTCATCACCGCGAGGTGGACGGCGAAGGCGGCCTCCCCCCAGACGTTGATGTACGGCGACAGGAAGCGGGAGCCGAGCCCGCCCACGACGAACGCCAGCAGCGACAGCCAGAAGGCCCCCACCGGCCGGGAGAGCGTCAGCACCGGCGGCACCGCGACCAACAGCGCCAGCACGATGTCGAGCATCTCGCGCGCCGGGCTGGCGCCGTAGCCGGAGGTCGCGGACCCCATGAAGACGAAGGCCGCGAAGAGTCCCACGGCGCAGTGCGGGAGCCAGCGGGCCAACCGCCGGGCCCGGCCGGGCAGCCACGGCAGCCACCGGGCGACCTTGGCGTCGTCCAAGGGGGGCAGCGGGCGGAAGGCGAAGGCACCGACGAACAGGTCACGGCGCAGGGTGTGCAGCAAGCCGTGGACTATTCGCGCCTCCGAGCGCGGGTGGCCCGGCATCTGGGTCGTCTCGTTCACGCACACCACGGTAAGCAGCGAACCCCCCTCGGGGCGTCCCCACCGAAGCGGATCTGCCACCGTCCGTCTCAAGTACTACGCGACGCGCGGGCGCGGCGCCCTGCTACCGCGCGGCTCACCCGCCGCGCACCAGCCCCAGCAGGATGCCGAAGGCCACGGTGCCGGGCGTCAGCGCGGCGTAGTGGCCGGTGCCGGGCAGCTCGCGCAGCGCGGTGGCCGCCGGGTGGGCGGCGGCGTAGCGGCGCGAGAGCTCCGGCGGGACGTCCTGGTCGTCGGTGCCGTGCAGCAGCGTGACCGGGACGCCGGCGGGCGGGTGGCCGAGCGGATCGGCGGCCGCCAGCCGGTCGGCGAAACCGGGCCCGGCACCGAGGAGTTCGGCGACCGCGCCGCCACTGAGGCCCAGCGCATGGGCGCGCGCCAGGTCGGCGACGGGGGCCACCGCGACGACCCGGGTCACCGGCGTACCGCTGCGGGCCGCGGCGAGCAGCGCCAGGTGGCCGCCGGCGGAGTGCCCGACGAGCACCACCTCGCGGGGCCGGCCCGCGGGGTCCGCCGCGCCGGCCGCCGCCTCGATGGCCGCCGGGACGTCCAGGAACGTCTCCGGCACACCGCCGCCCGCACCGACCCGGCGGTACTCGACGAGCGCGACCGGCAGTCCCCGCCGGGCCAGCTCCGCCGCGCACGGCGAGAGGTGGCGCCGGTCGTAGGCGGCCCGCCAGAACCCGCCGTGCAGGAGGACGACGAGGGGCCCGGCCCCCGCCCCGTACAGGTCCACGACCTGGTCGGGGTGCGGGCCGTAGGCGAGCGTGCGGTCCGGCGCCACCGGGGCGAGCCCCAGCAGCGCCGCCTCCTCGTCCGCCGCGCTCACCCGGCGGCACCGCCGACCGCCGGCGCCGGCGCCGGTCCCGCCCCGGCCGGGTCGCGCAGCACCTCGCCGAGCACCCACGCCGCCCGCTCCGCGTCCGCGAAGGTGGTGTAGAGCGGCGTGAAGCCGAAGCGCAGCACGTCCGGGGGGCGGAAGTCGCCGACCACACCGCGCCGGATCAGCTCCGCCATGACCCGGCCGGCCACGGGCGTCCCGCCCTCCTCGGCCGGCGCGGACGGGTCGGGGGAGCACGCCAACGACACCTGGCTGCCGCGCCGCCGGTGCTCGGCCGGGGTGACCGAACGGACCCGCCCGGCCGGTGCGTACGCCGCGACGCACTCCAGGAAGAAGTCGCTCAGCGCCAGGCTCTTGGCCCGCACGTCCTCGATGGCGACGCCCTCCCACACCTCCAGCGCCGCCTCCAGCGCCAGCAGCGAGAGGATGTCGGGGGTGCCCACGCGGCCGCGCAGGATGCCGTCGGCGGGGGTGTAGCCGGGATCCATGCCGAACGGGTCGGCGTGCGAGTTCCAGCCGGGCAGCGGCGACTCGAACCGCTCCTGGAGGCCCGTGCGGAGGTAGAGGTACGCGGGCGAACCCGGGCCGCCGTTGAGGTACTTGTAGGTGCAGCCCACCGCGAGGTCCACCCCGCAGGCATCCAGCGCCACCGGCAGCGCCCCGGCGCTGTGGCACAGGTCCCAGACCGCCAGCGCGCCCGCGCTGTGCAGCGCGGAGGTGATCGCGGCCATGTCGTTGAGCTCGCCGGTGCGGTAGTCGACGTGGTTGACCAGCGCCAACGCGGTCCGCTCGGTGACCTCGTCGGCGATCCGCGCGGGCTCGACCGGCCGGACCGCCAGGCCCGCCATCCGGGCCGCGGACCGGGCGACGTAGCCGTCGGTGGGGAAGGTCGTGGCATCGACCAGGATCTCCGTACAGCCCTTACCGGCCATCCGGATGCCGCCGGTCACCGCCTTGAAGACGTTGACGCTGGTGGAGTCGCCGACCACCACCTGGCCGGGGGCCGCCCCGATGAGCGGGGCGATCTTCTCGCCGATCCGCTCGGGCGCGGTCCACCAACCGGCTTCGGTCCAGGACCGGATGCGCAGCTCGCCCCACTCGTGGTTGATCACCTCGGCGATCCGCCCGGGCACCGACCGGGGCAGCGCGCCCAGCGAATTGCCGTCGAGGTAGACGGTGTCGTCGTCGAGGACGAACCGGTCGCGGGTGGCGGCCAGGGGCCCGCCGGCGTCCAACTCCGCGGCGCGGGCCGCCTGCGTGCGGGCCACGGCAGCGGCGGGACCGGGGCTCGTCGGGGTCTCGGGGCTCTCAGACATGGCTACGCGCCGTCCACAACTCGGGGAAGACGTTCTTGCGGGCCCGCTTCTCCAACCAGGCGACGCCCGCGGATCCGCCGGTGCCCATCTTCGCGCCCATGGCCCGCCGGGTCGCGACCAGATGGTCGTTGCGCCAGCGCCAGACCAACTCCGCGACGTCCGTCAACAGCTCGCCGAGCCGCACGAGTTCGGAGTCCTGCGGGCCGGCGAAGACCGCGGCCCAGACCTCCTCGACAGCCGGATCTGCCTCGTGGCGCCGGGTCGGATCGCGCCGCAGGACGTCCTGCGGGACCGGGTGGCCGCGGCGGGCCAACAACCGCAGCACCTCGTCGTACAGGCTCGGTTCGTGCAGCGCCTTCTCCAGCGCGGCATGGTCCTGGGGGGAGCCGCGGTGCGGCACCAGCATCGACGCCGACTTCTCGCCGAGCAGGAACTCCATCCGCCGGTACATCGCGGACTGGAAGCCGCTGCCCTCACCGAGCGCGTCGCGGTAGGCGTTGAACTGTGCGGGCGTCAGCCGGGCGAGCGGCTTCCACGCGGCGTTCAGCGCCTCCAGCTCCCACGTGGAACGGCGCAACGCGTCCATCGCCACCGGCACGTCGTCGCGGCGCAGCGCCTCGGCGGCGGTCTGCCACTCGTGGACGAGGACGGTGAACCACAGCTCCATCACCTGGGTGGTGACCAGGAAGACCATCTCGCCCGGGTCGTCGGAGTGGAGCTGCTGGAGATGGGTGAGGACGCTCGCGCGGACGTAGTCCTCGTACGGGGTGGGGGCGCCGGCGCCGATGCTCAGGTCGGGGCCGAAGGGCGGGTCCGCCTCACTGACCGCGGCGTCCGGCGCCGGAGCGCGATCCGCGGGATGGGTGGGAGACGGTTGCGACATGAGGGACTCCTCAGGTGCGAACTACCGGGTAGCGGTCCGCTCCTTCCTCGTCGGCTCGGGAGCCCCGGTCCCCTCGGGCGCGGGATGACCCGGCCCACTGAAATCATCGGTGCTGCACCACCACCGCGCAAGGGCCGGCCGCGATCTTGCGGCCGGCCCCGCGGCGACTCAGCCGAGCGTGTCGGCCGCGGTCGGCGAGGAGTCGCGCAGGAAGGTCGAGCACCGCTCGTACTCCTCCTGCTCGCCGATGGTCTGGGCGGCGCGGGCGAGGGCGTGCAGCGCGCGCAGGAAGCCGCGGTTGGGCTCGTGCTCGAACGGCACCGGGCCGTGGCCCTTCCAACCGGCCCGGCGCAGCGCGTCCAGGCCGCGGTGGTACCCGGTGCGGGCGTAGGCGTAGGACTCCACGACCCGGCCGGCCTCGAAGGCGTCGTCGGCCAGCTGCGCCCAGGCCAGGGAGGAGGCCGGGTACTTCGCGGCGACGTCGGCCGGCGCGGTGCCCGAGGCCAGCAGCGCGCGAGGCTCCGGGTCGTCGGGCAGATGGGTCGGGGGCGGTCCCCCGAGGAGGTTCTCGTGAATGGGCATGGTCCCAGTCTGCCTGGTCGCTGCGCTGGGGCGCCTTCCCACGTTGTCGGCTTTCCCGCCGTGGGGATTTTTGCCGCTGCGCGGGGCTGGTGGGTGGAGGAAGGGAAGCGGGGGTGAGGTACGGGGTCAGAGGTGCGGCTCTCTACGGGGGCGGGTGTTCGGGGTGGTCCTCGCCGGGGTCCAGGGGTGGGGCGGTCACGCCGCAGTGGTAGGTGCACTCGGCGTGGCAGGGTTCGGCGCTCTCGGGGGCGGTGGGGCGCAGGACGTCGCCGCGGACGGTCAGCCAGGCGATCAGGGCGCCGAGCAGCAGGACCGCGGCGCACAGGGGCATGGCGCGGCGGAAGGCCGCGGCGAACGCGGGGGCCGAGCGGTACGCCTCCGGGCCCATCCCTGCCAGGAGCGGCAGGGCGGCCACCGCCACCAGGCCGGCGGCCCGCGCCGCGGCGTTGTTGATGCCGCTGGCCAGGCCGGCCCGGTCGACGTCCACCGACGCCAGCACGGTGGCGGTGAGCGGGGCGACCAGGGTCACCATGCCGGCGCCCAGCACCACCAGCGCCGGCAGCACGTCGACGACGTAGGACGCGCCGGGGCCCACCCGGGTCATCAGCAGCATCCCGAGCGCGCAGAGCACCGGGCCGACGGTGAGCGGGATGCGCGGGCCGATCCGCTGGCCCAGCTCGCCGGAACGGGCCGACAGCAGCAGCATCAGCACGGTCGTGGGCAGCAGCGCGGTGCCCGCCTGGAGCGCCGAGTAGCCGGCGACCACCTGGAGCTGGAGCACGGCGAGGAAGAAGAACCCGCCGAACGCGGCGTAGACGCACACCGTCACCGCGTTCACGGCGCTGAACTGGCGGTTCGCGAAGATCTTCGGCGGCAGCATCGGATCGGGCCGCCGCCGTTCGACCCGGAGGAAGACCGCGCCGAGCAGCACCCCGGCCACCGCGGGCACGATCACGCCGGGCGCGGCACCCCGCCCCGGCGCCTCGATCAGCGCGTAGGTGACCCCGGCCAGCGCCAGCGCGCCCAGGACGGCACCGGCCACGTCGAAGCCCTGCGCCTCGCCCGCCCCGCGCTCCCGGCTCTCGGGGACGTGCCGCAGCGCGATCGGCACGCAGGCCACCGCCACCGGCACGTTCAGGAAGAACACCCAGCGCCAGCCCGCGCCGTCCACCAGCCACCCGCCGACGAACGGGCCGATCGCCGCCGCCACCCCGCCCAGACCCGACCAGGCGCCGACCGCCCGGGCCCGGTCGTCGGGATGGAAGACCGCCTGGATCAGGGCGAGGGAGCCGGGGGTGAGCAGCGCCCCGCCGACGCCCTGGAGCGCCCGGGCGGTGATCAGCACCGTGGGTCCCGGTGCCAGCCCGCACAGCAGTGAGGCCGCCGCGAACCAGACCACGCCGATGACGAAGATCCGGCGCCGGCCGTACCGGTCGCCGAGCGAGCCGCCCAGCAGGATCAGGGCGGAGAGGGTGAGCATGTAGGCGGTCACGGTCCACTGGAGCACCGCCAGGTCCGCGTCGAGGTCCGCGCCGATCCTGGGCAGCGCCACGTTGACGACCGTGCTGTCGAGCATCGCCATGCCGGAGCCGAGGACGGTGGTCGTCAGCACCCAGCGGCCCTGCGCCGAGGCCAGCCGCACCCCGCCCGGCTCGTTCCCCGCCGGTACGTCCATACCGTGAGCATGCCCCGTTCCGCGGCCGCCCGCCCCTGCGCCGGCTTCCGCCCCGGGACGGCGAAGGGCCCCGCAACCGGTACGGCTGCGGGGCCCTTCACACCGCTGGGCGGCTGGTGCCTACTTCAGCTTGGTGCCCGTGGAGCGCAGGTTGGCGCACGCCTCGGTGACCCGCTTGGCCATGCCGGCCTCGGCCAGCTTGCCCCAGCTGCGCGGGTCGTAGGTCTTCTTGTCGCCGACCTCGCCGTCGACCTTCAGCACGCCGTCGTAGTTGCGGAACATGTGGTCCGCGACCGGGCGGGTGAAGGCGTACTGGGTGTCGGTGTCGAGGTTCATCTTGACCACGCCGTTCTCCAGCGCGGTGGCGATCTCCTCCTCGGTGGAGCCGGAGCCGCCGTGGAAGACGAAGTCGAACGGGGCGGTCTTGCCGTACTTGGCGCCGACGCCCTGCTGGAGGTCCTTCAGCAGCTCGGGACGGAGCACGACGTTGCCCGGCTTGTAGACGCCGTGGACGTTGCCGAACGAGGCGGCGAGGAGGTAGCGGCCCTTCTCGCCCAGACCCAGCGCCTCGGCGGTGCGCAGCGCGTCCTCGACCGTGGTGTAGAGCTCGTCGTTGATCTCGTGGGTGACGCCGTCCTCCTCGCCGCCGGTCGGGGTGATCTCGACCTCAAGAATGATCTTGGCGGCGGCGGCGCGGGGCAGCAGCTCCTGCGCGAGGGCCAGGTTGTCGGCGAGGGTCTCGGCGGAGCCGTCCCACATGTGCGACTGGAAGAGCGGGTTGCGGCCGGCCTTGACGCGCTCCTCGGAGATCGCGATCAGCGGGCGGACGTAGCCGTCCAGCTTGTCCTTGGGGCAGTGGTCGGTGTGCAGCGCGATGTTGACGTCGTACTTCTCGGCGACCACGTGCGCGAACTCGGCGAGCGCCACCGCACCGGTGACCATGTCCTTGTTGTACTGGCCGCCCAGGAACTCCGCACCACCGGTGGAGATCTGGATGATGCCGTCGCTCTCAGCCTCGGCGAAACCGCGCAGCGCCGCGTGCAGCGTCTGCGTGGAGGTCACGTTGATGGCCGGGTAGGCGAACTTGCCTGCCTTCGCCCGGTCCAGCATCTCGTTGTAGACCTCAGGGGTTGCGATGGGCATCTGTCCGCTCCTTGTGTGTGCGGGGTGTGCGTTCTTGGCCCTGACCAGGGGGCGAGGACTTCGCCGTGGCACATCTTCCCAGACTCACTGGATTGCTCCACATCGCCCGGATGGCGGCCATCGGCGGCCAGGACGCCGTTTCACGTGAAACCGGGCCCGGTGTTTCCGGGGAGAACCTGCCCAAGGTTTCCCGTGAAACACCGCGCCCGGGACAACGACGCAGGTCAGCCACAAACGACCCGATCGGGTCGTCAGCTCAGGCCGAGGTCGTCGAGCTGGTAGCCGGTCAGGTACGGAAGGCCCGCACCGGCGATGGCCGAAGCCGCACCCCGGTCCACGATCGTCGCAACCGCAACCACCTCGGCGCCGGCCTCCCGCGCCGCCTCGACGGCGGTCAGCGGCGAGCCACCCGTGGTGGAGGTGTCCTCGACGATCAGGACGCGGCGGCCCGTGACGTCCGGGCCCTCGATCCGGCGCTGCATGCCGTGGGCCTTCTGCGCCTTGCGGACGACGAAGGCGTCCAGCCTGCGGCCGCGGGCGGCGGCGGCGTGCAGCATCGACGTGGCCACCGGGTCGGCGCCGAGCGTCAGCCCGCCGACCGCGTCGAAGTCCAGGTCCGCGGTGAGGTCGAGCATCAGCTGACCGACCAGCGGCGCCGCCTGGCTGTCGAGGGTGATCCGGCGCAGGTCGATGTAGTAGTCGGCTTCCTTGCCGGAGGAGAGCGTCACCTTGCCGTGCACCACGGCCTTGTCCTTGATCTGCTGCAGCAGCTCGCCGCGCACGTCGTCAGTCATGCGCACGAGCTTAGGACAGGGCCCCGGGCCCGGCGTCCGCCGGCTACAGGGCGCGCCAGCTCCAGGTCGTCGAGACCTCCAGCGGGTCGATCGGGGTGACCAGGCGGGGGGCGGTGTTCAGACCGTTCGGCGGGCCGGACTGCGGCTCGACGCAGACCGCCTCCTCCTGCTCGTCGTAGACCACGACCCATTCCGCGCGGCTGGAGACCGTCAGCTTCAGCCGTCCCGGCCAGGTCAGCGTGACGTCGACGCCGCTCGGCATCCCGAAGCAGTCGTCCCACGGCCCGGGCTGCGGGGTGATCCGGCGGCCGGTCGGGAGGTGGTCCGGTCCCCGCTCCTCCTGCCACTCGGGGGCGAAGTCGATCCGGACGTCCTCGCCCGCGCCGAGGTTCCGCAGGAACCACGGGTGCCAGCCGGCCTGCGCCGGGAAGGAGTCGCCGGCCGCCTCGACGCCCATGGTGAGCGTGAGCGAACCGCCGTCCTCGGCCAGTTCGACGAGTTGGGTGACGGTCCCCGGGTAGGGCCAGGGGGCCGCGGGGTCGGTCAGCTCGTAGGTGAAGGCGGCCGCGGCGTCACTGGTCCGCGCGGTGCGCCAGTGAAGGTTGCGACCGGTGCCGTGGATGGCGTGCGGGGGCGAGTTGACCGGCATCTGGTGGACTTCGCCGCCGTTGCGGAACCGTCCCTGGTCGACCCGGCCGCACCACGGAACCATCGGGAAACAGCCGTACTTGGCGCCCTGCCGCAACAGTTCCGTGCCGCCGACCCGCAGGCTGCCCAGCCGACAGCCGTTCTCCGGGTGCACGGTCAGTTCGGTGTCCCCGGCGGACAGCCGTACGCCGTCCGCGCCGCGCTCCCGCGCCGCGCTCTGCGTGGTGTTCTCGGTGCTCACGGAAGCGACCCTAACGGTGCGACCGGCCGCACGCCGGGACCCGGGCGGGCGCGGACCCGCGCCCGCGGCCTCGACGCCCCGGAAGGGCCCCCGGGCCGCCCGGTCACCGGCGCCGCCGCAACACCCGTCCGACCACCACCGCCGAGGCCAGCACCACCGCCGCGGCGGGCGCCGCCCAGCGCAGCGGCACCGAGCTCCCGCCGGTCTCCGGCGCGGGCACCGGCGCGTACCGGCCGCGCGGCGGGGCGTGGTCGACCTCCTCCGCGCTGCGGCCGATCATCGTCCGGCGGGCGTGCGCGGCCTCCACGGGCGCGACGTCGAACTCCGCCTCGTCATCGTCGGCATCGGCGTCGGCGTCGGCGTCGGCGTCGGTGCCGAAGGAGGCCACCTCGGGGACGTCGTCCGCCACCGCGTCGACCGGCTCGTCGGGATCCGCCACCACGCTGACGTCGTCCTCCGCAGCACCCGACGGATCGAGCGACGGCGGCGGGACCTCGGTGTCGAAGACGCTCTGCGGCACCGCTGCGGGGCCCTCTCCTTCCGGGCCGCCGTCCACCGGCCGGTCGGTGAGGTCCGACGCGAGGTTCTCCGCGAAGCGGTCCAGCAGCCGGCGGCCGGCGGTCGCCGCGCTCTGCTCGTCGGCGGCGGCCAGCCGGCCCGCGCTGCGCACCGCACCGGCGCACACCAACGTCGTCCCCGGGCCCGGCTCCGACGCGGGGGCGAACCGGACCGTCAGCGTCAGCGCCACGGTCCCGTCCCCCCGGGTCTCGGTGCCGCTCGCCTCGACGGTCACCGGGGCGACCGCGTCCGGGGCCGCCGGGGCGGCGTCCCCGGGGCCGTCGGCCGGGTCGCCGCTGACCGTCAGCGCACCGCGGTAGGTGATGGTGGAGCTCCCGACGCGCAAGCGCAGCCGCCCCTCGGGACGGTGGGGGGCCGCATCGGCGTCGAGTTGGACTCCAGGGACGCAGCGCGCCACGCGCTCCGGTTCGGTGAGCGCCTGCCGCACGGTCCGGACGGGAAACGGAACGTACACCTCATGCTCCATGGCATGGGAGCCTACCCAGCACCCGCGGCACCCGTGCCCGCTGCGGCGCGACTTTTCACCGGTGGCCGCGGACCGGCCCCGCCCCGCCGGCGCGGCGCCCGCCCGTTCACTGCAAGTACCGGGGGTGCATGAGCGTCGAGGGCGGCCCGGGCCGGTGCGGCTCCGGCAGCCGTCCGGCCCGCAGCGCGCTCAGCGGGACGAGGGTGGACGGGGCGTCCGGGGCCACGGCGAGGCGCGGCGGGCGCCGGGCGGCCAGCACGAAGCCCCAGTACCCCGCGCCGTCCGACGGCAGCGCGGCCGACCCGCCCGGCCCGTCCGGCCGGGGGGCCGGCGCGATCGCGCGGTCCGGTCCGCCGGAGAAGTCCGGCCGCCGGCCGGGGACGCGGTACGGCAGGGTGCCCAGGCCCACCGAACGCAACGTCGCCCACACCGTCCAGAACGTCGACGCGCGGGCGCGCGGCGGCCCGGCGTGCACCACCAGCCGCCCGCCGTCGGCCAGCATCCGCACGGTCAGGCCGTAGAACTCCTGGGAGTACAGCTTGGTGCTGGCGGTGATCCCGGGGTCGGGCAGGTCGGAGACGATCACGTCGTAGGGCGCCGGCCGCCGCCCGCCCGAACGGCCCTGCCGGCGCAGCCAGTCGAAGGCGTCCCCGGTGACCGCCCGCACCCGGGGATCGGCGAACGCGTGCCGGTTGAGGGCGGACAGTCCCGGGTCGGTGCGCGCCAACCGCACCACCTCGGGGTCGATCTCGACGACCGTCACCGACCGGACCGTGCGGTAGCGCAGCAGCTCGCGCACGGCCAGGCCGTCACCGCCGCCGAGCACCAGGACCCGGGCGTGCGGACCGCCCGCCATCGCGGGCCCCACCAGCGCCTGGTGGTAGACCCGTTCGTTCTCCGAGCTGACCTTCAGCCGCCCGTCGAGGAAGAGCTCCAGGGGTCTGCCGGAACCTTTCCTCCCGCGTCCCGAGCCGGCTCCGACGCCGTGCGGACCGCCCGTGCCGCCGGTCAGCACCACCTCCTGGACACCGGTCTGCTCGGCGACCCGGGCCTGGGCCCCGTACACCGCCCGGCGAGCCGCCTGCTCGAACGGTCCGGCCAGCGCCATCCCCGCCAGCAGCAGCGCCAGCACCAGGACGTTGAGGCCGACCAGCGCCCAGCGGGCACGGGTGGTCAGGTCGCGGCCGAAGAGCCACAGCACCAGCGCCGCCCCGGCGAGGAGGTTGACCGCGCCGGTGACCAGCGCCCCGGTCAACTGGCCCAGGCAGGGCAGCAGCAGGAAGGGGAAGGCCAGCCCGCCGACCAGCGCGCCGACGTAGTCCGCGGCGAACAGGTCGGCCACCGCCCCGCCCGCGTCCTGCCGGCGCACCCGCTGGATCAGCGTCATCAGCAGCGGTATTTCGGCGCCGATCAGCACGCCGATGCCCAGCGAGAAGGCGACGAGCGCGATACGGGACTGGCCGAACCACGCGAAGCAGGCGTAGAGCGCCATCGCGGAGCCGCCGCCGACCAGCGCCAGCACCGCCTCGACCACGCCGAACCCGACCGCGGCCCGGCAGCGCAGCCGTTTGGCCAGCAGCGCTCCGACGCCCATCGCGAAGACCATGAAGGACAGCACGACCGACGCCTGGGTGACCGAGTCGCCGATCAAGTAGCTCGCCAGGGCGACCAGTTCGAGCTCGTAGACCAGTCCGCAGGCCGCGCAGACGAAGACCGCGGCGAGCACCAGCAGCCGGCCGAGCCCGGACGGCACCGGCAGTCGCGCCGGCGTCAGGGCCTCCGGCGGCCTGAGCGCGCCGGCGACGAGGGGCTCTGGCGGGTCGATCACGACATGAACGCTACGTGACGATTTCGTAGCGCTATGTCACCCACACGAGTGCAGTGTGCGTGCTGCGCACACCAGTTGAGGGAGGGACGGAGGCGGCGCCGCTCACCCCCTCCGCACAGCGGGGCCGGCACCGTCAGACGGCGACGGCCGCCCGCACCCCGACCCGCGTACGGGTGGCCACCAGCCGCCCTTCCTGCGGGTACGCGTGCCAGGTGCGCCACCACACCTGCCCCTGCTGCCGCTGCGCCAACATCGCGGTGAAGGCGTGCGGCGAGCCGGGGAAGGTGCCGGCGAGGCCGTGCGGGTGCTCGGCCACCAGGGCCAACAACTCCTGCGCCCGACCGGCGAACGAGCCGCGGGAGAGCGTCTCGACGTGTGCGGCGAACTCGTACTCCCAGTCGCCCAGGCGCTTGGCCACACCGAGCGGCAGCGGCGTGCTGCTGCCCGGCATACAGGCGACGGTCTCGGAACAATTGCCGTGCTCCTCTTCGAGCAGCACCTGGTGCGACGCTCCCAGCAGCCTCAACTGCACGTGTGCGTCATCGAGTTGGAGGTCCAGTACGGCCAGCGCCGGCAGGGGTTCCCTGCCCAGGGCCCAGGCCAGGTCGGATGCGCGGGTATCGGTGTACGCCGTTTTCAAGGTGGTGAGCATGGGTCGGCTCCGCAAGCACGCAGTGGATGGTGGGCCGGCCCGCCCGAGATGGGGATCAGGGGTCAATGACTGCCTGCCGGCTCGTGCCCACGCGGGGTCCGAGAACTGGGGGATTCTCAAGGAGAGGGAATCACGGATGATGTGGCGCCCACAGCGTTTTTACCCATCTTCGCCCTGGTTTCCATCCCCTAGAGGGCCATGCAGCTCACCTGTTCAACACCCCATCGCATCATGGGTGTTGGGCCATTTCTCGCCATGCTCCGGGCGCATATGCAAGGGCGCATGAGCTGGTCGCATGTGTGCCGGCGCAGGGGTGGCGAGGCCCCCGGCGCACGGGGCGGGCGGGCCCGGGAAGGGGTGCGCCCACGACCGCGGACGGGTACGTTCCGCAGTCGTGGGCACATGTGTGCGAGCCCTCGCGGGGCGCCTCAGCACCCCCAGGCGCATCTCTCAGGAACCACCGCCACAGCCGCCACCACCGCCACACGAAGAACCTCCGCCACAGGAATGGCCACCGTGATGGCCGCCCCCGCCGCACGAGGAGTGGTGGGAATGGTGGCCGCCGCCCGACGAGGAGCCGAGGTCGGCACCGCCGCCGGCCACCCACCAACTCCCCCCGCCGCCACTGGTGCTGCGGCGGGACGTCTTCTTGTAGCCGCCGTACCTGCCGGCCGGGCGGCTCGCCTTACGGGAGCCGCGGCGCATGGCCGCGGCCACGGCCATGGCCACCCCCCACACCGCACAGAGCACGACCACCACGAGCACCGCGGGTCCCCACCTCATCGCCTCACCCTCCTCTTTCGTTCCCCCGAAGCGAGGCCTCGCTCCGTCGGCGCCCCGTGCGCCGGCGCGGCGCCGTCCTGCGCCGCGCGGCCGCCCTGGCCGGCGGCCTCCATCATCCTTGGTACGGGGCTGATGCCCGGGCCCCCAGCGGCGCAAAGCACAGTTGAGGAACTCCAGAGGTTCGGCGGAGGATGGCGCGCATGGACCGACCGCTGCTCAACCGACGCCTCGCCGCATTCGGCACCACGATCTTCGCCGAGATGTCGGCACTCGCCCAACGCACCGGCTCCATCAACCTCGGCCAGGGCTTCCCCGACGCCGACGGACCGGAGGAAGTCCGGGAGGCCGCGGTGCGCGCCCTGCGCGACGGCCGCGGCAACCAGTACCCACCCGGCCCCGGCATCCCCGAGCTGCGCACCGCCGTCGCCGCCCACCAAGACCGCTTCTACGGCCACCTCGGGCTCTCCTACGACCCCGACACCGAGGTCCTGGTCACCGCCGGCGCCACCGAGGCGATCGCCGCGTCGCTGCTGGCCCTGCTCGAACCGGGCGACGAGGTCGTCGCGCTGGAGCCGTACTACGACTCGTACGCCGCCGGCATCGCCATGGCCGGCGGCCGCCGCGTCCCGGTGACCCTGCGCCCGTCCGCGGAGACCGGCGCCTACCACCTCGACCTCGACGAGTTCCGCGACGCCCTCACCGACAACACCCGCCTGATCCTCCTCAACACCCCGCACAACCCCACCGGCACCGTGCTGTCCCGCGACGAACTGGCCGCCATCGCCGCGCTGGCCGTCGAGCGCGACCTCCTGGTCGTCGCCGACGAGGTCTACGAACACCTGGTCTTCGAGGGCGAGCACCTGCCGATCGCCTCGTTCCCCGGCATGCGCGAGCGCACCGTCACCATCGGCTCGGCCGGCAAGACCTTCTCGTTCACCGGCTGGAAGGTCGGCTGGGTCACCGCCGCCCCGGAACTGATCAGTGCGGTCCGCTCCGCCAAGCAGTTCCTCACCTACGTCTCGGCGGGCCCCTTCCAGTACGCCGTGGCCGAGGCGCTGGCCCTGCCCGACGCCTACTTCACCGGGCTCCGCGACGACCTGCGCGCCAAGCGCGACATCCTCGCCACCGGCCTCGCCGACGCCGGCTTCGGAGTCTTCCGCCCGGCCGGCACCTACTTCATCACCACCGACATCCGCCCGCTCGGCGAGACGGACGGCTTCGCCTTCTGCCGCGCCCTGCCCGAGCGCGCCGGCGTCGTCGCCATCCCCAACGCCGTCTTCTACGACCACCAGGACCAGGGCGCGCCCTTCGTCCGGTTCGCCTTCTGCAAGGGCACCGCCGTCCTCCAGGAGGCGGCGGGACGGCTGAAGCGGCTGTAGGCGCACGCCCGTTCCGGCCCCGGGCCGCGCGCGACCGGGGCCCGGCCGCGCGGATCGGGCGCCGGCGGGCCGCCACCCGATCCGCCCACTCCGCTCGCGGCACCAGGCACCGGCGCCGAGAGTCGGTGGCGGGGCGAGCCGGGTGAGCGGAGGTGGCGGGTGGTCGCCGAGACCGTGGAGCGGGCCGGGGGCGTGGCGGCGGCGTCCGGCACCCCGTGGGGACGCGTCGGGGCCGCGGCGCGGCGGGCCCGGACGGCGCTGCTGTGGTTCGTCGGGATCCGGCTGGCCGGAGCGGCGTGCGTGGCGGCGTGGGCCTGGCGCACCGGGCGGCACCCGCGGTCCCTGCTGGGCGGGTCGTGGGACTCCCAGTGGTACCTGAGCATCGCGCGGCACGGCTACGGGATGGCCGCGCCGGACGGGCGCTGGCCCGATGTGCCGGGCGCCGACCTGGCGTTCTTCCCGCTGTTCCCGTGGCTGGTGCGGGGCGTCGGCGCGGTGCTCCCCGTGCACCCGCTGACCGCGGGACTCATCGTCGCCTGGGGCGCGGCGCTGCTGGCGGCCTGGGGGATCTTCGCGGTGGGGGAGCACCTGCACGGGCGGCGGGCCGGGACCCTGCTCGTCGTCCTGTGGGCGGTGCTGCCGCACGCGGTCGTCGAATCGCTGGCGTACACCGAAGCGCTGCTGACCGCGCTGTCCGCCTGGGCGCTGTACGCGGCGCTGAGCGGCCGTTTCCTGTGGGCCGGGGCGCTGGCCGCGCTGGCGGGGCTGGCCCGGCCCAGTGCGCTGGCGATCGTCGCGGCGGTGCAGGCGGCGGTGGCGGTGCGGGCGTGGCGGCAGTGGCGGCAGTGGCGGCGCGGGGCGCGGCGGTCGGCGCCCCGTGGACGCGCACCGGACGGGCACGTACCGGGCCGGCGGCTGTGCGCGGCCGCGCTGCTGGCACCGGTCGGATGGCTGGGGTACGTGCTGTGGGTCGGGCGGCGCACCGGCCGCGGCCCGCTCGGGTACTTCGCAGTGCAGGCGCGCTGGGGCTCGCGCTTCGACTTCGGGCGGGACGCGCTGCGGGCGGTCCGGCGGCTGGTGCTCCTCGGGGCCCCGCCGGCGTATCTCATGGCCCTCGCCGTGGTCGCGGTGGCGCTGCTGCTGTACGTGCTGCTGGCGGCGGACCGGCCGCCGGCCGCCGTGCTCGGGTACGTCACGGTGCTGCTCGTGCTGGCCCTGGGCGGCACCGGCTACTTCGCGTCGAAACCGCGCTTCCTGCTGCCGGCCTTCCCGCTGCTGCTGCCGGCGGCGCTGGCGCTGGCCCGGGCCCGCCGGCGCACCACCGCCGTGATCACCGGCGGGCTGGCCGCGCTCTCCCTCGGCTACGGGCCGTACCTGCTGACCCTCGCGGCGATGCCGTTGTGAGACGGCCGGGCCGTTGCCCCCGCGGGCGGACACGACACGGGCCCCGGACCGACGACAGGTCGGTTCCGGGGCCCGGGCAGCCGGCGCGCGGACGGGGCCTCAGGCCTCGTCGTCGCCCGGCTTCTCGTCGGAGTCGCCTTCGATCTCGGCCTCCAGACCGAGCTGCTCGACGATCCACTTGTCGAATTCGATCGAGGCACGCACCCAGCTGACCGTGCTCGACACGAAGTGTTCGAGCGCGACGCCGGTGCCGATCAGCATCGACGCCTCACCGATCAGACGGACGCTGCCGTCGTCGTGGGTGTGGGTGTACACCTTGGGCCAGAGCGTCCGACGGTTCCAGTCGTCGATCGCCTCCAGCAGCTTCAGCTTCTCGTCGATGCCGTGGACGCGGTCGTAGAACGTACGGACCGAGAAGATCTCCTGCTCCGCCTCTCCACGGAACATGAAGTACGTGCGGAACTGCTCCCACGGGGCGGCGAGGTCACCCTCCTCGTCGACGACGTACTTCAGCTCCATCTGCTCGAGGAGCTGCTTGACCAGGTCCTGGTCGGGGACGACGGGACCATCAGGCCCCGACGGCTGCGGTTCGGGCTGGCCCCCGAAATTCGGAATCGAGGACGGGTCGATGCTCACCGTGGAATTCCCTTCGTATGGTCCCTGCCATCCTCCCCCATACGCGCCCGGTCCTGGCAAGCCCGGGGCGTTCCGGCGCGTACGGGGGCGGCGGGCGGGCCCGCCGGGGGCGGCGGCGCCCGTCGCTCAGGCGGCGGGGCGCACCGCCTCGACCGACAGCCGCTCGCCGTCGTCGGCCACGTCCACCCGGACGGTGTCCCCGTCGAGCACGTCGCCGGCCAGGATGGCGCGCGCCAGCTGGTCGCCGATGGCCGTCTGGACCAGCCGGCGCAGCGGCCGGGCCCCGTAGGAGAGGTCCGGCGCCGGGGCGTCCGCGACCGGTTCCCGACCGAGCCAGGCCAGCCAGGCCAGCGCCCGGTCGGTGACGTCCAGGGTGAGCCGCCGGTCGGCCAGGCGGCGCTGGAGGTGGTCCAGCTGGATCCGGGCGATCTGCTCAAGCTGGTCCGTGCCGAGCGGGTGGAAGACGACCAGGTCGTCCAGGCGGTTGAGGAACTCGGGGCGGAAGGCGGACCGGACCGCCTCCAGCACCCTCTCCTTCTTCTGCTCCTCCTTCAGCAACGGGTCCATCAGGTAGGCGGAGCCGAGGTTGGAGGTGAGGATGAGGATGGTGTTGCGGAAGTCGACGGTGCGGCCCTGGCCGTCGGTGAGGCGCCCGTCGTCGAGCACCTGGAGCAGGATGTCGAAGACCTCGTGGTGCGCCTTCTCCACCTCGTCGAGCAGGACGACGCTGTACGGGCGGCGGCGGACCGCCTCGGTGAGCTGGCCGCCCTCCTCGTAGCCGACGTAGCCGGGGGGCGCGCCCACCAGCCGGGCCACGCTGTGCTTCTCGCCGTACTCCGACATGTCGATCCGGACCATCGCCCGCTCGTCGTCGAAGAGGAAGTCCGCCAGCGCCTTGGCCAGCTCGGTCTTGCCGACGCCGGTCGGACCGAGGAAGAGGAACGAGCCGGTGGGCCGGTCCGGGTCGGCGATCCCGGCGCGGGTGCGGCGCACCGCGTCGGAGACCGCGCGGACCGCCTCGCCCTGACCGATCAGCCGCTTGCCCAGCTCCTCCTCCATGCGCAGCAGCTTCTGGGTCTCGCCCTCCAGCAGGCGCCCGGCCGGAATGCCCGTCCAGGAGCCGACCACGTCCGCGATGTCGTCCGGGCCGACCTCCTCCTTGACCATCGGCTCCTTGGCGCCGCCGGCGTCCTTGGCCGCCGACTGCTCGGCCTCCGCCTGCGCCGCCTCGGCCAGCTCCCGCTCCAGGGACGGGATCTCCCCGTACAGCAGCTTGGAGGCGGTGTCGAAGTCGCCGTCGCGCTGGGCGCGTTCGGCCTGGCCGCGCAGGTCGTCGAGGCGCTCCTTCAGCTCGCCGACGCGGTTGAGGCCCTGCTTCTCCTTCTCCCAGCGGGCGGTCAGGCCGCGCAGCTCCTCCTCCTTGTCGGCGAGGTCCTTGCGCAGCTTCTCCAGCCGCGCCACGGAGCCGGCGTCGGTCTCGTTGCGCAGCGCCAGCTCCTCCATCTTCAGCCGGTCCACCGCGCGCTGGAGCTCGTCGATCTCGACCGGGGACGAGTCGATCTCCATCCGGAGCCGGGAGGCGGCCTCGTCGACCAGGTCGATGGCCTTGTCGGGCAGGAAGCGGGAGGTGATGTAGCGGTCGGAGAGGGTGGCCGCGGCGACCAGCGCGGAGTCGGCGATCTGGACCTTGTGGTGCGCCTCGTAGCGCCCCTTGAGGCCGCGCAGGATCGCCACCGTGTCCTCGACGGTCGGCTCGGCGACCAGGACCTGCTGGAAGCGCCGCTCCAGCGCCGGGTCCTTCTCGATCCGCTCGCGGTACTCGTCGAGGGTGGTCGCGCCGACCATCCGCAGCTCGCCGCGGGCCAGCATCGGCTTGAGCATGTTGCCCGCGTCCATGGCCGAGTCGCCGCCGGCGCCCGCGCCGACGACGGTGTGCAGCTCGTCGATGAACGTGATGATCTGCCCGTCACTGGACTTGATCTCGGCGAGGACGGTCTTGAGCCGCTCCTCGAACTCACCGCGGTACTTCGCGCCCGCGACCATCGCGCCCAGGTCCAGGGAGACCAGCCGCTTGTCGCGCAGCGACTCGGGGACGTCGCCCTTGACGATCCGCTGGGCCAACCCCTCGACCACCGCGGTCTTGCCGACGCCCGGCTCGCCGATCAGCACCGGGTTGTTCTTCGTCCGGCGGGAGAGCACCTGCACCACCCGGCGGATCTCCTGGTCCCGGCCGATGACCGGGTCGAGCTTGCCCTCCCGGGCCGCGGCGGTGAAGTCCGTGCCGAACTTCTCCAGCGCCTTGTACGTGCCCTCCGGGTCCGGGGTGGTCACCCGCTGCCCGCCGCGGCTGGCCTCGAAGGCGGCCAGCAGCTTCTTGGCGGTGGCGCCCTGCTGCTCCAGCAGCTCACCGGTGCGGCCGCCCTTCGCGGCGATGCCGATGAGCAGGTGCTCGGTGGAGATGTAGGCGTCGCCCAGTTCCTTGGCGCGCTGTGCGGCGTCGGCGATGACGGCGAGCAGCTCGCGGTCGGGCTGCGGCGGGGCCACGGTCGAACCCTGGATGCTCGGCAGCCCGGCGAGCTGGCGCTCGGCGCCGGACCGCAGCGGGGCGGCGTCCGCCTCGACGGCCGCCAGCAGGTCCATGACGTTCTCGTTGTCCTGCCCGGCGAGCAGCGCCAGCAGCAGGTGCGCGGACGTCATGTCCGCGTGCCCGCCGGCGATCGCCCGTTCGTTGGCGGCGCTCAGCGCCTCCCGGCTCTTGTTGGTCAGCTCGGCGTCCACGTCTGCCTGGTCCTCCTCGTGCGTTGCGGCGCTCCGCGCGCTTCCTATCCAATCCTGCCTTGGTCAACGTGCAATAAGTTGAGTCTACTCCACTCAAGGCTCACTCGTGCGAGCGAAACGTCAGCGAATATGCCTTCGGCATAGTCCGTACGGGCAACGCGCCTTCGACCACAAGGAGGCGCAGCATGACGGCTTCGGCACACGAGCCGACGGCCACGGACAAGGAAACCCTCCTGGACTTCTTCCTCGGTCCGGACACCCCCAGGGGTTCCGGGGTGACGTCGAGCAGGCCCCGCAATGACCGTGTCGCCGAGCGCCACGCCTACGCGCGGGGCGCCGTTCCGCTCCGTCTTCTCGTCGACCGCGCCAAGTCCACGGTCACGATCTTCAGCGAGCCGAAGGGCGACGACCACCTGACGACTACCTGGGGCACACCACCGTCCCCTTCGGCGAACCCCTCCCCCTCCCCGCCCCCTTCTCCTGCGACCTCGACACCGCCGCGTTCCCCTGACCGCGTCATGGTCGAGATCGGGGTGACCAGGGCCCTCGGCCGGGCCTGAGCGCCGGGCGCCCCCCACTCGGACAGGTCTGGACCTGGCCGAAACCACGCCCTCCGGAACCGCCCCTCCGCACCCACCTGGTACTCAAGAACGGCAGGAACCGAACACCTCCGCACATCAACGAGCGGCATCGGGCCCGTCCCGGGCGGAAAAACGGCAGCTGGAGGCCTCATGGCGTCGGCATCGGACAACACGACGACGACTCCGCGCCGCCCGCCGGGGAAACGGACGGTGCGCCCCCGCCCCACCGCCGAGAACTGCCCCCGGTGCGGCGGCCAGTTGGCCGTGAACCAGGACGGCTGGAAGATCTGCCACGCCTGCGGATACGCCTCGCCGCCCGGCGCAGCCCCTCCACCCCGGGCCCTCGGCGGGGGTATCGTCGCCCCCACAGTCGCCACGCCCCGGAGGGCACGATGAACTCGGTCCGAGTGACGGCGATCGCCTGCCTGATGCCGCTGTCCGAGCTGGACGAGGATCCGTTCCTGGTCGATGACCGCAGCCAGCACGCCATGTGCAAGCAGTGGGCGGCGGCCCGTGACTACCGTCTGACCTGCCAGCTCAGCCTGCACCAGCTGCGCGCCGACCACAGCGCGCTGTGGCACGACGTCGAAGAGGGCCTGGTCGACGTGTTCGTCACGCCCAACCGCCGGGCGCTGGAGTACGCCATCGACGGCGCCGACGAGTTCGGCGCGCGCTGCGCGGCGGCGGGCGTCCGCCTGGAGACCGCCGACCTGGACGAGCCGGTCTACACCCTCGCGATGAAGTCGCAGGTGCACCGCCGACTGTCGATGCCCACGGCCGGCTACAACGGCTGCTGACCGCCGGGACCGCACGGCCCGGCGCACCGGCGACCGTCGGCCCCGCGACGCACGAAGGGCCGGGGTGGACGCACCACCCCGGCCCTTCGCCGCATCCGCTACGGCGTCACTCCGACGGCCGCTTGGGCCGCCAGACCACCAACGCGCTGGTCTGCTGCACGTCCTGGTACGGCACCAGGTCGCGGCGGTAGGAGGCGTGCACCGCCGCCTCCCGCTGCTGCATCGCGCTGGCCGCGCCCTCCAGGGCGCCCTGCAGCTCGACGACCCGCTGTTGCAGGGCCGCGACCTGGTTCTCCAGCTCGATGATGCGCTTGATGCCGGCGAGGTTGATGCCCTCCTCCTGCGACAACTGCTGGACGGTGCGCAGCAGTTCGATGTCGCGGGCGGAGTAGCGCCGGCCCCGGCCGGCGGTGCGGTCGGGCGAGACCAGACCCAGGCGGTCGTACTGCCGCAGGGTCTGCGGGTGCAGGCCGGAGAGTTGGGCCGCGACGGAGATGACGTACACCGGCGATTCGTCGGTCAGTTCATAGGGGTTACGACGCTGCCCGCCCCGGCTGTCCATCTCATGCTCCCTTCGCGGCCTGGAACAGCTCCGCCCGCGGGTCCGGGCCCGCGGTCGCCTCGCGATAGGACTCCAGCGCTTCCTTCGCCTTGTCGCCGAGGTCCTTGGGAACGACCACCTCTATGGTGACCAGCAGGTCACCGCGGGTGCCGTCCTTGCGGGTCGCGCCCTTGCCGCGGGCCCGCATGGTGCGCCCGTTGGGAGTACCGGCCGGCAGCTTCAGCGTGACCGGCGGGCCGCCCAGCGTCGGCACCTTGATCTCGCCGCCGAGCGCGGCCTCCGGGAAGGTGACCGGCACCGTGACGGTGAGGTTGTCGTCCTTGCGGCCGAAGACCGGGTGGGCGTCGACGTGGACGACCACGTAGAGGTCACCGGCCGGGCCGCCGTGCTCGCCCGGGGCGCCCTTGCCGCGCAGCCGGATGCGCTGCCCGTCCGAGACGCCCGCGGGGATGCGGACCTGCATCGTGCGGGCGCTGGACGCGCGCCCGCTGCCCTTGCAGACCTCGCAGGGCTGCTGCGCGATCAGGCCGCGGCCCTTGCAGTCGGCGCACGGGTCGGTGAGCGAGAACCCACCGCCCCCGCCCCGGCTGACCTGGCCGGTTCCGACGCAGGTCGGGCAGACCCGGGGGGTGCCGTTCTTGTCGCCGGTGCCGGAACACGCCTTGCAGGGCGCCTGGCTGGACATCCGCAGCGGGACCGTGGCCCCGTCGACCGCCTCGGTGAAGCTGAGCGTCACCTCGGACTCGATGTCCTGGCCGCGGCGCGGCTGCGTACGGGTGGTGGTGGAGCCGCCGCGGTTGAACAGGCCGCCGAAGACGTCCCCGAGCCCGCCGCCGAAGCCGCCGGCCCCGGCGGTTCCGCCCGCGCCCCCGGCGCCTCCGAAGAGGTCGCCGAGGTCGAAGTTGAAGCTTCCGCCGCCGGGGCCGGCCCGGAAGCCGCCGTTGCCGAACAGCGCCCGGGCCTCGTCGTACTCCTTGCGGCGCTTGGCGTCGCCGAGCACGTCGTTGGCCTCGGAGATCTCCTTGAAGCGCTCCTCGGCCTTGGCGTCGCCCTTGTTGGCGTCCGGGTGGTTCTCGCGGGCGAGCTTGCGGTACGCCTTCTTGATCTCCGCCTCGGTGGCGTCCTTGGGGACGCCGAGGACCTTGTAGTAGTCCTTCTCAACGAAGTCCTTGGTGCTCATCCTCGACGTCCCTCCTTCCGGGCGGATCCCTGCTCAGCCCGTACGTCAGCCCTCGTCCGGGCCACCGTTTTCCTTGTCCGCAGCCTTGGCACCCTTGGCACCCTTGACTCCCTTGCCGCCCTTGGCGCCCTTGGCCTCCTCCTCCGAGGAGGACTTGGCGTTCTGCGCGCCCGGCTGCGGCTCGGCCACCGCGACCCGCGCGGGGCGGATCGTGCGCTCACCGATGCGATACCCGGGCTGCAGGATGGCGACGCATGTCGTCTCCGTGACGTCGGGCGCGTACGAGTGCATCAGGGCTTCGTGGATCGTCGGGTCGAAGGGCTCGCCCTCCTTGCCGAACTGCTGCAGACCGAGCTTGGCGACCACGGTCTCCAGCGACTCGGCGACCGACTTGAAGCCGCCGACCAGCTCGCTGTGGTCCCGGGCCCGACCGATGTCGTCGAGCACCGGCAGCACCTCGGACAGCAGGTTCGCCGCGGCGATCTCCTTGACCGTCACCCGGTCGCGCTCCACCCGGCGGCGGTAGTTCTGGTACTCCGCCTGGAGCCGCTGGAGGTCGGCGGTGCGCTCGTTGAGCGCGGTGCGCACCTGGTCCAACTGGGCCTGGAGCGCAACGTCCTGGACGTCCCCGGCCGGGGCCGAGCCCGCCTTGTCGGCGGACTCGGCCTGCGCCGCGTCTTCGGAAGCGGCATCGGAAGGGACGTCGGGCTTCTCGTCGAAGCCCGGGGTCTCCTCCGTCACGCCGCACCGTCCTTCTTCGGCTTCTCGTCGTCGACGATCTCGGCGTCGACGACGTCGTCCTCGGCCTTGGCCTGCTGGCCGCCGGCGGCACCCTCGGCACCGGCCGCGCCCTGGGCCGCCTGGGCGTCGGCGTACATGGCCTGGCCCAGCTTCTGGGAGACGGCCGCGACCTTCTCGGAGGCGGTCTTGATCTCGGCGGTGTCCTCGCCCTTGAGCTTCTCCTTCAGCTCGCCGACGGCGGACTCGACCTCGGTCTTGACCTCGGCGGGCACCTTGTCCTCGTTGTCCTTGAGGAACTTCTCGGTCTGGTAGACCAGCTGCTCGCCCTGGTTGCGGGTCTCGGCGGCCTCGCGGCGCTTGTGGTCCTCCTCCGCGTACCGCTCGGCCTCCTCACGCATCCGGTTGACCTCGTCCTTCGGCAGCGAGGAGCCGCCGGTGACGGTCATCTTCTGCTCCTTGCCCGTGCCCAGGTCCTTGGCGGTCAC